>NZ_JAMYSF010000012.1:0-177610 GCF_040321775.1 Mesorhizobium sp. M0243 | reverse complement strand
GCCTTTCTCTCCTCTCCCCCCCCCCCCCCCCCGCCCCCCCCCCCCCCCCCCCCCCCCCCCCCCCCCCCCCCCCCCCCCCCCCCCCCCCCCCCCCCCCCCCCCCCCCCCCACGCCGAAATCCTGGCGACCGCCTTGCCGCCGCCCTGGACCTATATCGCCACGGCGCAAGCCTGGGATGACGAGATGCGTGAGCGCATCGCGCTGCACCGGTCGCAGCGCGGCGAAGGCTGGACGACCATCGACGCACCGCTCGATCTCGCCGGCGCGCTTGCCGCCTTGCCTGATAACCAACCGGTACTCGTCGACTGCCTGACGTTGTGGCTGACCAACCATATGCTGGCCGAACACGATTTCGAGCTGGAATGCCGCCGATTGGCAGAGGTGCTGTCGCGGCCGCGCGGACCCTGGTTCGTGGTGTCCAATGAAGTCGGCCAAGGTATCGTGCCGGACAATGCACTGGCGCGCCGGTTTCGCGATGCCGCCGGCCGGCTCAACCAGCAGGTCGCGGCGATTGCCGATACGGTGCTGCTGATGGTGGCGGGGCTGCCGCTCAAGGTGAAATGACATGACCGACATCGACGATAAGGACGAAGAACGCCACCGCGCCAAGATGGCTAAGCGCAAGGCGGTGCAGGATGCCGAGGTGGCGAGCAAGACGGTCGAGAAGGGGCTGCTGATCGTCAACACCGGCCCCGGCAAGGGCAAGACCACGGCCGCCTTCGGCCTGGCGCTGCGGATGCTCGGCTACGGCAAGCGCGTCGGTGTCGTCCAGTTCATCAAGGGCAAATGGCACACCGGCGAGAAGGATGCGTTCGCCGCCTTCGGCGACCGCGTCGTCTGGCACGCGATGGGCGAGGGATTCACCTGGGAAACGCAGGATTTGAAGCGTGATATCGCAGCCGCCGAAGCCGCGTGGGCCAAGGTGCTCGAGCTGATGGCCGACCCGTCGATCAGCCTGCTGGTGCTCGACGAGATGAACATCGCGCTGCGCTACGACTATCTCGATCTCGACAAGGTGGTTGCGGCGCTGAAAGCGCGGCGCGAGGACCTGCATGTCGTCGTCACCGGCCGCAATGCCAAGCCGGCGCTGATCGAGGCGGCCGACCTCGTCACCGAAATGGGCGTGACCAAGCACCATTTTTCCGCGGGCGTGAAGGCCCAGCAGGGGATCGAGTTCTGAGGCTTCTTACCCCCTTTGAAGGCAGGGCTATCGCATATGGATTCTTGCGAAGAGGGACCCCCACCCTAACCCTCCCCACAAGGGGGAGGGAACGCTGCCGCGTGCCTTTAATTCTTCTTTGGCGCCGAAAAGACAGGCGATTCGCTTGGGTCGGCGCCAGCGGAAGTCTCCCTCGCCCTTGTGGGGAGGGGCTAGGGGTGGGGGTCCGTGCCGGGCAGACATCTCAGGAATTCCATATGCGATAGCCCTGCCCACAAGGGGGAGCGTGAGATCACGTCACGATGACAACGACCGAAACCAACCCGAACAGGGCGATCAGCAGATAGTCGGCAACGCGATAGAGTTTCAGCGCCTGCCTGATGTCGAGGCTGTCGGCTTCGCGCCGCCCACCTTCGCCCATGAAGACGTCGTCGACCAGTACGCCGCCGTAGCTGCGCGGCCCGGCGAGCGACAGGCCGAGCGCGCCGGCCATCGCCGCTTCCGGCCAGCCGGCATTGGGTGAGCGATGTTTTTTCGCGTCGCGCAATACCGCATGCCAGGCATTTTTCGCATCAGCGCCTTTGACGAGGAACGCCGCCAGCACGATCAGCAGCGCCGTCAGCCGCGACGCCGGCAGATTGATCCAGTCGTCGAAGCGCGCCGCTGCCCAGCCGAACGCCTCGTGGCGCGGGGTGCGGTGGCCGATCATCGAATCGGCGGTGTTGGCGGCCTTGTAGGCGGCGCCGCCGGCCAGGCCGCCGACGCCGGTCCAGAAGGCGGGGGCGACGATGCCGTCAGAGAAATTCTCGGCCAGGCTCTCGATCGCCGCGCGGCAGACGCCGGCCCTGTCGAGCGTTTCAGGGTCGCGGCCGACGATCCGCGAAACGGCAACGCGGCCCAAAGCCAGGCCGCCGGTGTCGAGCGCGTCAGCCACCGCCTCGACATGCTCATAGAGGCTCTTTTGCGACAGAAGCGACGTTGCCAGAAGGGCCGTGATGACGAGGCCCTTGGGAACAAACCAGAACAGGATCTGCACGCCCAGGCCAATTATCGCCGGCACCAGCACGATGACCAGCAGCGCCTGGACACCACGCTTGCGACGCAGCGCGTCGGGATCAGTGGCGCGGTTGAGCCTGTGGTCGAGAAAGGATATCAGCCTGCCGAACCACGTCACCGGATGGCCGATGGCGCGAAACAGCCAATCGGGGTAACCGAGGGCGAATTCGACGGCCAATGACAGGAAAGCGATCAGGACTGACATGAAGCTTCTTAATGGGGCGGTTGTGGACCATGGTGGAAGTCTTGGCCGCGCGAGGGGGCTTTTTCCCAACGCCCTGCTGCCATTCGTCGACCTCTCGACCGGTATCAATCCGCACTCCTACCCGCTTTTCGACCTGCCCGCCACCTCGCTGTCGCGGTTGCCGGAAGCCGCGCGCACGCGTGAGCTGACAGAGATCGCTGCCAGTGCCTATGGGGCGCCGTCGCCAGCCAACATCGTGGCGGCACCGGGCACGCAGATCCTGTTGCCGCGCGTCGCCTCGCTGATTACCCCCGGAAGGGCGCTGGTGCTGGGTCCGACCTACGCCGAACATGCCCGCGCAGCAGTGATCGCCGGGCACGCGGTGACCGAGGTCGGCGATTTCGCTGACCTGGCGGACGCCGACCTTGCCATCATCGTCAATCCGAACAATCCGGATGGACGTGTCATCGAGCGCGACCGGTTGCTGGCTCTGGCTGCCGGATTGCGCGCCAAGGGCGGGCTGCTGGTTGTCGACGAGGCGTTCATGGATGTTGGGCCGCGCGAGCATAGCCTCTGCGGCGATGTCGGCCAGGGCGGTATCGTCGTCCTGCGTTCGTTCGGCAAGTTCTTCGGCCTGGCCGGGCTGCGGCTCGGGTTTGCACTTTCCGATGTAGCGACGGTCGAACGGCTTGAGACGCAATTCGGGCCATGGGCCGTCGCCGGCCCGGCGCTGGAATACGGCATCCGCGCGCTTGCCGACATCGACTGGCAGGACGCGATGCGATCATCTCTTGCCGGCGCATCGGCGCGGCTCGACGCGCTGTTGGCCCGCTTCGGCGTACCCGTAGCGGGCGGCACCACATTGTATCGTTTCCTCAGTTTGACCAATGCCGCCGATTTGTTTGCCGCGCTCGGCGAGCGCGGCATCCTGCTTCGCCATTTTGCCGATCGGCCTGACGTTCTGCGCGCCGGCCTGCCGGGAAGTGAGGAGGAATGGCAGCGGCTCGAGACCGCTCTTGCCGAATGGGCGTCGCGGCGCGAGGATCAATCGAAGGGTTCGGAACAATGATCCATGTCTGTTCGCTGGCAAAGATCGAGGAAACGGTGGCCAGGACCGGCGCCGACCGCATGCTGTCGCTGCTTGCCGCCGGAACGGAGGTGGTCCGTCCGGCGTCGATCGCCCGAGAAAACCATCTGCATCTGGTCATGCATGACATCGCGGCGGCGCAGGACGGCATGACCATGCCGGGCGAGGAGCATGTCCGTAACCTGCTCGATTTCGCGCGCCGCTGGGACCGGGCAAGGCCGATGCTCGTGCATTGCTATGCCGGCATCAGCCGCTCGACCGCCTCCGCCTACATCATTGCGGCGGCATTGGCGCCGAAACGCGATGAGGCCGAACTGGCTCAGACATTGCGGACGCTGTCGCCATCGGCGACACCCAATCCGCGGCTGATTGCGGTGGCCGATGCGCTGCTTGATCGCAACGGCCGCATGATCGAGGCAATCGAATCGATCGGGCGCGGTGCGGATGCCTTTGAAGGCACGCCCTTTGCGCTGAGGATCGACAGCTAGCTGCCCCATGTCGTTGTTCGATTATCGAGTGGCCTTCATTCGCCCAATCTTCATGCCCGTGGCGTACCCGGACAATGAACACGTCGTCGTCGGCTTCGATCCGGTAGACGACAAGATGGGCTTTGAAGGGATGGATACGCATCGGTGGCCTCAATTCAAGCCGCTCTCGCGCTATTCGGGGACTGGCAGCGATCAGGTCAAAGATCGTGAACAACTCGTCATGATACTGTCTGGCCTGCACAGCGCCGAACAGGCGCACCCCTTGCTCGGCAATACCGACGATGTCCTCTTCCGCGGCTAAAGAAAGGCGAAATCCCACTACCTATTGCCGGATGGCTTTTCAGCGCGTTTAACCGCCTCCGTGAAAAGCGCGTCCCTGGATCGATTGCCGATGCCACTCTTCAAGCCATCATCGACAAAGCGCTGCATGGCGGCAATCTTGTCGTTGCGCTCCTGATCCCGACGGATCAAATCGCGCACATAATCGCTCGCGTTGGCGTAGCGGCCCGTTTCGGTTTGCGCCTCAACCCAATCTTTCATCGGATCGGGCAATGATACGTTCATCGTTGCCATACTGGCCTCCATATCCCGTCCAGTATGGCCCATTTTGGCAAAGTTTGTCAAAATCTCTTGTGCGGAAATCTCTCTGTGCAAAAGCGTGATCGTCTGATCCGCCCTCCGTCGCCTGGTTTGTTCAAGAGGACAGCGTTTGCCTTTCGATGCCAGACCACTGGTTTGGAGGCTACGTCAACCAGTCCGCGAGCTTCGCCTTGCGGACATCCCGCAGCAGGCTGATGAAGCCGTCGGCCTGATATTCTGCCGTCAGCCGGCCTTTCTCCGCCGTCGCGATGCTGGCATCGCCGACGACGCCGTTCGGGTTGAGATCGCCAGCTATCCAGGCGAAGGCGTGGGTGCCGGTGTGGCGCAGCAGCGAGAATTCCTTCTCGGCCTTGGCGACATTGGAAACGAAATTGTCGGCCTTGGCCATGTCGACGAGGTCCGGCCGGAAATGCAGCATCAGCGAGGTCTCGACATCGCCGCCATGGATGCCGTGGCGGTCCTCGAGCTCGGTGTACATGCCGGACGGGCGGCCGAAGCGTTGCCAGCTGGTCTTTACCGCCAGCATCTTTTCACGCACGCGCAGTTCGCGCGTGACAATGCCCATGATCTCTTCGTTGCCGCCATGCGAATTGACCACGATCAGCTTGCGCACCCCGGCGCGCGCGATCGACAGGCCAAGCTCGGTCCAGGCTTCTATCAGCGTGGTTGCCGGCAGAGTGAGGGTGCCCGGCGCGTGCAGATGTTCGTTCGACTTGCCCACTGCCTGGACCGGCAGGATGCGGATGTCGAGATCGTCGGGCAGGCGCGAAATAACCGTGTCGAGCATGCCGTTCATGATCGAAGTGTCGGTAGAGACCGGCAGATGTGGCCCATGCTGCTCGATCGCCGCCACCGGCAACACGGCGATCGTCGCCTCCGGATCGATCGAGGCGTATTCGGTGGTCCGGTAGTCGCCCCACCACGCGCGTTTCTTCGCAACAGTCATGTCATGCCTCTTCGATGAACGGCCAGACCTAGCGCGGCGGAGGTTGTCTGTCGATCACCCGGCCGCGATAGCCTCGATCTCGACCTTGAATTCGGGTCGGGCAAAGCCGGAGACGATCATCAGCGTCGAGGCCGGCGCGGGGCTGGAAAACAGCTGGTCGCGGACATCCATATAGGGCCGCAGATGCGCGCGGTCGGTGACATAGGCGTTGATACGGATGATGTCGAATAGGCCCAGCCCAGCTTCGCGGAGAATCGCTTCGATGTTGCGGAAGCAGAGTTCGGCCTGCGCGCCGGCCTCTTCGGGAATCTGGTCGTCCGCGGTGATGGCGACCTGACCCGAGCACAGCACTAGCCGCTTTCCAGGCGGTACCTCGACGCCGTGGCTGTAGCGGGCAAAGGGCGGCTTTATCGACTTCGGGGTGAGGAATCTGAACATGGCAATCTCCGGTTTGGCCGTAGCCTAAGGCTTGACCCATTGCACCTTCAAGATGGCGGTGCATGTTGCCCGGGCGATTATGGACAGCCGTTCAAAAAATAGGCACGATGCCTTCCGTACGGCATGACCCGTCCGCGCTTGGCATGGCAACGTCTTTCAAGCGGGCGGCCCCGGCGCCAGACGCCGGTGGCATGTGTCTTGCTTCTTGAATCTTTGGTGTCGAGCCTGGCGCGTGGCGCGCCGGAGCAAACAGAGGGTGGTGTCGATGTACGGAAAACAGAAGATCTCGGTGGCGGTTGTGGCCCTGCTTGCAGCCAGCACGCTGGGTGCTGCTGCGAATGAGAAAGTCACCTTCGGCACCAACTGGTTGGCCGAGCCGGAGCATGGCGGATATTACCAGTCCGTGGCGGACGGCACCTATGCTGCCTGCGGCCTCGACGTCACCATTATGCAGGGCGGTCCGCAGGTCAGCGGCCGGCCGATGCTGCTGGCCGGCAAGATCGATTTCTACATGGGCGGCAATCTGCTGTCGGCTTTCGATGCCGTCCAGCAAGGCATTCCGATGCGGGTGGTGGCGGCGGATTTCCAGAAGGACCCGCAGGTCATCATGTCCCATCCCGGCGAAGGGCTCGACAAATGGGAGGACCTGAAGAACGCCGACCAGTACATATTGGGTGACGAGGGCGTGCAGACCTTCTTCCAGTGGATGGTCATCGAACTCGGCTTCGATGCCTCCAAGCGCGCGCCCTACACCTACAACACCGCTCCCTTCCTCGCCAACAAGAAGTCGATCCAGCAGGGCTACGTCACCTCCGAGCCGTTCGCGGTCAAGAAGGAAGGCGGCTTCGTGCCGAACCAGTTCCTGCTCGCCGACTATGGCTGGGATACCTACTCGACGACGATCGAGGTGATGCAGGACACGATCGACAAGAAGCCGGAGGTGGTCCAGTGCTTCGTCGATGGCTCCGCCAAGGGCTGGTACAAATATCTCTACGGCGACAACAAGGCCGCCAACGACTTGATCAAGAAAGACAATCCCGACATGAGCGACGAGCAGATCGCGTTCTCGATCGAGCAGATGAAGAAGTTCGGCCTGGCCGATTCCGGCGACACCGAAAAGCTCGGCATCGGCGCCATGACCGACGAGCGGATCAAGAGCTTCTACGACAAGATGGTCAAGGCCAAGGTCACGCCCGACGGCATCGACATCAAGAAGGCCTACACGCTGACCTTCATCAACAAGGGCGTCGGGCTCGAGCTGAAGAAATAGGCCGGTCCCGGCATGATAAGGGAAAAAGTGGCGCCAGCGCCGGCTGTGTCGGGTACGGCCCCGACGCTTCTGGCGCTGCGCGGCGTCGGCAAGGTATTTTCCAACGGCGTGACGGCGCTCAGCGACGTCGACCTGACCATCCGGGAAGGCGATTTCCTCAGCCTGCTTGGGCCGTCGGGGTGCGGCAAGTCGACGGCGCTGCGGCTGATCGCCGGCCTGTCGACGCCGACCTCCGGCGTGCTCGACTGGCGCGGCGGTGGCTCGCTTGACCGTTCGAACATCGGCTTCGTCTTCCAGGAGCCGACGCTGCTGCCCTGGGCCAATGTTTTCGACAATGTCTGGCTGCCGCTTCGGCTGAAAGGCATTTCGCGCGCCAAGGCGACACCGGCGATCACGGAAATGCTGGCGCGGGTGCATCTAACCGGTTTCGAAGACGCGGTGCCGCGCGAACTGTCCGGCGGCATGAAGATGCGCGTCTCGATCGCGCGGGCCATGGTGACCAAACCGCGCGTGCTGCTGATGGACGAACCGTTCGCGGCACTCGACGAGATCACCCGCTTCAAGCTCAACAACGATCTCCTGGAACTGTGGCAGGACGAACGCTTCACCGTCGTCTTCGTCACCCACAGCGTCTTTGAAAGCGTGTTCCTCTCCAACCGCGTCGTCGTCATGGCGGCGCGGCCGGGCAGGGTGTTCGACGAACTCGCCATCGAGGCCTCCTATCCGCGCGACGAGGCGTTTCGCACCTCGCCCGACTATGCGGCACTCTGCCGTCAGGCCTCCGATGTGTTGGTCAATGCCATCAATTCAACAGCAGGCGCGCATCATGACGGCCATTGACGAGCGTGTGCTCGAACTCGACCCCGAGGAAGCGCGCCGCGTGCGCCAAGAGCGGTTCGAACGGATCGGCCGCTGGCTGCTGCCGCTAACGATCATGATCCTGGCGATCTGGCTGTGGGATCGCATCTGCGTCTGGAACGCGATTCCGCAATACATCCTGCCGCGCCCGGGCGTGGTGCTGTGGACGCTCTACAACGACGCCGGCCTGCTGTTTTCCTCGCTGCTGGTGACCTTGCGCATCACCTTCCTCAGCCTGGCTCTGGCGGTCGTCGGCGGGGTCGGGCTGGCGGTGCTGTTCGCGCAATCGAAATGGGTCGAGATGTCGTTCTTTCCCTTCGCCATCGTGCTGCAGGTGACGCCGATCGTGGCGATCTTTCCGCTGATCAACATCTATGTGAACGACCAGACGACCAAGCTTCTGCTGTGCGCCTGGATCGTCGCCTTCTTTCCGATCCTGTCCAACACCACGCTTGGCCTCAACTCCGTCGACCGCAATCTGCGCGACATGTTCAAGCTCAATGGCGCGACGCGCTGGCAGCAATTGCGCTATCTCAGGCTGCCGGCCGCGATGCCCTATTTCCTCGGCGGGCTGAAGATCGCCGGCGGCCTGTCGCTGATCGGCGCGGTGGTGGCCGAGTTCGTCGCCGGCACCACCGGCCAGTCGTCCGGCCTTGCCTCGCGCATCATCGAGGCCGGTTACCGGCTCAACGCGCCGCGGCTGTTCGCGGCGCTGTTCCTGATCTCGCTGACCGGCATTTTGATCTTCCTCGTGCTGTCGCTGATTTCGCATCTCATTTTGCGGCGCTGGCACGAAAGCGCACTGAAGCAGGAGCGCTAGGCCCTTGATTCCGAACACAGGTTCATACCGGCTCGCCAATGTCAGGCTTCACGCATCCCTGACCCCAGGCCTTGGCGCTGCTCTCGACAGGGATGGCTTTGCGCTTGCCGACGTCACTATCGCGGACGGCAAAATCGCAGGCATTGCCGCCCACGGTCGTGCAGCGCCTGCTGATGCCGTCGATCTTGGCGGCCGCATCGTGCTGCCATGCTTCGTCGACAGCCACACGCATATCGACAAGGGCCATATCTGGCCGCGAAAGCCCAATCCCGACGGCACGTTCTTGGGCGCGCTGAATGCCGCCGGCGCCGATCGTGTGGCACGCTGGAGCGCCGAGGACGTTGCGAAACGGATGGATTTCTCGCTGCGCTCAGCCTACGCCCATGGCACCAGGGCGCTGCGCACGCATCTCGACAGCGTCGCGCCGCAGGAGGAAATCTCCTGGCCGGTGTTCGAGGCGATGCGCGAGGCATGGCGCGGCCGCATCGAGTTGCAGGGCGCCTGTTTGCTCGGCATCGAAGGCGTACGCGACAAAAAGTGGTTCGACAGGCTGGCAAAGAGGGTTGCCGCGGCAAAGGGCGTGCTCGGTGTCGTCACCTATATGGTGCCGGACCTCGAAGAACTGCTCGACCATGTCTTCGCGCAAGCGATCAAGCATGGCCTCGATCTCGATTTCCATGCCGACGAGACCGATGACATCTCCGCCATATCGCTGAAGAAGATCGCCGAGGCCGCTCTTTGGAACGGTTTCGAAGGAAAGATCCTCGTCGGCCATTGCTGCTCGCTTGCGCGCCAGCCGGACCTCGACGTGCTCGACACGCTGGACAAGGTGGCGAAGGCAGGGCTAGCCGTCGTTTCATTGCCGATGTGCAATCTCTATTTGCAGGATCGGCGCGGCGACGGCACCACGCCGCGCTGGCGTGGTGTGACGCTGCTGCACGAAATGAAGGCGAGGGGCATTGCGGTTGCCGTCGCATCCGACAATACGCGTGACCCATTTTATGCCTATGGCGACCTCGACATGCTGGAGGTCTACCGCATGGCGACGCGCATCCTGCACTTCGATCATCCGGTCGCCGACTGGCCGCAAGCGGTCACCGCGACGCCGGCCAAGGTGATGCGGCTTGATGGCTTCGGCACGCTTGCCGCCGGCGGCGATGCCGATTTTGTCCTGTTCAAAGGCCGAAGCTGGACGGAATTGCTCTCGCGGCCCGAATCGGATCGCATCGTGGTGCGCGGCGGCAAGGCGATCGACCGGCAATTGCCCGACTATGCCGAACTCGACGAACTGATGGTGGAATGATGGACGTTTCGGCGCTCAAACGCGATCTTGACGGGCTCAAGGTCGACGACAATCCGGCCATCGTCCAGCAGAAGAGCCGTGACTTCTACTGGTACAGCCCGGTGCTGAAGCAGCAACTGGACCATGTCACCGGCGATCTGATCGTGACGCCGAAGAACGAGGCCGAACTGATCCGCGTGCTTGCCGCCTGTCATCGCCATGGCGTGCCGGTGACACCGCGCGGCAGCGGCACCGGCAATTACGGCCAGGCGATGCCGCTCTCCGGCGGCGTCGTGCTCAACCTTGCCGAGATGAACGAGATCAAGTCGATCGCCCCGGGTCGCGTCGTGACCGGACCGGGGGCCATTCTGGCCGATATCGACAAGGCAACGCGAGCGCATTCCGGGCAGGAACTCCGGCTATCGCCCTCTACCTACAACACCGCTTCGATCGGCGGCTTCATCGCCGGCGGTTCGGGCGGCGTCGGCTCGATCAATTTCGGTGGCCTGCGTGATTTCGGCAATGTGCTCCGGCTGCGCGTGGTGACCATGGAGGCCGAGCCGAAAGCGCTCGAACTCACCGGCGAGGATCTGCACAAGGTGACCCATGCCTACGGCACCAACGGCATCATATCGGAGGTCGAGATGCCGCTGACCGCGGCTTATGAATGGATCGACGTCATCGTCGGCTTCGACGCTTTCATGGATGCGGCCCGCTATGGAAATGCACTGGCGTGCCAGGACGGTATCCTGACCAAGCTGATCACGCCGATAGCGGCACCCGTGCCACAGCTTTATTTCAAGCGGCACCAGAAATTCCTGCAGCAGGGGCAGAGCATCTGCGTCGTCATGGTGGCGCGGCATGGGCTGGACGCTTTACTGGCCTTCACCGGCCGGGCCGGTGGCGAGGTGATCTACAATGCCGCAACCGCAACGCTGGACGAAAAGAAGGGGCTGCCGCCGGCCTATGAGCTGGCCTGGAACCACACGACGCTGAGGGCGCTGCGCGTCGATCCTTCGATTACCTATCTGCAGTCGCTCTATCCCTTTCCCAACCAGCTCGCGTTGGTCGAAAAGATGGACAAGATGTTTCCGGGCGAGGTTTTCTCGCATCTGGAATTCGTGCGGCTGGACGGCAACATCACCTGCTTCGGCCTGCCGCTGGTCAAGTTCACCAGCGAGGCTCGGCTCGACGAGATCGTGCGCCTGCATGAGGAGAATGGCTGCCCGATCTTCAACCCGCATCGCTACACGCTGGAAGAGGGCGGCATGAAGCAGACCGACGCGGTGCAGCTCGCCTTCAAGCGCGAGACCGATCCGCAAGGCCTGCTCAACCCCGGCAAGATGATCGCCTGGGAGAACCCGGACTACGACTACCGTTCGGGTCGGACTTTTTTGTTCAAGGGGCTGCAGAGAGTGGGATGAGGAGAGGTTTGCGCTTGAGTACCCCCCTCTGTCCTGCCGGACATCTCCCCCGCAAGGGGGGAGATTGGCAGCCTTTGAGTCGCGACCATTCTGCGGCGTCGACAGTTAGCGAAAGCGATACGGCAGTCCGATCTCCCCCCTTGCGGGGGAGATGCCCGGCAGGGCAGAGGGGGGTGCCTCGCACTGACCTAGGGGATATTCCCCTGTGAACATCCTCGTCCTTTACGCCCATCCGGTCGAGACCAGCTTCAATGCCGGCCTGCACCGCATGATCGTAGAGCGGTTGACGGCGGCGGGCCATACGGTCGATGACTGCGACCTCTACGCGGAGGATTTCGATCCGCGGATGACGCGGCAGGAAAGGCTGGACTACCACAATCCGCGCGGCGCCGCTGACGCTGCCGCACCTTATGTCGAACGCCTGCTGCGAGCCGATGCGCTGGTGCTTTCCTATCCAGTCTGGAACTATGGCTTTCCAGCGATACTGAAAGGCTTTTTCGATCGCGTCTTCCTTCCCGGCGTGTCGTTCAAGCTGGTCGACGGCAAGGCGCAGCCGTCGCTGCACAACATACGCAAGGTTGCGGCGGTGACCACTTATGGCGGCAGCCGGTTCCGCGCCATGCTGATGGGCGATCCGCCGCGCAAACTGATCAAGCGCATGCTGCGCGCCACCGTCAAACCGGGCGCGCCGGTGACCTATCTTGCGCATTATTCGATGAATCTGTCGACCGACAGCACGCGCAAGACCTTCATGGCCAAGGTCGCGGCCAGCATGGATGCCTTCTGATGCGCGCGCTGGTGGTCTACTGCCATCCGGTGCCGGACAGCTTCTGTGCGGCAATTCGCGACACCGCCATCGACGTGCTGATGCGACGAGGCTGGGAGGTGCGGCTGCTCGACCTCTACGCCGATAAATTCGACCCGGTGATGGGTTGCGACGAGCGACGCTCCTACAATGACCAGGCGCCGCAGGACCCGGCGCTGAAGCCGCATTTCGAGCTGCTCAACTGGGCCGAAGCGATCCTGTTTGTCTATCCGACCTGGTGGTACGGGCTGCCGGCGATGCTGAAGGGCTGGCTCGACCGGGTGTGGGCGACGGACGTCGCCTTCAAGTTGCCGGCCGGCAAGGGGCGGATCAAGTCGCTGATGACGCATGTAACCAAGGTTGGCGTCATCACCACCTGCGGCGCGCCGACCTGGTGGAGCGTCGTCGTCGGCCAGCCGGGGCGCAAGACCCTGCTGCGCGGCATGCGGGCGCTATGCGCGGCGCGCTGCCGGACGTTTTTCCTGGCGCACTATTTGATGGATGCCTCGACGCCGGCAACAAGGGCGGCGTTTCTGGCGAAGGTGCGGGCAAAGCTGGAGCGGTTTTGAGAAGCGGGGTCTCGTAGGGCGCTATCCCCACCCCGTCCCGCAATCTCCGCTCTGCTCCGACCGCGAGCCGACCCTCCCCACAAGGGGGAGGGTAAGAGGCGCTACATCTTCACCCGCTCGGCCTTCGGATCATACATCGGCTTCAGCGAGGCTTCCGCCGCAAAGCGCTCGCCGGCGATCTCGATTTCGTAGGATGAAGCCAGCACATCCGCTTCGCTCTCGCCCTCGGATGGCACATAGCCTAGCCCGACCGCGCCGCCGAGATGATGGCCGTAATTGCCTGAAGTGATCGGGCCGACGATCTTGCCGTCGCGCAGGATCGCTTCGTTGTGGAAGAGCAGGGGCTCTGGATCCTTCAGGCGGAACTGGACGAGCCGGCGTGACAGGCCGGCTTCCTTCTTGCGCAGCACGGCATCGCGGCCGATGAAGTCGCCCTTGGCGGTCTTCACCGCAAAGCCAAGGCCGGCTTCCAGCACATTGTCTTCATCGGTGATGTCGTGGCCGAAATGCCTGAAGGCCTTTTCGATGCGGCAGGAATCCAGCGTGTGCAGGCCGCAGAGCTTCAGGCCGCCTTCGGCGCCGGCCTCATCGATCGCCTCGAAGACATGAGCCGCCTGGTCGGTCGAGACATAGAGTTCCCAGCCGAGTTCGCCGACATAGGTGACGCGGTGGGCGCGGGCCAGGCCCATGCCGATCTCGATTTCCTGGAACGTGCCGAACGGATTTTTATCATTGGAAAAATCGTTGGGGCTGACCTTCTGGATCAGCTTTCTTGCGTCCGGGCCCATCAGGCAGAGCACGCTTTCGGCCGCCGTCACGTCGGTGACGACGACGAACTCGTCGGCGACGTGCTTGCGCAGCCAAGCCAGGTCGCGCTGCAGCGTGGCGCCGGGGACGACGAGGAAGAAAGCCGTTTCCGACAGCCGCGAAACCGTCAGGTCGCTCTCGATGCCGCCGCGCTGGTTGAGCATCTGGGTGTAGACGATCTTGCCCGGCGCGACGTCCATGTGGTTGGCGCACAGTCTTTGCAGGAAAGCGCTGGCGTCGCGGCCCTCGACACGGATTTTGCCGAAGGAGGTCATGTCGAACAGGCCGACGCCATTCCTGACCGCGAGGTGTTCTTCGCGCTGGTTGTCGAACCAGTTCTGGCGCTTCCAGGAATAGCGGTATTCGCGCTCCTGGCCCTCGCGGGCGAACCAGTTGGCGCGCTCCCAGCCGGCGACTTCGCCGAACACGGCGCCGCGCACCTTCAGATGCTCGTGCAGCGGCGAACGCCTGACATTCCTCGAGGTCGCCATCTGCCGATAAGGGAAATGGTCGGCATAGAGCAGGCCGAGCGTTTCCGAGACGCGTTCCTTCAAATAGCGGCGGTTCTTCTGGAACGGCTGGGCGCGGCGGATGTCGACTTCCCACAGGTCGAACGGGGCTTCGCCGTCATTGATCCACTGCGCCAGCGCCATGCCGGCGCCGCCGGAGGAGACGATGCCGATCGAGTTGTAGCCGGTCGCCATCCAGTAGCCGGACAGCTCCGGCGCCTCGCCGAGATAGTAGCGGTCGTCGGGCGTAAAACTCTCAGGACCGTTGAAGAAGGTGTGGATGCCGGCGGTTGCCAGCATCGGCATGCGGTTGACGCCCATTTCGAGGATCGGCTCGAAATGCTCCATGTCCTCCGGCAACTGGTCGAAGCAGAAATCCTCGCTTATGCCGTCCATGCCCCAGGGTTTTGCCACCGGCTCGAAGGCGCCCAGCATCATCTTGCCGGCGTCCTCCTTGTAGTAGGCGCACTCGTCCGGCACCCGCAGCACCGGCAGACGGGTGAGGCCGGGGATCGGTTCGGTGACGAGGTAAAAATGCTCGCAGGCATGCAGCGGGATGGTGACGCCGTTCTGCGCTCCCAGTTCGCGCGCCCACATGCCGGCGCAGTTGACGACGATGTCGGCTTCGATCGTGCCTTGGTCTTCGCCCTGTGCCCAGGACACGCCGCTGACGCGGCCGGCCTTGGTATGGACCTTGGTGACCTTCACATTCTCGACGATGGTGGCGCCGCGCTGGCGCGCGCCCTTGGCCAGGGCCATGGCGATGTTGGCGGGGTCGCATTGGCCGTCGAGCGGCAGATGCACGGCACCGACGACATCGGAAACATTGAGATGCGGGTACATCTCGCTGACTTCCCTGGGCGAAATCTCACGCACGTCGACATCGAAGGCACGCGCCAGCGACGCTTGCCTGTAGATCTCGTGCTTGCGCTCCTCGGTCAGCGCCACGGTAATCGAACCGACCTGGCGCATGCCGGTGCCGACCTCGGTCTCGGCTTCCAGCTTGACGTAGAGATCGGCGGAATATTTGGCCAGCCGTGTCATGTTCTGCGAACCGCGCAACTGGCCGATCAGGCCGGCGGCGTGCCATGTCGTGCCCGACGTCAGCTGTTTGCGTTCGAGAAGCACGATGTCAGTCCAGCCGAGCTTGGCCAGGTGATAGGCGACCGAACAGCCGGAAACGCCGCCGCCGATGATGACCGCTCTTGCTTTGGCGGGAATTGCCTTGGCGGTCATGCTGCCTCGCGACGGTAGCTGGAAGCAAAGCGGCGCAGACGAAGTGCAGCTTCCTGCAGCACGGGTTCGGGCTGGCAGAGGCTGATGCGAATGTGGCCGGCGGCCGCTTCGCCGAAGCTGGAGCCGGGCATGACGCCAACCTTTTCGCTGTCGAGCAGGGCCCAGGCGAATTTCTCGTCGTCCGGTTCGACGGCCGAGATGTCGAGCATGACATACATGCCGCCCTCCGAACCGCGCACGGTGACATCGTTCATGCCCCGCACGGCGTCGAGCAAGACGGTGCGGCGTGCCGCGTAACGTTCGGCGATCTCCTTGACACCGTAACGGTTCTCCAGCGCCTCGGAACAAGCAATCGAGATGAAGGCCGGCAGGCCGTAGGTCGTCACCAGATTGAGATTGATCATGAGCGTGATCATCTCCTCCGGTCCCGTCAGCCAGCCCATGCGCCAGCCGGTCATGCCGTGGCTCTTGGACATCGAATTGATGACCAGCGTCCGCTCGGCCATCCCTGGCAGCGAGCGCGGCGAGACGTGCTCGCCGCCGCCGAGCGTCCAGTAGACTTCGTCCGACAGAAGCCAGAGGTCGTGCTCCCGGCAGACTTCTGCCAACTGCTCCAGCCGCTCGCGCGAATAGACAGCTCCTGTCGGATTGTTCGGCGTGTTGATCAGGACGGCGCGCGTGTTCGGCCGGATTGCCGCGCGGATCATGTCGGCACGCGGCTGGAAGCCATCCTCGGCCGGTGTCTCAACGACGGTGAAATCAGCGCCTGCGGCGCTGAACGTGTTGGGATAGGTGGCATAATAGGGCGCCACGACGATGGCGTGATCGCCCTGGTCGAGCACGCCCTGCACGGCGGCGTAGAGTGCGGCCTGGCCACCCGGTGTGGCGATCACCTGATCCGGCGACGTCTCGACGCCGGTGCAGGCGGTCGAGGCCGCCGCCATCGCCCTGCGCAGGCGCGGCAAGCCGGGAAGCGGGGTATAGTGATGATTGCTGCCGCGAACCGCGGTCACACAGGCTTCGATGGTCTGCGAAGGCGTGTCGAAATCATGGTCGCCGACCGACAGCATGATGATGTCTTCGCCGGCCTCCTTGCGCGTCCAGGCGGCGAAATGGACTTCCCAGCCGTCCTTGCCCGAAGGCACGATGCCGGAAATACGCGATGATGGTCTAGGCATGCAAAACTCCCGAAATTTCGTAGCCGGCCTGTTCGAGCCGGTCGCGCAGGGCGGCGATGTGCGGCGGTCCGACTTCGCAGCAGCCGCCAACGATGCTTGCCCCAGCCTCGACCCAGCCGATCGCCTGGTCGGCATAGGCATCCGGGCCAAGGTCGTGACGGGCGTGCAGCACATCGACGGTGCCGCCGTGCTTGAGTGCTTCGGTTGAAGTGAAGCCATTGGCGTAGGCGCCGACCGGGCCGCCGAGGTCGATCAGTTCAGGCAAAGCCGCGGCGATTGCTTCCGGCCGGCAGCAATTGACCAGCCGCGCGGCGACTGCCAGGCCATCGAGCGCGCCTGCCGCGGCGGCTATTGTCTCGCCGCTGCGCAGCCGTGGCTTGCCGTGGTCGGCCAGCGTCCACGACACCCATACCGGCTTGCCGCTTTCCGATGCCGCGGTGACCGCCGCGCGGGCTTCGTCCGCCGACGCCATGGTTTCACACAGGAACAGGTCGACGCCATCGGCCTGCTCGGCAACGATGTGGCGGTAAATATCGAGCGTGTCCTCGAAGGAAATGGTCAGTGCCGGTGCATAGCTGCCGAAAAGCGGCGACAGGCAGCCGGCGATGGCTGCATCGCCGGCCTCGTCGCGGGCCTGCCTGGCCAATTCGATGCCGCGCTTCTGCAATGGCTTGAAGAGGTCTTCCGCGCCCTCGCGCGCCAGGCGTTCGGGTGTCGCAGAATAGGTGTTGATGGTGATGACACGTGCGCCGGCACGGATGAATTCCGCGTGCAGGTCGCGCACCAAATCGGGTTCGTCGATCAGCACCCTGGCCGACCAAAGCGGTGTCGGCTCGGATTTGCTGCGGCGGACCAGTTCCTGGCCCATCCCGCCATCGGTGAGGATGATTTTCTTCATGCGCGCAGCCTTTCGTTCTTCGGATCCCACAGCGGTTCATCCTTCTGCACGATCGCCTGAAAGCGGTCACCGAAGATTTCGACCTCGACTGATGTACCTGGTTCGGCCAGGTCGGCGCGCAGCATGCCGAGTGCGATCGACTTGTCGATGCGATGACCCCAGCCGCCCGACGTCGTCTCGCCGACGATCTTGCCGTCATGCCAGAGTGTAGAAACTGACGGAGCGTCGCAATCGCCGGGGTTTTCCACCACCAGCGTGACGAAGCGCTTCTTCACGCCTTGCTGCTTTTCGTTCTGGAGTGCCGCCTTGCCGCGGAAGTCGGGCTTGTCCCATTTGACGAAGCGCTCCAACCCGCCCTGCAGGATCGAATAGTCGGTCGACAGGTCGCCCTTCCAGGTGCGGTAGCCTTTTTCGAGCCTGAGCGAATCCAGCGCATACATGCCGAACGGCTTCAGCCCATGCTGTTGTCCCGCCGCGCAGATGGCATCGAAGATGGCGGCGGTGTCGTCGATCCTGGTGTGGATTTCCCAGCCGAGTTCGCCGGCGAAGGAGACGCGCACGAGTTTGGCCCAGCGACCGGCGATCTTTGTCTCCTGATGCGTCAGCCATGGCAGAGTGAGGTCGGCTTCGCAGACATCAGCGAGGATTTTTCGCGAGTTCGGGCCTGCCAGGATCTGGGTCGAGAATTCCTCGGTCCGATCGATCAGCTTGAAGGTCGCATCTTCAGGCATGCGCGATTTCAGCCACTCGAAATCATGCCATTGCGCGACCGCCGCGGTGATCAGCGTCATCAGGTTGTCGTCGTGGCGCACCACGGACATTTCGGTGACGATACGGCCCTTGTCGTCGGCGAAATAGGCCAGGCCGATGCGGCCTGGCTTCGGCACCAGCCCAGTGACCTGCAGGCTCAGCCATTCGGCGGCACCCGGGCCTTCGAGGTTGAAGCGCGAGAAGCCCGGCAGGTCCAAAATGCCGGCGGCATCGCGCACGGCCAGGCATTCTTCACGCACACGATGGTGCCAGGGTCCTTCGCGGCGGAAGGTCAGCGTCGCTTCCTCTGAAATATCATCGCCCTCTTGCGCATACCAGGTGGCGCGCTCCCAGCCATTATAGGCGTCGAAGCGGCCGCCGAGCGCCTTGATGCGATCGTGGATCGGCGACAGCTTGCGGTCGCGGCCTTCCGGCCAGGCATGGCGCGGGAACTGGATGGCGTATTCGTTGCCGTAGATCTCCATGCCCTTGGCGACGCAATAGTCCGGCGCCGCGGCAAAGGAGGTGAAGCGGCGCGGGTCGCATGACCACATGTCCCATTCGGTCTGGCCCTCTGTCACCCATTCGGCCAGCACCTTGCCGGCGCCGCCGCCCTGGGCGATGCCGAAGGTGAAGACGCAGGCCTCGAAGGCATTGGGAACGCCGGGCATCGGGCCGATCAGCGGATTGCCGTCCGGCGTGTAGGGGATCGGGCCATTGATGACCTTGGACAGGCCGGCGGTGCCCAGGATCGGCACGCGGGCGACGGCGTCGGCCAGATAATGTTCGAGCCGGTCGAGATCGTCGGGGAACAGCTGGAAGGAAAAATCCTCCGGCATCGGGTCGTTGTGGGTGGCCCAATGCGCGCGGCAATTGCGCTCATAGGGGCCGAGATTCATGCCGTTCTTCTCCTGGCGAAGATAGTAGGAGGTGTCGACGTCGCGCAGCAGCGGCAGTTTCTTCCCCTGTTCCTTCGACCATGCCGCCAGTTCGGGAATCTCCTCGAACAAAATGTACTGATGGCTCATCACCATCATCGGCACGTCGCGGCCGAACATCCGGCCGACTTCGGCGGCGCGGTAGCCGGCGGCATTGACGACGATCTCGCAGCGGATCTCACCTTGTGCCGTCTCGACCACCCATTCGTCGTTCTCACGGCGCACGCCTGTGACCGGGCAGAAGCGGATGATCTTCGCGCCCATGTCGCGCGCACCCTTGGCCAGCGCCTGGGTGAGCTGCGCCGGATCGATGTCGCCGTCGCTCGGGTCGTAGAGCGCGCCTTTCAGGTCATGCGTCTCGATGAAGGGATAGCGACGCTGGATCTCGTCGACACCGACAATGTCGATGTCCATGCCCTGGTAGAGGCCCATGCCCTTGGCGCGCTGAAATTCCTGCATGCGCTCTTTCGTGTGGGCAAGGCGCAGCGAGCCGGTGACGTGATAGTTCATGGGATAGTCGACCGCGTCGGCCAGCCCGCGATAAAGCTCGGTCGAATAGCGCTGCATGTTCATCAGCGACCAGGACGAGGAGAAAGTCGGCACGTTGCCAGCGGCATGCCAGGTCGAGCCCGAAGTCAGCTCGTTCTTTTCCAAGAGCACGCAGTCGGTCCAGCCCGCCTTGGCGAGATGGTAGAGCGAGGAGGTGCCGACGGCACCGCCTCCGATGATCACCACGCGCGCCGTGCTCGGCAAACCCGCCATGTTCTTCTCCAAACTTGAACTCAATAGACGGGTGGTGAAACCACCCAGATGACAATTGCCGGCTCGGCACCCGGATTGCGCCAGCGGTAGGGCTTGCCTTCGAAGCGAAAGGAGTCGCCCTCGCCAAGCCGATGCCAGACACCTCCGATCTCGATGTCGAACAGTCCGGACGCGACGTATCCGGCTTCCTCGGTCGGTCGCTGCGCCTCGGCCTTCAGTTCCGCGCCTGGCGCGAAGACCGAACGCACCATCTCGAAGCTACCGCCGAGATCGGGCGACAGAAGCTCCTCCACCAGGCCGGATTCGCTTGTGCCAAGCGTGCGGCGCCTGCCGGCGCGCACGACCACGCCGCGCTCGCTTTCGACAGGTACGTCATGGCTGAAGAACAGGCTGATCGGCACGCCGAACAGTTCGGCGAAGGCCCTGAGGTCACCGAGCGATGGCGTCGACAGGCCGCGTTCGACCTGGCTGACCCAGCCGACGGAACGGCCAAGATTCAGGCCAATCTCGGCGAGTGTCAGCCCGCGCGCCTTGCGCAGGGCCCTGATGTCGCCGGCCAGCACGCGTTCGTCAGGTCCCTGCAATGTTCTTGCGGTAGTCGAAGGCAAAACGCTCTCTTCATGAAAAAATCCGCTCAAATTTCATGAGAAATCAAGCTCATGAAAAAATCAAGTAGATTTTCACGGATGCACAAGATTTGCTTGCGCGATTTTGATGGTTCATGCAAAGGCTCCGCCGAGAGCGGCGAGTGGGGACGTCCGATCGAGACAAAGGGTAAGGGACGGCCCATGCTGGAAAATAACCCCCGAATTGCGGGCGCTGCCGAGATTGTCGACGAGGCGATCCTGTCGCGCCGTTCGGTGCGCGCATTCCTGCCCGACATGGTCGACGACGACACCATCCGCGCCATTCTGGCGGTTGCGGCGCGCGCCCCATCCGGCACCAACATGCAGCCATGGAAAGTCTATGTCACCAAGGGCGAGAGCAAGCAGCGGATATCAGACGCCATTCTCAATTCCGGCATTCGCGCCGAAAAAGCCGATTGGGACGAGTACCGGTATTATCCCACCCAGTTCTTCGAGCCGTATCTGACCCGCCGCCGCGCCAACGGTTTCGGCCTCTATGGCGCGCTCGGCATTGGTCGCCGCGAGGTCGACAAGATGCGCGCCCAGCACGACCGCAACTTCGTCTTCTTCGACGCTCCGGTCGGCATGATCTTCACCATCGACCGCCGCCTCAACCAGGGCTCGTGGATTGACTACGGCATGTTCCTGCAGAACATCATGGTCGCAGCTAGAGGCAGGGGTCTGCACACCTGTCCGCAGGCGGCCTTCGCGCCCTATCACCGGCAGATCAGGCCGGTGCTCGACATTCCGGACGAAGAGATCGTCGTCTGCGGCATGGCGGTTGGTTACGAAGATACGTCAAAACCTGAAAACGCCTTCCGCACCGACCGCGTGCCGCTGGAAGAGTGGGTGACGTTCAGCGAGTAAGCCAGCCAGCTTCATTCCGTGTTCATCTGTGCGCCGTGGCCGCTGACATGGACGCCGTCTTGCGGCGTCAGCTTGAGGTAGGCAAGCAGCGCGCAGAGCGTGATGACGCCCTCGATCACGAACAGGATGCGAAAGTCGTCGGCGACGGCAGGGCCGCCGCCCGCCAGAAACGACAGTGCCGCGGCGGCCAGGCCAACGCTGATCGCCACTGCCAGCTGCCATAATATGTAATAGAGCGCGCTGAAACGGGCGAGCTGCTCGGGCGCGATGTCGGAATAGGCGAGGTTGCCGGTCGAGGCCCATTGCGCGGAGCGGAAGACGCCGAAGACGAAGATGTAGGTGAGCACGATCCATACCGGCGTCGTCGCCTGCATCAGCGCGAAGCCGGCAACCAGGGCGGCGACGATGGGCGTGTTGTAGACCAGCACGCGGCGAAAGCCGAAACGGTTGAGGACACGCGGCATGAAGAACCGCATGGCCACGGAGCCGACCGCGGCGACGAAGGTCAGCGATCCCGCCTGAACCGCGCTCATGCCGAAGCCGAGCTGGAACATCAGCGGCAGCAGGAAGACGACGGAGCTGAGGCCGATCGTGTCCAGCCCGCCACCGGTGAGGAACGAAATGCGGAAGGTACGGATGCGCAACAGCTTGAGATCGAGCAGCGGATTGCGCACGCGCAGGCAGTAGAACGAGGCGATGGTCAGGATAACGAGCGCCAGCGCCAGTTCGGCGGCGATGATGCCGCCCGCGGCATCCTTGGCGGCAAGCGAATCCATGCCGAAGACCAGCAGGACCATGCCGCTGCCGACCAGCAGGAAGCCCGGAAAATCGAACGGCGTGCGCACCGGCTTGGTCATCGTCGGAAACAGCGAGGCGGCAAGAATTGCCGCAGCCAGCGCGAACGGCACGTTGATGAAGAAGATCCAGCGCCAGGAAATGTAGGTGGTCAGCGCGCCGCCGACGAGCGGACCGACCAACGGTCCGGACTGGCCGGCCAGCGAGATGTACATGTTGATCTTCAGCGTTCGGCTGCGCGGAAAGGTCGACAGGATGACGACCTGGCCGAGCGTGCCCATCAAGGCGCCGCCAAAGCCTTGCAGCGCGCGGGCGCCGACCAGCGTCCAGATGTTGTCGGACAGCCCGCAGAGCGCCGACGAGGCGGCGAACACCAGCAAGGCAAAGCAGTAGACGTTGCGCAGTCCGAAGCGGTCGGCGGCCCAGCCGCCAAGCGGCATCGAGATGATCAGGCTGGCGACATAGACGGTAATCAAGAGGCCGAGCTGGCTGGGCGGACGCCCGAGGCTTTCGCTGATGCCCGGCAGCGCGGTCACCACGACATTCTGGTCGAGGCTGGTCATGAACACGCCGCAGGCGACCGTTAGCGGCAGCAGGAGCAAGGCTCTGGCCGGCACATCGGCGCGATCCGTGGCGCCGGCGGATAGTTCTGCGGTCATGGAGATGTTCGAACCAAACGAATGTGCCGACTCTTGAAGAAGGGATTTCATATCCCTGGGCCGGTTGGGCGGCCACGTTTTCGCACCATGGGCGCCTGCGGCCAGATTCTCTAGCGGCAGAACCGGCTGGCCTTGATGCCAGAAGCAGGAGCGATGCGACCGTTCGGCGCCGCCGCCTACTGCACCTCGTAGCCGACTTCCTCGCTGGCGTGGCAGAGCGCCTTCCAGAACGAGCGTGCAAACGAGCGGAAGACATAGGTGTCGAACTGGTCGGCGCCGGTGCGTTGGATCTGGGCGAAGACATCGTGATGGGTGGTCGAACGGCCGGCGCCGATGGGAAAGGCCGGCAGCGAAAAGTCGATGGCGAAGAATTTCGCCAGTACCCATTCGGCCTTCGGCCCGGCAATGCGGATGGCGGTGCGGCCGTGCGAGAGGTCGGTCACCGTGCCGATGGCCGGGGGCACCGCCTTGGCAAAGGCTGCTGCCAGCCCTTCGGCCTCGTCGGCGACCGTGAACTTTCCCGGCGCGAAGCCGAAAACCGACTTCACGCCGTCGCTCAGGCCGCCGCCGGCGCCATCGGGCAGGGCAAGCCCGGTGACGGTGCGGATGGCCGCGATCAGCTTCTTCTCCTCGCCGGGCCAGGCGGCGAGCTGCACGATCGACCCCGGCCTCGTCTCGGTCAGGATGATCTCGACGCCATGCTCGAAATTGCCGTGCGAGCCGACGTGGAATTCGGGCTCAAGCGGCGACAAGGGCTCGGGTGATTGGCGCTCAACCATGCATGCGGCTCCCGTCCGGATCGAAGAAGTGATTGGAGACGATCTCGACCGGTCCGAAGCGGTTGCGCAAGGGGTCGGAGACATGGGCGCGCGTGCCCTGCCGTGCCTTGCCGCCCTTGACCAGCGCCAGCGCGATATGCTTGCCGAGCGCCGGCGAATAGCAGCAGGCGGTAATATGGCCGATGGAGTCGTGCGGATTGGCTTCGTCAACCTCCTCGACGATGTGGGCGCCACCGTTGAGCGGCCGGTTATCGAGGGCGATCAGGCCGACCAGTTCTAGGCGGTCCGATGCGATCAAGCCTTCGCGGTCCATCATCGCCGAGCCGATGAAAGGCTTCTTCTTCGACAGCATCCAGTCGAGATGCAGGTCGCGTGCCGTGGTGCGGCCATCGATCTCGGCGCCGGTGACATGGCCCTTTTCGATGCGCATGGTGCCCAGTGCCTCGAGCCCGTAGGTGACCAGCCCGAACGGCTTGCCGGCTTCAACAAGCGCTTCCCAGACATGGGTGCCGAAGCCGGCGCCGGAATAGACCTCGAAGGCCATTTCACCGGAGAAGGACAGCCGGCATATCATCACCGGCACGCCTGCTATATCGCCACGCACGATGCCCATGAAGGGCAAGGTGGCATTGTCGACCCCGGTGCCGGTGACGCAAGCGGCAAGGATCTGCCTGGCCCTCGGCCCGCCGATCGCGGCACCTGCCCATTCGTCGGTCACCGAGGTGACGTGGACTTTCAGCTCCGGCCAGATCACGTCGAGGAAATATTCCAAATGCTGCATCACCTTGCCAGCATTGGCCGTGGTGGTGGTCATCAGAAAATCCTGCTCGCCGAGCCGCCATGTGGTGCCGTCGTCGAAGGCAAGGCCGTCCTCGCGCAGCATCAGGCCGTAACGTGCCTTGCCGACGGCCAGCGTCGAAAACATGTTGGTGTAGACACGGTCGAGGAATGCGGCGGCGTCGGGGCCCTGCACGGCGATCTTGCCCAATGTCGAGACATCGACGATGCCGGCGCTTTCGCGTGTCGCCTTGGCTTCGCGCACATAGGCCTGCTCGACCGTTTCGCCTGAAAGCCCGTAGATCATAGGGCGATACCAGAGGCCGGCGGAATACATCGTCGCGCCATTGGCCAGATGCCAGTCATGCATCGGCGTCAGTCGCTCGGGCTTCAGGTCGCCGAAGCGTTCCGCCGCCAGCGAGCCGATCGACACCGGCGCAAAAGGCGGCCGGAAGCGTGTCGTGCCAACCTCGGGGATCGGCTTGCCCAGCGCTTCGGCGATGATGGCCAAGCCAGGCACGTTGGAGCTCTTGCCCTGGTCGGTCGCCATGCCGAGCGTGGTGTAGCGCTTGAGATGCTCGACCGAGACGAAGCCTTCGCGGTGTGCAAGTCGCACGTCTTCTGCCGTGACGTCGTGCTGGAAATCGACAAAGCTCTTGCCCTTGGCCCTGATCTCGAACACCGGTGCCGGATCGGGATCGCCAGGTGCTGCTTCGACCGTCGGCAGCACGGCCGGCGTGCTCGTTCCACCGGCGGCGGCGAGGCCGGCGGCGCGGCCTTCGGCGATGGCCTCGGCGGTGGAAAAACTGCCAGTGAAAGCGCCGGCGCCAATCCAGCTCTGTGTCGGCTTTGGCGGCAGGAAAGCTTGCCGCGCGGCGTTCCATTCCGCCTTGGCACCGGCCTGGCTGGCCAGATGGATGGTCGGCGACCAGCCGCCCGACATCAGCAGGCAATCGGCGTGGATGCTGCGGGCATCACCGATGAGCGTGCCATTGGTCATGTCGAAGCGCTGCAGTTTGAGGCCGGACAGCGCCTTGCCGCCTTCGGTGGCGACGACGGCATGGCCGGCGAAGATCTCGGCCTCCGCTTCCGCGGCCAGCTTGCGCATCTCCGGCGAAAGTTCCGGCCTGACATCGGCGATGGCGACGACCGCGGCACCGGCCTTCTTCAAGGCGACCGCCGCCCGATAGGCGCTGTCATTGTTGGTGAACAGTGCGATCCGCTCGCCCGGCAGCACGCCGAATTCGTTGGCGTAGCGCTCGGCGGCATGCGCCAGCATCACACCGGGCCTGTCATTGCCGGGGAAGACCAGCGGCCGCTCGAACGCACCAGTGGCCAGGACCACGGATTTGGCGCGGATCGCCCAATAGCGATGGCGCGGCTCGCCCTTGCCTGGCTGATCCTTATGGTCGCTGACCCGTTCGAGCGCGGCAAGCGTGTTGTTGTCGTAGTAACCCCAGACCGTGGTGCGCGGCAAAAGGCGGACATTGTCTCGGCCTTCGAGCTGGGCGACCGTGCGACGGGCCCAATCGGCGGCAGGCGCGCCGTCGATCGTTTCATCGGACCAGTTGGCCGAACCGCCGAAACGCGGCTCGAGATCGGCCAGCATGACGCGGGCGCCCTGATCGGCGGCAGCCTTGGCGGCCATCAGGCCGGCGGGGCCGGAGCCGACCACCAGCACGTCGCAAAAGGCGTTCATGCGTTCGTAGCGGGCCGGGTCCTTTGCCGATCCGGCGCTGCCGAGGCCGGCGGCGCGGCGGATGAAGTGTTCGCAGAACATCCAGAAGCGCGTGCCTTTGAGCGGACCGAACACCGGTCCCATGAAGGTCTTGTAGTAGAACCCGGCCGACAGGATCTTGCCGCCGAGCTGGTTGACGGCGTTGATGTCCCAGGCAAGCGAGGGAAAGCGGTTCTGGCTGATGGCAACCAGTCCGTCATGGATCTCGACCATGGTCGCCGGGATGTTGGGTTCACGAACCTCGCCCTTCAGCACCGTCACCAGCGCGTTGGGTTCCTCGACGCCGGCTGTGAGCAGGCCGCGCGGGCGGTGGTATTTGAACGAACGTCCGTAAAGCGTGACGCCCTTGGCCAGCAGGGCTGACGCCAGCGTGTCGCCGGCATGGCCGGTGTAGGCCGCGCCATCGAAGGTGAAGCGGATGGTTTTCAGCCGGTCGATGCGGCCGCCGGTGTCGGTGCGGCGCGGGCTCATGACTTGTCCTCCGCCTTGCGGCGCGCGGCGGAGCCATGATCGCCGCGCCCTTGATGATCACCGCCCACAAAAGCAACGCTGGAAATCTCATGCGTCAGCGTGTTGCGCACGACGCGCAGATGCGTGCGGCAACCGCCGGAATGCTGCCAGATCTCGTTGTGATCCCCGGCCGGGTTCAGCCTGTCATAGACATAGGCATTCCACGCCTCGAAATTCTGAGAGGCAGGATCGGGACGCTCGCGGTTGCCGTCACCCTGATAGGTGAACTCGATGACGTCGCGCGGGCCGCAATAGGGGCAAGTGATCAACATTGAACTCTACCTAATGCCTAATGCAGCCGCGGGTTTGCACCCTGGCCCTTGTCGTCGATCACCAGGCCGCGGTGGAAGCGGTCGAGGGTGAAGGGGGCGTTGAGATCGTGCGGCTGGTCCTTGGCGATGGTCCAGGCGAAGCACCAGCCGGAAGCCGGCGTCGCCTTGAAGCCGCCATAGCACCAGCCGCAGTTGAGATACATGCCGGGCAGGGGGCCGGTGGTGATGATCGGCGAGCCGTCCATCGACATGTCGCAAACACCGCCCCAGGAGCGCAGCATGCGCACGCGCGCAAGGCCCGGAAACAGCGCCAGCATTTCGCTCATCACCTCGTCGACGACGGGCAAATTGCCGCGCTGGGCGTAGCTGTTGTAGCCGTCGATGTCGCCGCCATAGATGAGGCCGCCCTTGTCCGACTGCGACATGTAGAAATGGCCCATGCCGAAGGTGACGACCGTGTCGATGAAGGGTTTCAGCGATTCGGTGACGAAGGCCTGCAGCACATGGCTCTCGATCGGCATTGTCTCGATACCGGCAAGCTGCATGACACGCCCGGTGCTGCCGGCGACCGCAACGGCCACCTTCCTGGCGCGGATGTCGCCACGGGACGTCGTCACGCCTGAAATGCGGTCGCCGTCGCGCAGGAAGCCGGTGACCTCGCAGTTTTCGATGATGTCGACGCCGCGACGGTCGGCGCCGCGCGCATAGCCCCAGGCCACCGCATCATGGCGGGCGGTGCCGGCGCGTCGCTGCATCAGGCCGCCAACCACCGGAAAGCGCGCGCTGTCGGAGATGTCGAGCGCCGGAATCAGACGTTTGATCTCAGCCTTCGTCATCAGTTCGGCATCGACGCCGAGATGGCGCATGGCATTGCCGCGTCTTGCATAGTCGTCGAACTGGGCCGGCGTGTGCGCCAGGTTCAGGCAGCCGCGCTGCGAGAACATGACATTGTAGTTGAGCTCGTGCGAAAGGTTTTCCCACAGCTTCATCGAGTGTTCGTAGAAGCGGGTGTTGGCCGGCAGCAGATAGTTCGAGCGCACCGCCGTTGTGTTGCGGCCGACATTGCCGGAGCCGAGCCAGCCCTTTTCCACAACGGCGACATTGGTGATGCCGTGTTCCTTGGCAAGATAATAGGCGGTCGCCAGCCCATGACCGCCGCCGCCGATGATGATGACGTCATAGGACGCCTTCGGGTCCGGCTTGCGCCATGCCGGCTTCCAATCCTTGTTTCCCTTGAGCGCGTTCGCGAGCAGCGAAAAGGCCGAGTACTCTGCCATTGATGTCATCCGGTTCGGGCGATGCGGCAGACTATAGAGCAGGCCGCACCGGCAAAGCCAATATTGCGCCATCGCCTTTCGACTGGCCGACGCATCGGTCAGGGGATCAATGGGGTCTGGGCTCAATGAGAGTCAGGATCAGTGAGGTCAATGATCGGATGAGTCCGCGATGCGACGGCTTGCCCCATGATAGGGCCGTCTTTATCAAGGACAGGCTTTCAAATTGCCTTCGCCGCCGATGAGTCGCCAACAAATCATGCTTTTCCGATTGCTTCGTCTCATTTTGATCCTCACGCTTGTCGTCTCGGCGCCGCTGTCGTTCGATGCGGTGGCACAGGGGCTTGGCCAGGCGCCTGCCGGACTGGTCGCCGACCAGCAGAAGATCATCCAGGCGCTGACGACCAAGACCGACAATTTCGAGAAGCAGATACAGCAGGACGGCGAGGAGGATAGCAGCCTTGTCGATATCCGCTTGCAACTCGAGGAGCTGTCGCGGCAATCGCTGAACAGCGCACTGGCCTTCCGTACGCGTCTTGGCGAGATCAACAGCCGTCTTGAGCAGCTTGGCGCGGCACCTGCCGCGGGTCAGCCGCCGGAGCCCGACATCGTCAGCGGCGAACGCGAGGCGCTGGTGTCGGAAAAGGCGGAGATCAATGCCGTCATTGCGCAAGCCCAATCGCTTTCGATCCGCATCAGCGGGCTGATCGACAAGATCGGCAACATGCGCAGCGAGCTGTTCCGCAATGTGCTCACCAAGCGCTATGTGCTGTCCGACGCGCTCAGCCCGCAGGTCTTTTCGGACGCCAGGGACGAATTCGGCAATTTCTACAAAGCGGTGTCGTCATGGCTAAGCTTCGCTTTCAAGTTCAAGTTCCAGGCCATTCTGGCGGCAACCTTCGTGGCGCTCGGGCTGGCGCTGGTGCTGCTGGTCGGTGGCCGGCGCCTGTTCGGGCGCGTGTTCGAAGCCGACCCTGCCAATGAGGATCCATCCTATCTCAGCCGCTTGTCGGTGGCCTTCTGGTCGACCTTGCTGCCGACGCTGGCGGTTGGCGTGTTCTTGGCCTCCACGGTGTTCTTTTTCAACTATTACCATGTGTTGCGTGGCGACATCGGCCTCTTCCTGAATGCGCTCGCGGCCGTCATCGGGGTGGTGTTCTGCGTCAACCGATTGACCAATGCGGCGCTCGAGCCGCGGCTGCCGAATTGGCGCCTTATCCCCGTCGAGACAGGTCCGGCGCGCTGGCTGGTGCGGCTGACGACCGCCATGGCCGTGGTCATCTGCGTCAATTATTTCCTGTCGGTCATCAACGACAAAATGGGCTCGCCGCTGTCGCTGACCATCGCCCGCAGTTTCGGCGCCACCATCATCGTCGGCGTCATCCTGATCCTGATGGCGATGCTGAGGCCGTTCAAGGCGCGTGACGGAAGCTGGCGGCCTTGGCCGGCATGGCTGCGCTATACGGCGCTTGCGCTCGGTCTTTTCACCATCGTCGCGGCGCTGCTCGGTTACATCGGCCTTGCTCTGTTCGTTTCGTTGCAGGTCGTCGTTACCGGCACCGTGCTGATCACCGCCTATATCGGCTTCCTGTCGGCGCAGGCGATCGGCGAGGAGGGTGCTTTCGCCAACACGACCGTCGGGCGCTGGCTGTCGGCCAAATCCAGCTACGAGGATACAGCCCTCGACCAGCTCGGCCTTGTCGTCAGCGTTGCCATCAATGTGATGATCGTGCTGGTGTTCCTGCCGTTGATCCTGCTGATGTGGGGTTTCCAGCCCGGCGATATCCAGGCCTGGGCCTACAAGCTCGCAACCGGGATCAACATCGGCTCGGTGACGATCTCGGTCACCGGCATCCTCTCCGGCATCGTCGTCTTCGTCATAGGCTATTTCCTGACACGCTGGTTCCAGGGCTGGCTCGACGGTTCCGTGATGGCGCGTGGCAAGGTCGATACCGGCGTGCGCAACTCGATCCGGCTGGCGGTCGGCTATGCCGGCGTCGCGCTCGCGGCACTGGTCGGCATCTCGGCGGCGGGTATCGACCTGTCCAGCCTGGCGCTGGTCGCCGGCGCTCTTTCCCTCGGTATCGGCTTTGGCCTGCAGAACGTGGTGTCTAATTTCGTTTCCGGCCTGATCCTGTTGGCCGAACGGCCGTTCAAGGTGGGCGACTGGATCGTTGCCGGCGATGTCAGCGGCACAGTCAAGAAGATCAGCGTGCGCGCCACCGAGATCGAAACCTTCCAGCGGCAATCGGTGATCCTGCCCAACTCGAACCTGATCAACAATGCCGTCGGCAACTGGACGCACCGCAACAAGCTCGGCCGCATCGACATCAAGGTCGGCGTCGCCTATGGCAGCGACGTCAAGCAGGTTCATGCCGTCCTGCTGGAGATCGCCCGCAGCCACCCGATGGTGCTGAAGAACCCCGAACCCTTCGTGCTGTTTTCCAATTTCGGCCCTGCCGCCCTGGAATTCGAGATCCGCGTGTTCCTGGCCGATGTGATGAACGGCAACATCGCGCAGAACGACATCCGTTTTGCCGTGCTTGAAAAATTCAGCAGCGAACACATCGAGATGCCCTCGACGCCACGCGCCGTGGTCGAGGCCCACAAGCCCAAGGCCTGGCCGACAGACGACGACAAGATCGAGGCCGACTTCGCCGAACAGGAGCAGGTGAAGGCCGAAGCCGAGGCGGAGAAGAAGCGACTGGTCAAGTCCCGCAAAACCAGGAAGCCAGATCCGGACTAGGCTGGGAATCGGTGGGTCTCAACCATCGAAAGCCGATTGCGGCATGAATGGGGCATTCAGTTGCGGTTCAGCTTCCATCTCATATAAGCTCCATGCAAAGGCGAAAATGCCTTGCGAAATGCAACAGAGGCGGTGGGAACACCGATATTGCACCATGTGGAAGTCTCTCGTCGCTGCCGTCGCCCTGGTCGCCGCTATCGGCTCGGTCCATGCCGCGAGCGCGGTCAACAAGGACGCCGAGACCCGAACGCTGGTCGTCACCGAGGGCGGCAGCAAGACCGACCTTGCGTTGGCCGGTGGCGAAACGGTTGAGTTCTGCCCGAATGGCTGCTTCGTCACCTTGCCCAATGGCGACCTCGAAGCCCTGACCGGTTCGGAAACCGTCGAGATTTCGGGCGGTGTCGCCCGCATCAAGTAATCCTGGCGTCACGATTGCGGAGGCCGGGAATTTGCCCGGCCTTTTATCGTTTCCGGTAGCGGTTGTTTAACAATGACGCCGGAAATACCCCCATGGCAGCCGTCTGCAACCGTGCGTTTTAACGTTCGCTACGTCATCGCCCGCTATACCAGCCTCAAGACGCCGAAAAGCGGCGCGCAACTCTACGCGGGCAGGGTAGGACATGGATGCGCGGTCGGACAGGAACGCAATACCGCTTGCGGTCGATCTCGACGGCACGCTGATCGCGACCGACCTGTTGTGGGAAGGGCTGTTCATCCTTCTCAAGAAGAACCCGCTCTATATCTTCCTCGTGCCTTTCTGGGCCGCCGGCGGACCGGTGCGGCTGAAGCAGGCAATCGCGCAGCGCATCGACATCGATCCGGCATCGCTGCCCTATCGCGAGGTGCTGCTTTGCCGCCTCCGGACCGAGCATGCCGAAGGCCGCAAGATCGTGCTGGCGACCGGCACGCCGCGCAAGTTCGCCGATGCCATCGCGGTCCATCTCGGCATTTTCGACCAGGTGCTGGCCACCGATGGTCTCGCCAATCTCACCTCGGGCAGGAAGCGCGCTTCGCTGATCGCAGCCTATGGCGATGGCGGTTTCGACTATGCCGGCAACAGCCGTCACGATCTCCAGGTCTTCGATGCAGCGCGCAACGCGATCGTCGTCGCGCCCGACCGCCATGCCGCGCGCTGGCAGGCGGCACATGGCGCCGAGACGATGCCGGCGCCAAAGCCGACTTTGCGGACCATCGTCAAGATGCTGCGTGTCCATCAGTGGCTGAAGAATTCGCTGATCGCAGTGCCGATGGTGCTCTCGCATGAATATTTCAACACCGACATGATCTGGGAATGCCTGCTGGCATTCGTCTCGTTCAGTGCGGTGGCATCGGCCATCTATATCCTCAACGATTTCTTCGACCTCGCGCTCGACCGCAAACACCTCACCAAGCGCAACAGGCCGTTCGCCAGCGGTGCGCTGTCGATCCCGTTCGGCCTTGGCGCGATCGCGGTGCTTTTGGCGATCGGCATCGGCACCGGGCTGTTCTTGTCGCACGAATTTCTGGCTGTGCTTGGCGGCTACATGGTCGTCACCACGGCCTATTCAATGTCGTTCAAGCGCATGCTGCTGGTCGACGTACTGACGCTCGCCGGCCTCTACACGATCCGTGTCCTGGCCGGTGCGGCGGCGACCGGCGTCGATGTCTCGTTCTGGCTGCTCGCCTTCTCGATCTTCTTCTTCCTGTCGCTGGCGCTGGTGAAGCGCTTCGTCGAACTGCGCACCACAGCCATTCCGCCCGGCGAGCGCATTGCCGGCCGCGGCTATCGCACCGAAGACCAGGAGATCGTCGCCCAGGCCGGCATGGCCTCGGCCTTCTCCTCGGCGCTGGTGCTGGCGCTCTACATGGACAGTGTCGCGGTGCGGGAGCTCTATCCGCATCCATGGCTGATCTGGCCGCTGGCGCCGATCGTGCTTTATCTCACCATGCGCGTCTGGATCCTGGCGCGCCGCAACGAGATGCATGACGATCCGGTCGTGTTCATCATCCGCGACTGGCGCAGCCAGATCGTGGTGCTGATCGGTGCGGTGATGCTGGTCATCGGGGGCTGGTAGGCATGGCCGCCGGACGTTTCCCAAGCTTTGGCCTTGCCACACCGCCGGCGCCGCGCGCCATCGGGGCCGATGAGGCGATCGCGCTGCTGAAGGGCGGTCGGGCCAAGCCGGCGTCGCTGCTTGCCTATGGCAATGGCCGCTCCTACGGCGATTCCTGCCAGAACGAGGCCGGAGCGGTCGTCGATATGCGATCGCTGAACCGCATCCACGCCTTCAACGCCGAAACCGGTGTTCTCGAGGCGGATGCCGGCGTGCTGTTGTCCGACATCATCGCCCACGCCGCCCCTTACGGCTTCTTTCCGGCGGTTGTGCCAGGCACGCAATTCGTCACGCTCGGCGGCGCCATCGCCAATGACGTGCATGGCAAGAACCATCACCGGCGCGGCACCTTCGGCTGCCATGTCGAGAGCTTCACGCTGCTCAGGTCCGACGGCAAGACCCACCGCTGCTCGGCAATAGACAATGCGCGGCTGTTTGCGGCGACGATCGGCGGCATGGGGTTGACCGGTCTCATCCTGTCGGCCTCGATCCGGCTGATGCGGGTGCATTCGCTCGACATCGTCGAAAAGGCGACGCCGTTTCGCGATCTCTGCGAATTCTTCGACCTGGCCGAGACTGCCGATCAGGCCAACGAATATGCGGTCGCCTGGATCGACCAACTTGCCGGCGGCCGCAACAGCGGTCGCGGGTTGCTGTTTACAGGCAATCACGCCGAGCACGGCTCGCATGCCGCCTCGCGCGCCGGCGGCAATTTCTCGGTGCCGGTCCAGCCGCCGTTCAATGTGCTCAACCGGCCGTTCCTGACCGCCTTCAACGCCGCCTACAGGTGGAAGAAAGGGCGCTCGACGGCGCCGAGCCAGACCGGCTACCAGGGCTTCTTCTTCCCGCTCGACGGCGTGCGCGACTGGAACCGGCTTTATGGACCGAAAGGGCTTTTCCAACACCAGAGCGTGGTGCCGGAAGCGGCGGCGCGCAGGGCCGTGCCGGCATTGCTTGCGGCTGCAAGGCAAGCCGGGCAGGGCTCGTTCCTCACCGTATTGAAACGCTTCGGCTCCATCCGTTCGCCGGCGTTGCTGTCGTTCCCGCGTCCCGGCTACACGCTGACGCTGGATTTCCCCAACAGGGGGGCTGCGACGCTGGCGCTGCTGCGGGAGCTCGACCGCATCACGGTCGAGGCCGGCGGCGCGGTCAATCCGTACAAGGACGCTCGCATGGGGGCCGAAATCTTCGCTTCGTCCTTTCCCGAATGGCAGCGGCTGGAAGCGCTCCGCGACCACGCCTTCATGTCTGACTTCTGGGCGCGCACTGCGAATAGATTGGATGCGCGACGAGGCTCGGTCGAGGCCGCCGAATAGATAAAATTGGAATAATCCCTGGTTAATTCATGATTAATAACGAGATTCACTCAAAATATCGTTGGGACTTCACCAAATGTTTGCGGGTTTGTAATAGGAAGTGTGAAGGGGTGGCTTGGAACACATGAAATACATCGTCTTCATTCTCTTTACGGTCATGACCAATGCCGCCGCACAGCTGATGCTGAAGCAAGGCATGATGTCGCTCGGGCCGATCTCGTTCGAGGGCGTCAATCCGTTCGTCAAGCTGTTGCAGATCGTCTTCAGCCCGTGGGTGTTCCTGGGCCTCTGCACCTTCGTCATCTCGATGGCCTCGCATCTCTATGTGCTGTCGAAGGTCGAGCTCTCCTTTGCTTATCCGTTCCTCAGCCTCGCATACGTTGCCGTCGCCATCTTTGCTTATTTCGTCTTCCGCGAGGACCTCAATGGCTGGCGCATCGCCGGCATCGCCTTCATCTGCGTCGGCACGGTGCTGATCGCGCAAAGTGGCCGAGATTTGGGTGGTCGAGAGCATGAGGACCAGACCGCTTCCATCACGCCCGACAAGATCCAAGCAAACGAGATCATTCGATGAGACATGTGATTTTCGGCGGTGACGGTTTCGTCGGCCGCCATCTTGCCCCGAAGCTTGTGGCCGATGGTGAAGAGGTTGTCGTCGCCGACATCGTCAAGAGCGACCTGCCGCATTACCGCACCGTCCGCTTTATCCAGTGCGACGTCACCGATCCGGCGTCGGTCGCTGCGGTCGGGCTCACGGCCGACGACATGGTCTACAATCTGTCGGCAAAGATGCTGTCGCCGATCCAGGTGCGCGCCAAGCGGCACGACTTCTTCTTCCCTGTGAATTTCCATGGCACCGAGCACATCATGCAGGCCATGGACGGAGCCGGTGCGTCAAAACTCGTCCACTACACGACCGACATGATCTACGGCCACACGGTCACGCAGCCGATGACCGAGGAGCACCCGGTGGCGCCGCTGGGCGAATATGGCTGGTCGAAGCAGAAGACAGAGGAGTTGGCGGCCGAATGGCGCAAGCGCGGCATGTCGATCTCGCTGTTTCGCCCGCGCCTGATCATCGGCCCAGGCCGGCTCGGCATCCTGGAAAAGCTGTTCAAGCTGATCGACTGGAACCTTCCCGTGCCGATGATCGGTTCGGGCAGGAACCCCTATCAGTTCATCTCGGTGTTCGACTGCGCCGAGGCCGCGCGCGCGGCCTGGAAGGCCGGTGTGCCTAATGAGGCCTATAATCTGGGTTCGCTCAACCCGCCGCCGGTCAAGAAATTGCTCGGCGATTTGATCCGGCATGCCGGCTCGAAATCGATCCTGATCCCGACACCGGGCTGGGCGGTCAAGCGCACGCTCGACCTGCTCGACCTCTTGAACATGCCGATCATGGACCCGGAACAGTATCTGATCGCCGACGAGGACTGCGTGCTCGACGTGTCCAAGGCCGGGCGTCAGCTCAACTGGGTGCCGCAATATCGCGACGAGGACATGCTGATCGCCGCCTACAGCGAGTACCGCGCCAAGAAAGCCGGTCACGCAGTCGCCACCAAACATGTGCCCGCCGAATAGCGGCTCGCAAAACAGCTTTCGTTGCGCTCGACCCTGGTCGTGCGTGCAGACAGGAGATTGAAATGACCGTCATGGCCAAGCCAGAACAGACGAACGTCCGCACCGTGGTCAGCGCGCCGTCGCTGTCGCCCGCCACCATCGCCAAGCCCGATCTGATCAGCGTCGAGCAGGCCAAGGCGATGGATGTCGCCCGCATGACCGACCTGTTCAAGGCGCATCTCAACCCCGGCCAGCTGCACTTCATGAAGCTGCTCGGCTTCCACAAGATCAAGATCGAGCGTGCCGAAGGCATGTTCTACATCGACCAGAACGGCCGCAAGATCCTCGACTTCTTCGGCGGCTTCGGTTCGCTGGCCTTTGGCCACAATCATCCGCGCATCCTGGAAGCACGCAAGAAATTCCAGGAGGAGAAGCGCCAGGAAATCGCCATCGCCTTCATGTCGCAATATGCGGCGGCACTTGCGCACAACATCGCCAAATGCTCGCCCGGCGATCTCGACATGGTGTTTCTGGGTTCGTCCGGCTCGGAGGCGATGGAAGCGGCGGTTAAGCTCGCCGAGCGCGCCGCCGGTCCGAAGCGACCGAAGATCGTCTATGCCGAGAATTCCTTCCACGGCAAGACCAAGGGCGTGCTGGGCATCACCGACGGCCAGCTCTACCGCGCCGACTTCAAGGTGGCCGAAAACACGGTCCGCATCCCGTTTGCCGACATCGAGGCGGTCGAGCGCCTGTTCCGTTCCGACCCGGAGGTCGGCGTCATCGTGCTGGAAACCATCCAGGGCGGCGGCGGCATCATCCAGGCGCCTGCTGAATATTGGCAGAAGCTAAGGGCGCTGTGCGACCAGTATGGCGTGTTGTGGGTCGCCGACGAAGTGCAGTGCGGCTATGGCCGGTCAGGCCGCTTCTATGCCTTCGAGCATTACGGCGTCATTCCCGATGTGACGGCGCTGGCCAAATCGCTTGGCGCCGGCAAGGCGGCGGTCGGCGCGATGATCGCGCGGCGCGAGGTCTACATGAAGGCCTATGGCACGCCGAAAACGGCGATGATCCATGCCATGGCGACCTTCGGCGGCATGGGCGAGGCCTGCGTCACCTCGATCGAGGGGCTCAATGTACTCTATGATGAAGGGCTGATCGACAATGCCGCCATCACCGGCGACTATTTGCTGCAGCGCCTGCAGACGCTCAGGGAAAAGTACCCGAAGATCATCAAGGAGGTGCGCGGCAGGGGTTTTATGATCGGCCTGGAGTTCCACGACTTCTCGCAGACCTTGCCGATGGTGTTGCGGCCGATCGTCAGCGTGCTCGACGACAAGCTGAAGGGCTCGCTGTCGGGCTTCGTCGGGGCGCTGCTGTTGCGCGACTACGATGTGCTGGTCGCCTTCACCGAATACAACCGCAACGTCATCCGGCTCGAGCCGCCGCTGATCTGCCAGCGCGAGCATGTCGACCGCTTCGTCGACGCCTTCGACAGCCTGCTGTCGCGCGGCATCGTGTCGATCGTCAAGGATTTCGTCAAAAGCCAGGTTCGTTAGAAACGAAGCTCGCTGAGTTCGACAATGCTGACCAGGTCGCCCGCACCGAACAACCTGCTTGACCGGCTCACCGAGGCCGGTCTGGCGTGGGGCGAGGGGACTTATGCGCGGCTGGCAGCACCGATCGGCGCGGCGGCTTTCGCGCTCTACATTCTTTTTACGGCGTTCACGGCGTGGGTGATGCCCGACGCCAACTGGGACATGCTGACCTATCTCGCCATATCAGAGGAAGGCACCTATCCCGATGCCCAGGCCCTGCACGACTATGCCTACAACACCGTCAAATCAGGCGTTTCAGCTGGTGACTACAAGGCGCTGACAGATGATGGCGGCGGCTTCCGCAGCCATATGGCGGAGAATGCCGCCGATTTCCATTCTCTGCTCGGCATGTACCGGATCAAGTTCCTCTACGCCGAGATCCTGTCGACGCTGAGCGCAGTGATGTCGCCGGTCGAGGCGATGCGCCTGTTACAGGTGTTCTCCGTACTGCTGTTTGGCGCTATCGCCCTGATGTGGCTGCGCTCCGAGGGGGCGCTGGCCTTGGCGCCTTTGGTCGGCGCGGTGCTGATCATGGCTGATTTCGGCGATGCGGCGCGCGCCTCGACGCCGGATTTGTTGTGTTCGGCGCTGTTGCTCGGCGGGCTCTACGCCTATGTCCGCGGTCGCGAGATGGCAACGGCGATCCTGCTCTTCCTCGCCTTCATGGTGCGGCCGGACAATATTGTTTTCCTTGCGATTTTCGCTGTGCTGCTGGTTGCGTTCCGGCAGAAGGCACGGGGTGCGCTGGCCGGTTTTGCCGCGTCCTTCGTTGCCTACTTCGCCATCTCGCACTGGGCGCATCATCCCGGCTGGTGGCCGCATCTGTGGTTCTCCAGCATCGAGCAGCACTACAATATGGACGGGTTCGAGCCGCCATTCTCGGTGGTCGCCTATCTCAGGGCGTTTGCCACCTCGCTGTTGCGCGCCGTCAGCCTGAACAGCTGGGTCGGCGTGTCGGTGCTGGCACTGGCCGGCTGGTTTGCGGTCGCCCGCGCCGGCTTCCGCCTCGATCGCCGCGCGGGCATCCTGTTTGCGGCACTGGTGCTCGGTGCGCTGGCGAAGTTCACCGTCTTCCCGATCCACGACACGCGCATCTATTTCCCGCATTTGATCCCGCCCTTCCTGCTGCTGTCGACGCCGTTCATGGCGTGGTGGGCAGCCGCGGCTCGCGGCAAGCATCCCGCCGCCTTGCAAATTCCCGGAGACAAGTCATGAGTTCGCTATCCAGCCTGGCGCGCGTTGCCCTGTCGCTCGGTCTTCCCAGTGGTGTTCTCGATCGCGGGCCGTCGCTGCGCGGCACGAAATTCCTGGCCAAGGCAGCGCTGAAGGCGCGGTTTGGTGGGGCGGGGCGGCCGTTCCAGATGGTCAATGTCGGCGCCTGCGACGGCGCGCTGTTCGACGATGTGACGCCGTGGCTGCACCGGATTGCCGGCGCACGCGCGATGCTGGTCGAGCCGATCCCGTACAACCAGAAACGGCTGCGCGCCAACTACCCCGACACGGACCGTTTCGTCATCGAGCCGGTGGCGGTGACGAAGGCCAAGGGCACGATCACCGTCCATACCTTCGATGCCGCCGCGCTCGAGGCCGGCACGCTGCCCATCGAATTCATCGGCTGCTCGTCGGTCACCGACACCAATTTGATGTCGGGCAAGAATGCCTGGGGCGAGGCCGACGCCAACTTCAACAAGTTCGCACCGCATCTCAGGGATATCGAGGTGCCGTCGGAAACGCTGCAGACATTGCTCGACCGCAACGGCATTAGCCATATCGACGCCTTCCTGGTCGATTGCGAGGGCGCCGACTGGATCGTCTTCGAACAGCTCGACCTCAAGCGCTACCGCCCCGGCATGATCAAGGTCGAGGTCGGCGCGCTGCCGGCGGCGGAGATCGGCCAAGTCGTAGTCAAGCTCAAGACGGCGGGCTACCAGGTCGGGTTCCAGGCCGAGGATGTCTGGGCGTTTGCGTGAGTTAGCTCCATCTCGGAAAACGAACCGCCCAAGGCGCCCGACGTGAACCATTTCACCCGATGGTCGCTCGGCTTTTTGCTAATGTCGCAAACAGGCTTCATCAGGCCCATCGCTCCGCCCTATAGTCCGCCCGCTTTATCACTTTGGAGTCGCGGGCAATGGCAGAGTTTCCGAAAAAGGCGAAGGTCGTCATCGTCGGCATGGGCGGTATTGTCGGAGCATCGATCGCCCACCACCTGATCGAACGCGGCTGGGATGATATTGTCGGCATCGACAAGTCAGGCATCCCGACCGATATCGGCTCGACCGCGCACGCCTCCGACTTCTGCTACACGACCAGCCACGATTTCCTGTCGTGCTGGACGACACTCTACTCCATCGATTTCTACGAGAAGATGGGCCATTATGCGCGCATCGGCGGGCTTGAGGTCGCACGTGTCGGCGACGACAGCCGCATGGAAGAAATCAAGCGCAAGATCGCGTCGGCCAAGGCGTTTGGCACGCGCGCCCGGCTGATCGAACCGGCCGAGATCAAGGAAAAATTTCCGCTTATCGAGGAGGCGATGGTGCAGGGCGGCCTGTGGGACCCGGACGCCGGTCTCGTCATTCCGCGCTCGCAGACCGTCGCCGGCAAGCTGGTCGATCAGGCGGAAGCGTCGGGCAAGCTGAAATCCTTCGCCAACACGCCGGCCCGATCGCTTGTCGTCAAGGACGGGCGCATATCAGGCGTGGTGACCGATCGCGGCACCATCGAGGCCGATTACGTCATCGTCTGCGCCGGCATCTGGGGCCGGCTAATTGCCGAAATGGTCGGCGAAGACCTGCCGGTGATGCCGATCGACCATCCGCTGACCTTCTTCGGCCCGTACAACGAGTTCGCCGGCACCGGCAAGGAGATCGGCTGGCCGCTGCTGCGCGACCAGGGCAACTCGGCCTATATGCGTGACACAGGCGATCCCAGGACCGCCGAGGGCGGGCAGGTCGAATGGGGTTATTACGAAGAGACCAACCCGCGCCTTTGCCATCCGCGCGACCTGCTGGAGAAGGACCAGGCGCGGCTTTCACCCTCGCAGCGCGATCTCGACATGGAACAGATCCTGGCGCCGCTCGAACGCGCCATGGAGCTGACGCCGATTCTCGGCGAACTCGGCTATAACGAAAGCCATTCCTTCAACGGTCTCTTGCAGGTGACCGCGGATGGCGGCCCGTCGATGGGCGAAAGCCAGAAGGTGCGGGGCCTTTGGTATGCCGTCGCCATCTGGGTCAAGGACGGCCCCGGCATGGGCAAGCTGATCGCCGATTGGATGACCGACGGCCGAACCGCGATCGATCACCACGCCGTCGACTATGCGCGCTTCTATCCGCACCAGACAAAGGAGCAGTTCATCTGGGATCGCTGCACCGAGACGGCGATGAAGGTCTACAATCCGGCAGTGCATCCGCGCGAGCCGTTCTCCAAGGCCCGCAACATCAGGCGCTCGCCGTTCTGGGAACGCGAGAAGGAACTCGGCGGCTATTTCATGGAGCTTGGCGGCTGGGAGCGCGCCCATGGCTACGCCGCCAACGAGCATCTGCTGGAGAAATACGGCAACCGGGTGCCGGTGCGTGAGAACGAGTGGGACAACCGCCATTTCTGGCGCGTCTCCAATGCCGAACACCTCGCCATGAGCGAGGATTGCGGCATCGTCAACCTGTCGCATTTTGCCATGTACGACATCGAGGGTCCCGACCATGTCGCGCTGCTGGAATGGCTCTGCGCGGCCAAGATCGGCGGCGACAACAACATCGGCAAGGGTATCTACACCCACTTCCTCGACGAGGAAGGCATGGTGCGCGCCGACTTTACCGTCATCCGCATGGCCGACCGCTGCCGTTTGATCGATGGCGCCGACGCCGGTCCGCGCGACTTCCAGTACATGCGCCGCACGGCACAGGACAAAGGTTTCGATGTCACCATCACCGACGTGACCGAGAAGTATGTCACCATCGGCATCTGGGGGCCGAATGCCCGGGCGACCTTGCAGAAGGTGGTCGAAAGTCCGGACGGGCTCTCTGTTGAGAACTTCCCATTCGCGGCGATCAAGCCGGTCCGGATCGGCGGCAAGGATGTCACCGCTTTCCGCATCTCCTATGTAGGCGAGCAGGGCTGGGAACTGCATATGCGCTACGAGGACGGTCTCGCTGTCTGGGACGCGCTGCGCTCGACCGGCGTGATGCCCTTCGGCGTCGAGACCTATGCCAACACCCGCCGCATGGAAAAGAGCCTGCGCCTGCAGAACGCCGACCTTTTGACCGAGTACAATCTGCTCGAAGCCGATCTTGCGCGTCCGAAGGTCAAGGAGAACGACTTTTGCGGCAAGGCCAAGCATGTCGAATACCGCGCCCGCGAGCGCCAACCGGCCATGCTGTGCACGCTGGTGATGACCAGTAATGTCGATTCCAAAGGCGTTGCCCGCTATCCTGTCGGCACGATGCCGGTGATGGACCCGAAGACCGGCGAGACGCTGGTCGACGAACTCGGCCGCCGGTCGTTCACCACGTCGATGGCCTATGGCCCGACCATCGGCAAGAACATCGGCCTCGCCTATCTGCCATGGGCCTACGCCCAGGAAGGCCGCAAGCTCATTATCGAGTATTTCGGCGAGACCTATCCGGTTGAAGTCGCCGCTGTCGGTTACAAGCCGCTTTATGATCCGGAGAATTTGAAGCCGCGCAGTTGAAGCAGCAGAATTTGAGAACGCAAAGCCCGGCCTTGGTCGGGCTTTTCCCTTTTTAAACGGGCTGCTTTCGCTTACCCTTGCGGAATGTCTGCTTTTGCCTGTGCTAGACATTTGCTTTCGGGCTGTGCCGCGTTCGCGCTGACGTTTTGGTTGGCGCCGGCGTCCCTTGCTGACGAGCCCGTCGATGTCGAGCTGGTGCTGGCCGTCGATGTCTCGCTGTCGATGTCACCGGACGAGCTCGAGATCCAGCGTCATGGCTACGCAGCCGCGCTGACGCACGACAATGTGCTGCAGGCCATTGCCGACGGCGCCCATGGCAAGATCGCCGTCACCTATGTCGAATGGGCCGGTACCACCTGGCAGCGCGTCATCGTGCCGTGGACGGTGATCGCCAGCCGCACCGACGCCGAGCGCGTGGTTGCGCAGTTGTCGGCGCAGCCGCCCAACAGCGCGCGGCGCACCTCGATCTCCGGAGCGCTGGAGTTCGGCAACGACCTGTTCGCCGAAAGCGGCTACCGAGGCACGAAGCGGGTCATCGACATTTCGGGCGACGGCCCCAACAATCAGGGCGCGCCGGTCAACCTGACCCGCGACGAGCTGATCAAGCAAGGCATCGTCATCAACGGCCTGCCGCTGATGACGCGAGGCGGCTTCACCGGCGCCTACGACGTCAGCAATCTCGATCGCTACTACAGCGACTGCGTCATTGGTGGTCCCGGAGCCTTCATGATCCCGGTCAATGACTGGACGCAGTTTCCCGAAGCCATTCGCCGCAAGCTGGTGTTGGAACTCGCCGGCCCGGCCTCGCCGCAATGGGCGGCGGAAGAAGCCGCGCATCCGCCGGTGATATTGGCACAGGAGAGATCCACCACCGACTGTCTGGTCGGCGAGAAAATGTGGCGAAACCGCAGCTGGATGTTCGACAGCCGCTAAAGCTCTTCCCCATTGAGCGTGATCTTTGCCGAACCGGCTCCCGCTCTTGCCCCGCTGCCTACCTGTTCGGGCTTACGCTCCAGGCTTGCCTCCGCGACCGAAGCAGTGGCAAACTGGGCAGGCCGCGTGACCCAGCCAGGAGCGCTGCCGAACCGAGGAAAAACCGATGAGACGTCTTGCCATCCTGACCGCAGTCGCGTCCGTGCTGTATGCCGACGTCGCCAGCGCCCAATACAACCAGGCTGCCTGTATCATGTTCGAGAACGGGAATTTTCGCGGGCGGTCCATCGGCATGGGTGCCGAGGATTCCGTAAATTTTCGTGGCGGCCAGTTCTGGAATGACCGTGTGTCGTCGGTGATCGTTCGCCGCGGCTGCACGCTCGTGGCCTATGAGGATTCTAGGATGGGCGGCCGCTCGATCGAGATCACGCGCAGGATCCGCAATTTGGGCGGCAGTGACTGGAACGACCGTATCTCCTCGGCGGAATGCACCTGCGACGATTACTGAGGTTGGTTCCAGGCAGCGGGGCGCCGCTGCCTGACGATATCATGACACTAGCCTGTTTGTCCGTGGGCGTATCGGATCAGGCCGCCAGCAGCTGCTTGCGGTCTACGCGCTCCTGCTGCGGCGAGCGGGCGTAGAGTTCTCGGTAGCATTTGGAGAAATGCGATGCCGAGACGAAGCCGCAGGCGACCGCCACCTCGACTACCGGCATCGACGACTGGATCAAGAGATGCCTGGCGCGGTCGAGCCGGATTTCCAGATAGTAGCGGGCAGGGGAGCGGCCCATCTCGGTGCGGAACAGCCGCTCGATCTGGCGGCGCGACAGATCGACATGGTCGGCGATCTCGATCAGTGACAGCGGCTCCGACAGATTGCCCTCCATCAGTTCGATGATGGTCAGCACCTTCGAGTTCTGGACGCCGAGGCGGGCGCGTAGTGGCAGGCGCTGGCGGTCGGTGGGGCTGCGTACGCGGTCGGTCAGCACTTGCTCGCAGACGCGGTTGACGAGGTTCTCGTCAAAGTCGTCGCCGATCAGCTTCAGCATCATGTCGAGCGCGGCAGTGCCGCCGGCGCAGGTGTAGATATTCTGGTCGATCTCGAAGAGGTCGGCAAAGACATTGGCCTTCGGAAACGCCTCGGAAAAGCCCGGCAGGTTCTCCCAGTGGATGGCGCAGCGCTTGTTGGACAACAGGCCGGCGGCGGCGAGGATATGCGCGCCGGTGCACAGGCCGCCGACGGCGACGCCGCGATTGTATTCCTCGCGCAGCCAGGCGAAGGCGGACTTGTTCTGATAACGCTCGACATTGATGCCGCTGCAGACGATGGCCATGTTCGGCCGGTCGGGGCCGGCCATCTTCTTGCGCTCATCCTCGAGCGAGGTGTTGACCGCGCATTCGACCCCGTTCGAGGCGCGCACCGGCTTGCCGTCGATGCTGGCGAGGCGCCAGCGATAGGCCTCGTAGCCGAGCATGCGATTGGCCGAGCGCAGCGGGTCGAGCGCGGTCGCAAAAGCGATCATGGTGAAATCGGGAATAAGGAAGAATACAAACGATCGCTTGATCGGATGCTTTACCGCGTTCAAGGGAACCTCACACAGCCATGGCGCGAACAGGATGTCGCGAATAGCATAGCGACATCAGGAAAAACCATGTCTGTCAATCGGCTACGCCGCTACGACAAGATTAAATTTGCGACATGGGTCGCAAATGGGCAATCGGCGTGCAGCGAGCCCTGGAAGTGGCACGAACTGTTCAAGGGACGGGCAACGTACGGCCTGCGCACAGAACAAAACGCCGCTCTGGCTGGAGCCAGGCGGTGTTGCAATTTTAAAGCAGCGGCAGGGATGCGCTGCCTCTAGAAATCTTCAGGCGATGAAGCCGAGGCGCGCCGCATTCATGGCGCCGGTCTGGCCGGGCATGGTGTTGGCAAGACGCTGACGCTCGAGAGCGGTGGTCAGGTTCATTTCGCGGCGGGCAAAGAGGCGTGCAAAAAGCTTCATAATCATCTCCATTTGTTGCTTAGACGGGTCGCCTTCGCTTGATGGAGTGGGGCAGCTCGTTTGCTGGCGCTGATATAGGCTTGTGTAAGCAGAAACTAAATCGCAAAAGCGAAGCGCTTGATATGAAATGCGACATCGATTGCGACAGATTTGAGCAAGGTGCCCAAAATTTACGATTATTTACAAGGCATTAATTGGAAACAGGAGCTGCTATGCGGCTTTCTCATATGCGTCATGCGTCATGCGCCGGCGACATGGCTCCAAAGCTCTGTTGAATACAAATAAAACAGAGAAGGCCTGCCGGGCGGGCTGCGCGGCAGGCCTTCAGCACATGGTACACACGATCTACTTTGCTCCAGCCCAGGATCCGATGCCATTGCGAGTACCGGTCTTGGTGTCGGAAGCTTCAGGCCAGCCGATATCCTTCTGCAGTTCGATCGGCAGGGAGCGGATAGCGCGCTCGGTCTGGTAGCGGGCGCGTGCCGCGCTGAATTCGGTCGCGATGCGACCAAGGGACGACAGGATAGACATCTCTTTCTCCTTTGGGTTGGCTAGTGCCAGACAGCGAGTTGGCTACTGCGGGTTTGTTTCAACTTCATTTCGTGTCGAATGCAGGTCTGTGTCGAGGTCGTTTCATGGCTGCTCGTGGCAGCTACTGCTTCGATGGAGTTGACTATCCTCCCAATCTGATGTTCAATCAAACGAAATGGAATGATGTTTTGTATCAGAAAAATTGAAGGTCGGTTGCCATGAACGCCCCGCTCAATCATCCGCTGCCACTGCTCGATCTCGATGTTTTGCGCACGTTCGTGGCGATTGCCGAGACCGGCAGCTTCACCACCGCCGCCAATGCCGTGTTCCGCACGCCGTCGGCCGTTTCCATGCAGATCAAGAAGCTCGAGGACATTCTCGGCCGCTCCGTGTTCGCGCGCGACGCTCGCTCGGTGTCGCTGACCACGGACGGCGAGATGCTGCTCGGCTATGCCCGCCGGCTGCTGTCCATTAATCGCGAGGTGGTGTCGAAGTTCATCATTCCCGACATTGTCGGTGTGGTGCGGCTTGGCTCGCCGGACGATTACGGTGAGCGCGTGCTGCCGCATGTGCTGAAGCGTTTCGCGCAGTCGCATCCGTCGATCGCCGTCGACGTCACCATAGACCAGAGCAGCAATCTGCGCCGGCGCATGGACGACCGGGCGCTCGACATCACGCTGTTGACCAATTCCTACAAGACCAGCGCGCTCGGCGCCGAGGTGCTGCTGACCGAGCCGATCGTCTGGGCCGGCGCCAAGGGCGGCTGTGCGCATCTGCGCGAGCCCTTGCCGGTATCGCTGTGGGAAGAGGGCTGCGCCTGGCGTGCCGGGGCGCTCGACGCGCTTGGCCGCGAGGGCCGCAACTACCGCATCGCCTATATGAGCGCGCACACGGCCGGCCAGCGCGCCGCGATCATGTCCGATCTCGCCGTGGCGCCATTGCCGAAGTCGTTCCTCGGCAACGACATGGTCGAACTCTGCCCGAAGGACGGCATGCCCGACATCGGGACCTACAATCTGGCAATGGTGGTGGCGCCGGATGCCAGTGCCCCGGTCAAGGCCGTTGCCGACCACATCCGCGCGACTTTCGAAGTCTTCCGGGAAACCGGCAAGTTCTGACCGGCTGGCAAGGACGATAGTATAGAGCTACTCCGCCGCTTCGGCGGGGCGCTGTTCATGCCTTACTCTCGTATCGTGCACGATCCGGCTCTCCCCGAGAAAGGCGACGATGCGCTCGCGGGCGCGCCGGGCTTCCGGCATGTCGATCAGCGGCCAGACGTGGAACATGCCTTCCTCATAGACAAGATCGATTTCAACGCCGGCTGCGCGGGCTTTTTCGGCGAAGATCAGATTGTCGGGAGTCAAAAGATCGCGCGAGCCGGTCAAAAGCAGCGTTCTTGGCAGCACGGACAAATCTCCATAGACCGGGCTGATGTGCCAATCGCTGGGATCGATGCCGGCACTGTACAGGCGAATTGCCTCTCGTCCGCCAGCTATGCCCAGCCAAGGGTCGTTGCGTTCCGCCTCGAACACTGCGGGATTGGTGAGCGACACGTCGAGACCCGGCGAAATGAGCACATGCCGCGACGGCAGGGGCAGTCCTTCTTCGGCGGCCATCATGGTCAGCACCACAGCCATATTGCCGCCGGCGGAATCGCCCATGAAGACGATGTCTTCGGCTTCCGTCTCGGCGAGCATCTGCCGGTAGACATCGCCAACCATTCCGAACATGGCATGGAAATCGTGTTCGGGAGCGATTGGATAGATCGGCACCGTGATCCCGTAGCCCAGCCGATCCGCCATCTCGGCGATTAGGTGCCAATGATAGGGTGTGATTTCAAAGACATATGCACCACCGTGCAAGTAGAGAATCCGCTTCTGCTCGCCGGTCCTGGGTGCGATTTCGTAGACGGGGAAGCCATCGACCGTATGCATCTCGATGTCGAGACGCTGGTGCAGCGAGGCGGGCGGCCGGTGGTTCTCGGTCTTGCGCGCGGCCGCGATCCAGCGCTGCAGATTTTCCGGACTGGCAAATGCCTGCTTGCGGCTGTGCCGCAGGACAAAAGACACGACATGGCTTTTCAAACTTGGCATGCGGATACGCGAACTTCGGCCAAAGCCGACTAAGAGAACCCCCACTATCTTCGAAGATCGTGCCGTGGCCGAAAATGTCAAGATTCGCGCCGTATCTACACGCTGGTGTGATCCGCGCCGCGATGCTCAGCGGCGCGGCAAAAGTGCGGCACGCAGCCGGTTGCTGGTGGTCGCCGGGGACATGCGTGATCCCCGGCGCATGCCGAGCAATTTGCATTTGTCGGCGAAGGTCATCAGCGCGCGGCGCTCCAGATGGTGTTGATGAGTGCTGCCTTTTCGCTGGATCGCGGCGACACCGGCCAGCCGATGTCCTTCTGAATCTCAGGCGGCAGACTGTTCAACAAGCGCCGCGCCTTGCTGCGGTCGTGAGCATTCTTGATGGCCGTGCCATAGCGGCCGAGGCTTTCGAGCATTGACATCGTTGTCTCCTCTGGAGCGTTGCGACGGCTGAAAGATATCTCCAGCCTGCCATTCGATGCCGGTTGAATGCGCCTGCCATGTATCTGGCGAATTTCACGAAAACAGCGTTTTGGTTTCCGGATCAAGCGATCCGGAAACATTTGCATGCAAATGAGTTTGGAAAGGCGGTGGGCGCGGCCGCTTATTCCCGTCCACGCCTGGCGGCGTGGCCTTCGCGCGAACGCCGTCGCGGAGCAGCGTCGCCGGCAACACCGTCCTCGCTGACCGTCTTGCGCGGCGGCAGTTTCACCGCTGCCGACAGTTTTGGGAACGGATCGACCTTGTTGGGCAGCGCCATGGCGTAGACGAAATGCTCCTGGAATTTCGGTTCCAGCGCCGTCTCGATCTTCTCGATCTTGCTGACCGTGTCCTCGATCTCGCGGCGGTAGCCGCGATTGAGCAGCGCCATGCGGGCGCCGGCACCTGCGGCGTTGCCGACGGCCGAGACCTTGTCGAGGTCGCAATCCGGGATCAGCCCGAGCACCATGGCGTATTTCGGATCGATGAAGGAGCCGAAGGCGCCGGCGAAATGGATGCGGTCGACATGCTCGGTGTTCTGCTTTTCCATCAACAGCTTGGTCCCGGCATAAAGCGCTGCCTTGGCAAGCTGAATGGCGCGCACATCGGTCTGGGTGATGGTGATCTTCGGCCCATCTTCCGTCAATGCGGCGGAGCCTTCCTTCAGCACATAGGAGAAGGTGCGGCCGTTGGCGGTGACGCGCGGCGAACGGGCCGAAAGCCCGCCGTCGATGACGCCGTCCTCGGAAATGATGCCGGCGAGATACATCTCCGCCACCACTTCGATGATGCCGGAACCGCAGATGCCGGTGACGCCGGTTGCCTGGACGCTTTCCAGGAAGCCCGGTTCGTCGGACCACAGTTCCGAGCCGATGACGCGGTATTTCGGCTCCAGCGTGTCTGGGTCGATGCGCACGCGCTCGATCGCGCCCGGTGCGGCGCGCTGGCCGCCGGAGATTTCAGCACCCTCGAAGGCCGGGCCGGTGGGCGAGGAGGCGGCAACCACGCGCGAGCGATTGCCGAGCACGATCTCGGCATTGGTGCCGACGTCGACAATCAGCATCATTTCGTCCTGGCGGTGCGGGCCTTCCGACAGCGTCACCGCCGCCGCGTCCGCGCCGACATGGCCGGCGATGCAAGGCAGCATATAGAGCCTGGCGCCCTGGTTAAGCTTCAGGCCGATGTCGGATGCCTTGATATGCACGGCGCCCGAAACGGCCAGCGCAAAGGGCGCGCCGCCAAGCTCGGTCGGATCGATGCCGAGGAACAGATGGTGCATGATCGGATTGCCGACGAAGACGCTGTCCAGGATGTCGTTGCGCTGGACATTGCCTTCGGCACAGACCTTGTCGACGAGACCCGAGATCGCCTCGCGCACGGCGACCGTCATGCCTTCGCGCCCGTCAGGATTCATCATCACATAGGAGACGCGGCTCATCAGGTCCTCGCCGAAGCGGATCTGCGGGTTCGAGGTGCCCGACGAGGCGGCGACGCGGCCCGATAGCAGCGATACCAGATGCATGGCGATGGTGGTCGAGCCGATGTCGCAAGCCAGCCCATAGGCTTCGTTCTTGAGGCCGGGCCACAGCGCCACGACGCGCGCTGTCTCTGAGTCGGCATCCTTGTAGATGGCGGCGGTCGCGGTCCAGTTGCCCTTGCGCAGGATACCTTGCACCTGCGGCAGCAGATGAAAATCGAAATCGAGGCTTTTCAGGCCCCAGTCGTGCATCAGCGCGATCTTCAGGCGGTCGAGGTCGCCAAGCGGCTTGTGCATGTCGGGCTCTTCGATCTCGACATAGCACATGCGGATCGCCGAATCGCGGGCGATGACCCTGGTGTCGGCATCCTTGCGGATGGTCTGCGCGTTGATCACGGTGTCCTGCGGCACGTCGATGACGAGGTCGCCGAGGATTTGCGCCGAGCAGGAGAGGCGGCGCCGTTCGGGCAGGCCGCGGACGCGCTCATAGCGCTCTTCCTTGGCGCCCTTGGGCGTGATGTGGTCGTTGGAAGAGGTGATCTTGTGCTTGGCGAAATTGCCTTCCTGCACTTCGATCTGGCAGCGCCCGCAGGTGGCGCGTCCGCCGCACACACTTTCGACATAGACACCAAGCTGGCGCGCGGCATCAAGCACCGGTGTGCCGACAGGAAACCGCCCGCGCTTGCCGGACGGCATGAAAAGCACGAGCGGATCGGTGATGTTTGCAGGTGAGTTCACGATTGCGCGCTTATCCTCGGCCCATCCGGGCTTCACGGCCGCCACGGCGGCGGCCGCCATTGCCGGCGCCGTCGCCCGGCGCATTGACCTGCGTCGGGGTGGCGACCGCCTGGCCGCCTTCGGCCGGCTTGTAATCCTTGTAGGTTCTGATCCAGTTGGTGCAGTTCTCGTCGGTGCCGTTCAGCACATTGGCGCCGCGCACGGCTTCCATTTCCTGCGGGCGTACCGGGTTCATGATGGCTGATGTCATGCCGGCGCCGATCACCATCGGGATGAAAGCGGCGTTGATGCCGTGGCGATGCGGCAGGCCGAAGGAGATGTTGGACAGGCCGCAGGTGGTGTTGACCTTGAGCTCCTCGCGCAGGCGACGCAGCAGCGCGAACACCTGGCGGCCGGCGTCGCCGAGCGCGCCGATCGGCATGACCAGCGGGTCGACGACGACGTCATGCGCCGGAATGCCGAAATCGGCGCAACGCTGCACGATCTTCTTGGCGACGGCGAAACGGACATCCGGGTCCATCGAAATGCCGGTCTCGTCGTTGGAGATGGCGACGACAGGCACATTGTACTTCTTCACCAGCGGCAGGATGGCTTCGAGCTTTTCTTCCTCGCCGGTGACGGAGTTGACCAGCGGACGGCCCTTGGCAACTTTGAGTGCGGCTTCGATCGCTGCGGTGACGGAACTGTCGATCGACAGCGGCAGGTCGACCAGCCCTTGCACGATCTCCAGCGTCTGCACCAAGAGGCCGGGTTCGGTCTCGTTCGGGTTAACCGAGGTGACACCGGCGTTGACGTCGAGCATGGTGGCGCCGCACGCTGCCTGCTCCAATGCGTCCCTGATGACGGTCTCGAAATTGCCCGCGATCATCTCGGCGGCCAGCTTCTTGCGGCCGGTCGGGTTGATGCGTTCACCGATCACGCAGAACGGCTGGTCGAAGCCGATGATGATTTCTCGTGTCGCCGAAGCGACGATGGTACGGGTCATGAATTCTCTCCGCCGTGATATAAAGATTTCTTTATATCGTTGTCTGTTTTCGTTCAAGCGAATGGGTGGCCGTCCGCGCTTCGCCTTGAGTTAAAGTATGTCGTTGTCCCAAAACCGGTTCCCACTTTTGGGCGACATACATCAGTGCGCGGTCTTCACCATGTCCACCTGCGTTTCGGTAATGTCGTCGTGCAAGATGCTGTCGAGCCGGTCGGCGACCATCTGGTCGTCGCGACGGATCTCACGTTTCCACGGCTGGCGGCCCCTCAGAACGCCCGATTCATCGACGATCTCGGCGACATATTCCTCCTGCCGGTAGGCCATTACGTGAACGCCGGAAACGCCTGATATTTCCTTCACCTCATTGATGATGTCGATGCAGAGCTGCTTGCCTTCCTTCTTCTGGTCCTGGGCGCCTTCCAGCCGCTTGATGACTGAATCGGGAATATGGATGCCCGGCACGTTCGAGCGGATCCATTTGGCCGTCTTGGCCGAGGCGAGCGGGCCGACGCCAACCAGGATGAAGCATTTTTCGGTGTAACCGAGGTCGCGCACCTTCTGCATGTAAGTGCGGAACATCGGCACGTCGAAGCAATATTGGCTCTGCACGAATTGCGCGCCGGCGGCGATCTTTTTGCCCAGCCGATGCGGGCGGAAATCGATCGGTGGCGCGAACGGATTGATCGCAGCACCGAGGAAAAGCTGCGGCGGCGTCGTCAGCTTGCGGCCGGACAAGAACTTGCCGTTGTCCCGCATGATGCGGCAGGTCTCGAGCAATGACATGCAATCGAGGTCGAACACCGGCTTGGCGCCGGGCTGGTCGCCGGCCTGCACGCCGTCGCCGGTGAGGCACAGCATGTTGGCGACGCCCATCGCGGCACCGCCCAGTACGTCGCCCTGGATGGCGATGCGGTTCTTGTCGCGGCAGGCGATCTGCATGATCGGCGCATAGCCCATGCGGGTCAGAAGTGCGCAGATGCCGACCGAGGACATGTGGCAGTTGGCGCCGGATGCGTCGACGGCGTTGATGGCGTCGACCCAGCCATCGAAGATTTTTGCCCTGTTGTAGACGTCTTCCGGATCGGCGCTGTCAGGCGGATTGAGCTCCGTCGTCACCGCGAACTCGCCGCGCCGAAGCACGCGCTCCAGCCGGCCGCGCGAGGTGTGGCCGGGCAGGGGGTCGAGCGGCAGGTGGATGCCGGCCGGGTTCTCGTCAAGCTGGCGTCCGATCATGCCGATGCCCCGGTGTTTGCCGCCCCATTCTTGGCGGCGGCGGCTGCTTCGCGCGCGGTGGCCGCCTGCGCGGTCACCCGCAGCCAGGCCGAGGTTTCGCGCAACGACTGGTCGACGGGCTTCTGCACGGTCAGGATCCTGTCGCCATGCACCATGTTCTGCGAGCCTTCCCAGGCCTTGACCCAGACGCAGGGCATATCGGGCTCGACCTCGCAATTGCCGTTGGCGCGGACGCCGCCGCAAGGGCCGTTGCGCAGTTGCTTGGGGCAGTTCATCGGGCACGACATGCCGGTCGACGACAAGATGCACTGGCCGCACATGCGACAGTCGAACATGAAGCCCTTGACGCGCTTCTCGACGAATTTGATCGGCCCTTCGACGCGGCCGTAGCCGATGCCTTTCCACAGGGGATGGAGCGTCAGGAACATGTCGGCGAACTTGCCGTAGAACCATTCGAGCAGGCGCGAGTGCCTGATCGACCACAGCCGGACCGCGAAGGAGCGCTGCACGCGCCGCTGCGGCGATACGTCGGCCGGCTTGTAGTCGGATTTCGGCGCTGCCTTCTTGACCAGAGTGGCTTGGGTAACCGGCTGGACAACCCTTTGGCCATCCTTGGCAGGAATGGTTTCAGACATTTTCTTTGCCGCCTGCCTTGACCAGGGCGACCAGCCGCTCGCGGTCGTATTTCGTGTCGATATCGTTGAATGCCTTCTCGACTTCGGCTTCGAGGTCGTCGCCGACCGGAATTGGATCGGCCTTGCGCCATTCGGCCAGATAGTCGTCGGTGCCGCCGGCGCCGGTGCGCATGGCGCACATGTCGATCGCCTCGGTGAAGCGCAGCGGCAGTTCACGCTTGGCGTTCTGCCTGCCCTTCTTGACGATGATCTGGGCAGGGATGTCGCGCCAGTAGACGACGATCAGATCGGCCATGAATTCTCACTCCTCGATCTGCGAGCATTGCCGGAAGCGCAGTGGGGCCGCTTGTTATGGGACGACGCGCGCGCATTCAAAAGCGACGCATTTGGATGTCGTAAAATGAAAGGTGGGTTTATTCGTTTGCGGCGTGTGCTGGCGGCAGGTTCGACGCGCCGGAAGAGCCAGCGTGCGGCATGCGGATACGGGCGAGGAACTCGCTACCAGATGCCGGTTCTGAGGCCGGTCCAGACGTAGAACCAGATCGTCGGATGATACCACAGCTTCGAAGGCAGGCCGGGATTGATCGTCGTGAGTTTTCCAGCCAGTGCATCGCTGACGGCCTCGACGCAGATGTCGCGCGAGAACGCCGTCTGGCGTAGCGCGTGACTTGAGATGGTGTCGCCTTTTTTCGATCTGCCGCGCGCCTGCTTCAGCACGCCACCAGTGTCGACGCCAGCGTCGACGAGGTGGACAGTCGTGCCGAAATTCTGCGCATCGCCTGATACCAGAGCCCAATAGCCGCCATTCATGCCGCGATATTTCGGCGTGATGCCCGCATGGTAGTTGAGCACCGGGCAGGGCATTTTGCTCAGCATCTCAGCCGAGATTAGTCGGCAACCGTTGAGCAGCACAACGCCTGGCCGGATCTTCTGGATCGCCTGCAGGCACTCAAGCCCATTGGCCGAGGCTACTTGGATGATCTCCTGGCCTGGTCGCGGCTCAACCTCCAGCTTCTCCTCGGCAATCAATCGCGCGCTATGGCCGGCCAGGAATCGCTTGCCCAACCTGCTCAGCACCATCGTGCCAAGCTGGCCCATGGCGGAGATCCAGCCCTGGCGGCGAGCCCGGCCACGCAGCAATTGCTTTTTGGATTCAGGTGTTTCGAGGACAACGCTGACAGGACCGACGCGATCGGCGATTGCATTGATCATAGCCCAGACATGCTGGCCGCCGCCGGTGACGACCAAGATCGGACGCGTACTGGATTCTGATGCTGCCATGGATCTTGCCCCCTCCAAGCAACCCGTTCTCGACAATGGGCGGATGCTAGGGCGTCCGGGTTAATCCTTGGTGATCAGCTCTTCGATGCCCGGTCAGCGCTTGAATTCGATGATATCGAGCTTCGATTCATAGTAGGGCGCCGGGAATTCGATGCGCCATTCCTTGGCGCTGTTACGGAAGGCATAGCCGACCTGGTCGGTTTGCGGGCCGCTGCCATAGGGCTTTGCCGGATCGTCGTTGACATAGAAGGAGCCGAGATAGATCGCGCGTTTCTCGCCATCGTCGAAGAAACGGCCCTTGGTGCGTTGCGAGCCGCTGATCTTTTCCAGCCGCCAGCCGGAACCGTCATCAGTCACCTTGCATTTGAACCAGCCATAGATGACGAGCGGCAGAGATCCGCCGGCCTTGATGGTGCGGCACCGCCAGCTGCCGGTCAGGTCCTTGTCGGAGAAGGCCACCAGCGGTTTTGCCAGCAAGGCGTCGAGTTGCTTGACCTCGGCGGGGTCGCCCGCTTTCGCCTCGGCGAGTGCCACCTTGCGGGTCTCGCCATATTTGTCGAGCCGTGCCTTGTCGGCTGGGGTGATGAGTTTCTGTATCTCGCCATCGGCATGAGCGGGCAGGGCGAAACAGAGGAGACCGAGTGCGGCTATCAAGAGGCGAGGTGTCATCGGTGCGTTTCCACGTTCGAATGGCTGGAGGGCCTGTTGCCTTGTGGCGCACAACTTACCCGTTCTCGATGGCCTGTCATCCAGGGTTGGAGCATAGCGGGTCAAGAATTGCTTCAGGCGTGTGCAGCCGCCTGCGCCATTCCGACCGTCAGGTCGCCATAGCCAGTGGCGCGGCGTTCATAAACGAGACCGAGCATTTTGGCGGCCTTTTCGGCGACCTTGTCGAGTTCCGGATCATTGGTCTGGGCCAGATAGATCAGCTTCTCGTAGTTGCCGAAATAGTCCTTGATCAGTTCCGGGTGCTTGTCGAGGCCGAGCGGCTTCATGAAGAAGGCGTCGAACTGCCGGCAGAGGAAGTCGGTCATGTAGAACGACATCATGTCGTCGTCTGCGACCTTCGCGTAGGCCTCCATGCCCTGGTAGAAGGCGAAGCAATGCGGGCCGGCCATGCGCTCGACGCCATGCTTCTCGCAGACCCTGTCGAGCAGGCCGCCGGTGCCGCAATCGGCATAGCCGACGAAGATGTTGCTGTAGCCTTCGGCCTTGGCCTTTTCGATTGCCTTGTCCATGGCCGGAGCGATGCGGTCCGGGTAGAAATGGAATTCCGCCGGCAGGCAGGTCAGGTCGAGGTGATCCAGTCCGAGCTGTTCCTTGACGGCCAGAATTTCGCGCGCAATCATCCCACAGGCGATAACGAGCAGCCTGTCGTCTTGATTCGGTTTCGTTTTTTGCGTCTTGGCCATGGAACCCGTCGAGCCGGCCTTCGTTGCTGTAGCGCTAATTTATCTATTGAGGGAGACACCGTCCATGAAACTGCTACGCATCACGCCAATTGCCATCTTGACCTGCGCCCTGGCCCTCACGGCTTGTGCGAACACCGTCCGAGGCGTCGGCAAGGACGTCAAATCAACCGCCAATGCGGTCGAGGACACCGTCAACAATCCCTGATCCGCACCCGGCCTTTCTTCATCTGGGAACAAAAAAGCCGCGCTGCAAGGCGCGGCTTTTCCTGTTCTCCGGCCGAATTGGCCAATCAGGCCGAAGCGCGCACATTGTGCTTGCGCTTCATGTAGTCCTTGGCGGTCTCGACCGCCACCGCCGCGTCTCGGCAATAGGCATCGGCGCCGACGGCCTTGCCGAATTCCTCGTTCAGCGGCGCGCCGCCGACCAGCACGACATAGTCGTCGCGGATGCCCTTTTCCTTCATCGTGTCGATGACGACCTTCATATAGGGCATGGTCGTGGTCAGCAGGGCCGACATGCCGATGATGTCGGGCTGGTGCTGTTCGATCGCATCGAGATATTTCTCGACCGCATTGTTGATGCCGAGATCGATGACGTCGAAGCCAGCACCTTCCATCATCATGCCGACGAGGTTCTTGCCGATGTCGTGGATGTCGCCCTTGACGGTGCCGATGACCATCTTGCCCTGCTTCGGCGCGCCGGTGGCGGCGAGCAGCGGACGCAGGATGAACATGCCGGCCTTCATCGCATTGGCCGACAACAGCACTTCGGGCACGAACAGGATGCCGTCGCGAAAATCCTCGCCGACGATGCGCATGCCTTCGACCAGCGCCTCGGTCAGCACCTTGTAGGGCACCCAGCCGCGCTCGAGCAGGATGTTGGTGCCTTCCTCGATCTCTTCCTTCAGCCCGTCATAGAGATCGTCGTGCATCTGCTGCACCAACTCGTCGTCGGAAAGTTCGGAAAGGATGATCTCGTCGTCGGCCATTTGTATCGAGCTCCTGCCGGCATCGCGACGTGCGTCGCAAGGCACAAAATATTCGCGTTCATACCTAACCCGCTGGGGGCAGGTATCCATAGCTGATTTGCGACTTCCCGCAAAAGGAAAGCGACCGTAACTCTCTTGGAATTCTTGTCGATTTTGCGACAGGCGTTGGCGCTGGCGGGCCGTTTCGAATAGGGTGCATGGCTACGATCTGGCAAGAAGCGGCGAGATGCAGCCGCTATGGATTCCAGACAAGAACAGATTCGGGGAAGAACCACCATGAGCGAACACGCGGCAGTCGATCAGGAAGCGTCAAACGCGCGACGTGGGCGTGGCGCCAGTGGCGGGGCTGCAGCCCGGCGGGCAGCACGTTCGGGCGGTGGCCCGGGTACGCAGCTCACCTACATCAAGCGCAAGATCAACGTTTACGAGGTGCTGGACGAGGAAGGCCTGGCGCTGATCGAGAAGAACACCGACACGGTGCTCGAGGAGATCGGCATCATCTTCCGTGATGACGCGGAAGCGCTGCAACTGTGGAAAGAGGCCGGCGCCGACGTCAAGGGCGAGCGCGTGCACTTTCCGAAGGGGCTGTGCCGTTCGCTGCTCAAGACCGCGCCGTCCGTCTACACCCAGCATGCGCGCAATTCCGAGCGTTCGGTGCAGATCGGCGGCAATGCCACCGTCTTTGCGCCGGTCTACGGTCCGCCCTTCGTGCGTGACCTCGATGGCGTCAGGCGTTATGCGACGATCGAGGATTTCCAGAATTTCGTGAAGCTCGCCTATATGGCGCCGTCGATCCACCATTCGGGCGGCACGGTGTGTGAGCCCGTCGACGTGCCGGTCAACAAGCGCCACCTCGACATGATCTACAGCCACATCAAATATTCCGACAAGCCGTTCATGGGCTCGGTGACCGCGCCGGAACGCGCCGAAGACACCGTCGCCATGGCCAAGATCGTCTTCGGCGACGATTTCGTCGAGAACAACACGGTGCTGACCAGCCTGATCAACGCCAACTCGCCGATGGTGTTCGACGAGACCATGCTCGGCGCGCTGAAAGTCTATGCGCGCCACAACCAGGCCTGCATCGTCACGCCGTTCATCCTTGCGGGCGCGATGAGCCCGGTGACGGTGGCCGGCACGCTAACGCAGGTCCTGGCCGAAGTGCTGGCCGGCGCCTCGTTCACGCAGTTGATCCGTCCCGGCGCGCCGGTGCTGTTCGGCACCTTCGCCTCGTCGATTTCGATGCAGTCGGGAGCGCCGACCTTCGGCACGCCGGAGCCGTCGCTGGTGTCTTATGGCGCCGCACAGCTGGCGCGTCGGCTGGGCCTGCCGTTCCGCACCGGCGGCTCGCTCTGCGCGTCCAAGGTTCCGGATGCTCAGGCGGCCTATGAAAGCGCCAACACGCTGAACTCGACCATCCTGGCCGGCACCAACTTCGTGCTGCACTCTGCCGGCTGGCTCGAGGGCGGGCTCGCGTCCTGTTATGAGAAGTTCATGATGGACATCGATCAGCTCGGCATGACGCAGAAGTTTTCCGAGGGCGTCGACCTGTCGGAAAACGGCCAGGCGATGGACGCCATCCGCCAGGTCGGCCCGGGCAGCCACTATCTCGGCTGCGACCACACCCAGGCCAATTTCCAGACCGCCTTCTACCGCTCCAACATCGCCGACAACAATTCCTACGAGCAGTGGCTGGCCGAAGGCGAGAAGACCGCGCCGCAGCGTGCCAACGAACTTGCCCGCCGCTGGCTGGAAAGCTACGAGGCGCCGTATCTCGATCCGAGCATCGACGAAGCGTTGCAGGACTTCATCGCCAAGAAGAAGGGGTCGATGCCCGACGCCTTCACTTGAAAGGAGCCCGAGTCAGGCGGGGCTAAAGTCGCCAACATCATCCACAAGGAAGTCTGGCGGAGCGCGTTCTCCGATCCGGTCAAGAAGGAATGATTGCCGCGGGGCGCCGGGTTGAGGACATCGCGACCGTGCTTTCGGCCCATGGCCTCATCCTGCGCGGCGGCTTCAAGTGCGGAGCGAGCGAAACCCCGTTTGCCGACCTCTCAGGTGCTCCCGTCAAATCCGTCCTGCTGGTCGGGCAGGCGGGTGCAGCGCCTTGGCCGCATTTCCTGCGCTGGATCGACAAGCAATCGCAGACCATCGCCAATCCGCTCGACACGTGGTCGCGCGAAGTGATCGGAGCCGTGGCCGAGGCATTCGGGGCGCGAGCCGTTTCCCCTTCCGACAGACCTTATCTGCCGTTTCAGCAATGGGCGATGCGGGCGGAGGGACTGAAGCCGTCGCCGCTCGGCATCCTCATGCATCCGCAATACGGGCTATGGCATGCCTATCGCGGTGCGCTGCTGTTCGAGGACGAGCTTCCGATTCAAGCCGGCGAAACGGCGCCTCACCTTTGCGATAGCTGCGTCGAGAAACCTTGCCTGAAATCTTGTCCGGCCGACGCCTATTCCGCGCAAGGATTTGCTTATCAATCCTGCCTGACGCATGTGCGTGGAGCCGGCGGCTCGCCTTGCCGCAGCGGCGGCTGCCTTGATCGCAATGCGTGCCCCTATGGCACGGAGTATCGCTATCCGCCGGAGGTTCAGGCCTTCCACATGGCGAGCTTCGCACGAGCCACCAACTGATCCATTCCCATTGCGTGGTGCTCTTCGCTTCAAGCATCTTGACGGCAGTTAGAAGCAAGCCTATTCATCAAGTCATCTGATGACTTGATGAATAGGCCGATGCAACCTGCTCTCCGAACCAATCTCACCGACAGCGCCACCGAGAGCCTGCGGGCTGAAATCGTCAGCGGCCGCTGGGGTGTCGGCGAGCGTATCCCCAACGAGGCAGCTCTGACCGACCTTCTGTCAGTCAGTCGGGGCACCGTCCGCGAGGCGGTGCGGGTGCTGGTCTCGCAGGGGTTGCTGAATACGCGCCAGGGCTCGGGCACCTATGTGCGCTCCGCCGTCGATACTTCTGCCGCGCTTGACCGGATCAAACGCAGCGGCTTGCGCGATCAGTGGGAGGCGCGGGCGGCGCTTGACCTCGAGGCCGCGAGGCTCGCCGCCTTGCGTCACACGCCAGCCGACCTCGAGCGGATGCGGCAATTGCTTGCCGAACGCGGCACCGTCGCCGACGGCGGAAGCGATGCCTTCATCCGGCGCGATCTCGCTTTCCACAAATCCGTCGTCGCGGCGTCCGGCAACAGCGCGATGATGGAGCTCTATGACTTCTTCACCGCCGCCATCACCGAGACCATCCATGCCACCATCGACGGCGATCTGCCCGAACCGGACCACCAGGCGCATGCGGCAATCGTCGACGCCATTGCCGCGAGCGATCCCGAGCGCGCCGTTGCCGCCGTCCGAGCCTTCATGGCGCCGGTGCTTGCCCAACTTGAAAGACTGCTTTCGCAATGAACCAGAGTTTTCGTCAGCCTGATCCGAAGGCCGAGGTCGAGGGTCTGGAACTCATCGATGCCGAGGCCGACAGCCTGCCCATGCCGCAGCCGCCTGAACTGCGCAGCCGTGCGGCGCGCATCGTGCTTGGCGCAAGCCTTGTGCTGATCGCCTTCAGCCTGCGGCCGCTGTTTTCCAGCCTTTCGGTGCTGTTGCCCGAGGTGATGCAGGCAACCGGGCTTTCGACGACCGGCGCCAGCCTGCTGACGACGCTTCCCGTTTTGTGCCTGGGTCTGTTTGCGCCCTTTGCACCAAAACTCGCCCAACGCTATGGGGCTGAACGCACACTGCTCGGCGCACTCGCATTGCTGGTGCTGGGAACCGGTCTGCGCTGGTTCGAATCAGTCCCCTTGCTGTTTGTCGCGACCTTCCTTGCCGGCGGCGCCATTGCCATCGGCAATGTGCTGCTGCCGGGCCTGGTGAAACGCGATTTTGCCGACAGGGCCGCCGTCATGACGGGGCTCTACACCATGGCTCTTTGCGCTGGTTCGGCCGCTGCCGCCGGCTTCACGCTGCCGATCGAGCATTTTGTCACCGGTTCATGGTCCGGGGCACTCGCTGCCTGGGCGGTGCCTACATTGGTCGTCCTTTTGATCTGGATTCCGCAGGCGCTGGGCAGCCGTCGGCAGGTCAGTCATCGCGGCTTTCACGTCGTCGGGCTTTGGCGCGATCGCCTGGCTTGGCAGGTGACGCTGTTCATGGGGCTGCAGTCGGCGCTTGCCTATTGCATCTTCGGCTGGCTGGCGCCGATCCTGCGCGAGCGCGGCTTTGACGCGGCCACCGCCGGCGCGATGGTTTCGGTGTCGGTGATGGCGCAGGTCATCACGTGCCTCGCCGTGCCATCCTTTGCGGTGCGGCTGAAGGACCAGCGCGGCATCAATGTGGCGCTCGTTGCCATAGCGGTGATCGCGCTGCTCGGCATTCTCTTTGCGCCGACCTCGACGGTGCTGTTCTGGGCGGTCCTGCAAGGCATTGGGCAGGGGGGCCTTATCGCGGCTGCCATGAGCTTGATCGTGCTGCGTTCGCCGGATTCGCATGTCGCCGCGCATCTTTCAGGCATGGCGCAAGGCGTCGGCTATGTACTGGCGGCATTCGGCCCGCTGCTGGTGGGCCTGATCCGCGATTGGACCGGCAGTTTTTCGGGGACGGCGTTCCTGTTCGTCGCGCTCGGGCTTGGCGTAGCCATCATGGGGCTCGGTGCCGGCCGGGCGCTGCATGTCGGCGCCCGGACCGTGCGAGAAGGCGAGCAATAGCGTCACGCAATCCTGCACGAAATGTTGACTGCCGGGTTCAGGGAACGCCTTGCCGTATAGGCTTGCGCGGCTATGTATCGCGCATCAGTCGAACGGAGCGGGCGATGACGAAACACGACCTTCAGATCAAGACCAGGGATGGTGTTGCCAATGCCGGGCTTTTCCGCTCGGCAAACGCATCTCCTGCCAAGGCCGGCGTCATTCTCTATCAGGACGCCTTCGGTCCGCGGCCGGCACTCGACAGTATGGCCGAGCGGCTGGCGAATGAAGGCTATGCGGTGCTGGTGCCCGACCTGTTCTACCGCAATGCGCCCTACGGGCCGTTCGACGCCAAGACCGCCTTCGCCGAGGAAAAGACCAAAATCCCGCTGATGGCGCTGGTCACCGGCACGACACAGGACATGACCATCAGCGACAGCGATGCGTTCCTCGATGCGCTTGCTGCCGAGGGCATTACCGGGCCGATCGGCACCGTCGGCTATTGCATGGGCGGCGGTCGATCATTGAATGCGGCTGCAACCTATCCCGAACGGATAAAAGCGGCCGCAAGCTTCCATGGCGGCAATCTGGCCAGCGACGCCGCCGACAGCCCGCATCGCAAGGCAGCCTCCATCAGGGGGCGCGTCTATGTCGGCACATCCGGCGTCGACAGGAGTTTCCCGCCGGAACAGTCGGCGCGGCTGGCCGAAGCGCTGCGGGTCGCTGAAGTCGATCATGTCATCGAGAACTATGCCGGGATGGCGCATGGCTGGTGCGTACCCGATCATAGCGTTTTCAATGCCGCCGGCGCCGAACGCCACTGGAAGCGGCTGACGACGTTGTTCGCCGAGACGCTGATCTAAGGTCAGCGGTCGACCCTGAGCAGGACGCTACGCGTCTTTGAACCAGAACGGCAGCCCATGCGGCAAAGAGTGAGCGATGCTTGCCCTTTCGACGGCGGCAGATGATCGTTCACCTTGCCGCCGCCGGATCGGGCTGCGCCTAGGCGTTTGCCTTGCGATAGGCTGCGACGACAAGCCAAATTGCGGAAAGCAGAAAGTAAAACGCGCCGAACCCGGCATAAGGGGCGATGTCCAGAATCGTCGGCGCAGCCGTGCCGAGGGATCGGCTGATCATGAAGCCGCCGGCGAGGGCCGATTGCACGCCACTGAGGATCATCGGCCACTGCGCGCCTTGGTAGCGCCAACGCCTTGCTCCCGTGTTGAGCTGCAGCAGACCCGACAGGATCGCCCAAACCCCAAACACGGCCAGAACGGCATACATGCTGTTGCTGACCGCCACGATGACGGCGAGCGCCGTTATCGTGCTGACCACGACATTCAATGCCTGGGACGAGTTGGCTTTCAGGCCGCCATTTACCCTGGCGTCAACCAGATTGGCGAGCGCGTCCCATGCGGGGTAGATCACGAGCAGAAGCGCGGTGGGACCGGGTTGCCCGTTGAATAGGATGGCGGCAGCAACCCAGGCGATAGAAAATATGGCGCGTGCGAAATAATAGGATCGTAGCCATCCGGACTGGATGAAAGATTGGTTTTGCATCGGCAGATTCCTTATTGCTATCTACCTATTAGTAGGTAGCCAAAACCTCTAAGTCAACCCGATGTCCGGACACCTCCCTGTGAGAATCGGGAACGATGCATAACCTTGACAGTTCGCCTACCAGAAGGTAGGCAGCGATATGAAATCAATGGCTTCGACCTCAGAAAAGATTCTCGATGTCGCGCAATCCCTCATCGTCGCGGGAGGCTACAACGGGTTCAGCTATGCTGATATCTCGGCTGCCATCGGCATCCGGAAGGCGAGCATCCACCATCACTTTCCGACGAAGGCCGAGCTGGTTTCGGTGCTGGTGGATCGTTACAGGCGGCAGGCCGAAGCGGGCTTGGAATCTCTCCGAGGAGAACTCTCAAGCCCTGCTGAACAACTTCAGTCCTATCTGAACTATTGGCGGACATGCATTCGCGATGCCTCGCCGTCCTTCTGCGTCTGCGCGATGCTCGCCGGCGAGATGCAGATGCTGCCGGAAGAGGTCGCATCACGCGTTCGTGCCCATTTCCAAAATCTCGCGGGATGGCTTACGTCGGTGCTGCGGGCTGGAATGGAGCAGGACTTGTTCCGCTTGAACAACCGGCCGGAGGAGGAGGCCCAGATGCTGATGGCATCGGTTCATGGGGCAATGCTGTCCGCGAGGGCTTTCAGTGATCCCGGGCTGTTCACCACAATCGTCACCCTCCAGATCACCAGGCTGCTGGGACGGAATTGCTAGAAAACTATCGGGCCAAAGTGGTACCAGGCAGCGCAAGTGGCGCGGCCCCATGTGAGTGGGTCGAGCGGGAACGAATAGCCTGATGCAATCCTATGATGTCGTGATCATCGGCGCGGGTGCCGCTGGAATGATGTGCGCCGTGGAGGCGGCCAAGCGCGGCCGTTCGGTGCTGATCCTCGATCATGCGGCAATGCCTGGCGAAAAGATCCGCATCTCCGGCGGCGGCCGGTGCAATTTCACCAACATCCATGCCAGCCCGAAGAATTTTCTGTCGGGCAATCCGCATTTCTGCATTTCGGCGCTCAGCCGCTACACGCAGCGCGATTTCATCGCCCTCGTCGAACGCCACCGCATTGCCTATCACGAGAAGACACTTGGGCAGCTGTTCTGCGATGGCTCCGCACGCCAGATCATCGACATGCTGGTCTCGGAAATGCAGGGCAGGGGCGTGGAGCTGGCGCTCTCGGCCAGCGTTGAGGATGTCCGCAAAACCGTGGAGGGGTTTGCGCTCACCCTCTCCACAGGCTTGGTCACTTGCCAGTCGCTGGTCGTGGCCTGCGGCGGCAAGTCGATCCCCAAGATGGGGGCGACCGGCTTCGGCTATGAGCTTGCCGAGCGGTTCGGCCTTGCTGTTGTCGAAACGCGGCCGGCGCTGGTTCCGCTGACCTTCGACGCAAACACGCTCGAACGGCTGGCGCCGCTGGCCGGCAACGCCGTCGACGCGGAAGTCGCCTGCGGCAAGACGCGGTTTTCCGAAGCGATGCTGTTTACGCATCGCGGCGTCAGCGGACCGTCCATCCTGCAGATCTCTTCCTATTGGCGCGAGGGCGATGAAATCCGCATCGCCATGCTGCCGGGAGTTGACGTGGCGGACCTCATTCGGGTGGCCAAGCGAAGCAATGGGCGGCAAGCGGTACAGACGGTGCTGGCAAATCATCTGCCGAAGCGGCTTGCGCAGTCGATCGCCGAGCGCACCGGGATCGACGGCAACCTTGCCGATCTTTCCTACGCCCAGATGAAAACCATAACTGCCGCAGTCAATGACTGGCGCATCAAGCCTGCCGGCTCGGAGGGCTACCGCACCGCCGAAGTGACGCTGGGCGGAGTCGACACCAACGGGCTGGACCAGAAGACGATGCAGGCGAAATCCGTGCCGGGCCTGTTTTTCATCGGCGAAGTCGTCGATGTCACGGGTTGGCTGGGCGGCTATAATTTCCAGTGGGCATGGTCATCGGGCTGGGCGGCGGGGCAGGCGGCCTAGACTTACGTCCGTGGCTTCGTCCCAGCAGTCGCCTTCTTCTTCTTTTTGGCCTGGTTGTAATCGATCGCTGCGCGGACGAGGTCTTTCAAAGCACGCTCATCGAGCCTATCGCCCTCAAGGATATCGATTGCCCGCCACACCTTGCCGCCGAAACCGTTGTTGAACAGCTTGTCGGGGTCCGGCAGGCTGGCGCCATGGGAAAAGGTCAGCTTCACCTTGTCCTTGTGGGCGTTGCCGACCACGATGTTGCCGTCGAGACACCATACCGGGCTGCCCATCCACTTCCACTCCTCTACGATGTCCGGGTCGGCTGCAAGGATGGTCTTGCGGATGCGGGCGAGCGTCTCGCCGCGCCAGTCCGAGAGGCCGGCGATCAATTGGTCGATTTGTTGCGAGGGGGTCATTGGGTGCCTTCCTGTGCCTCGATACGTTCAACCGCTGCCTGTCACCAGCGCGTCAGTTGGGTGATCTGAACGAGATTGCCGCAGCTGTCGTTCATCTGGACGATGGTCGAACCGGTCACTTCGGTCGGCGGCATGGTGAACGCGCCGCCCTTCGCCTTGATGCGCTCGTAGTCGCCCTTGACGTCGTCGGTGAAGAACATGATCGCGGGCTGACCCTGCTTGAAAATGGCTTCTTGATAGGCCTTGGCGGCCGGGTTGTCGTTGAGCGCGAGCTGCAGTTCGGTCCCATCAGGCTCTTCGGCCGAGGCCACGGTCAGCCAGCGATAAGGCCCATTGCTGAAATCGGCCTTTTTGGTGAAGCCCAGCACGTCGGTGTAGAAGCGCAGTGCGTTTTCCTGGTTGTCCACATACACGCTGGTCAGCTTGATCTTCATCGCTCATTTTCCTCTGTCATAGTCGGTCATTACGGCATCCAGCCGGGCAGGGCCGCGGCCTGCTTGATCCATTCCACCATCCTCGCCTCATCGAACTGATCGTCTTCGCGGATGTCGATCCAGCGCACATCCTTGCTCTTGGCCGTGCCGCCAGGTGGGATCGGCTGCAATGAGATGCCACTGAAGAAGGTCACCTTCAAATAGTGGGTGAAGACATGGAAACTCACGAACCAGCCCTGGCCTTCGATGCCGTAGAAGGGCGAGTTCCATCGCACGGCCTTGCGCACGTCGGGCACGTTGCGCTCGATGAGCGCGTCGAGGCGTTCGCCCAGGCCGCGCTTCCAACCCGGCATCGCAGCGATATAGCCTGCACCGGGGCGTCACCGTCGGCCTTGGCGATTTGCGGGTTGCCGCCCGAGAGCAGCACTGGCGCAGCCTTGGCCTTGGTCGATTGCCGCTGCGTCTTGGCCATTCTGCCCCACTCCTATCCGCCGACACACTGCGCGCCGCGGCCCTTGGCGACATAGGGCAGCACGAACATGTACAGGCCGCTGAACAGCAGCAGGAAGAGCGGCAGGAGCGGCGAGTAGACCACCCAGGCGGGAGGCTGCCCGAATGCCATGGTGGCGAAGTTGGCGATGACGGTCAGCGTAAAGATGATCGACAGCCAGCGATGAATTTGCCGAACCCACATGTTCCAATCCAATAGTTCCTCCTGTCAAAACAGCCGACGCGGACCACCGATCCGCACCGGCGGGTTCAATCTATCCGCGCCAGGACTTGACTCAGATTCGTAAAGTACTGCCGCCACCCGCTCGTCGCGCCCCGATACGCCTGCTCCTGATCCGGACGGAAGCCGGATTGTTCCATGCGCAACCGGGTGCCCGTGCTGGTCGGCAGGAGAGTCCAGGTGACGACACTCTCGAGGCCATAGGCCTGCCACGTGTAGGACAGTGTCTTGTTCAATTCGACGGCTGTTACCTGACAGTCGACAACGATGCTCACGTCAGGTTGCGGTTCCTTTCGCAGCTTGAAACGATGGTCCACGACTGGCTTGAAGTCGTTCTTCATCAGCCATTCCTCGATCAGATGCGGTTGGGTCAGCGCGCGCCAGATTTTTTCCGGCGGATAGGGGATCTCACGTTCGACGATGACGGAGCGCGTTTCGGTCGCGATGTTGGTCATTGGTCCATTCTTTTGAGCAAATTTTCGAGGTCGTCGAACCGGCTCTGCCAGAACGTGTTCATCTGGTTCGTCCAGTCGGTCAGCGGGGAAAGTGCTGCGAGCTGGGCGCTATAATGGGTCTGCCGTCCTTGATGGCGGTCACGCACGAGCCCGGCCTGCCTGAGCACGCCGAGATGCTTCGACACCGCCGGCTGCGAGACCCCCGACTGAGCCGTCAGGGCACCGACCGTCTGCTCGCCTTGCCGGCACAGGCGCTCGAAGATCGCACGACGCGTCGGATCGGAGAGCGTTCTGAAGAGGACGTCGTGAGCGTTGTTCATTTTGGATCGATAACCCGGTGGCTATTGATTGACGTATAACCGTCGAGATATGGATGTGTCAAGCGGGGTGCCGGCGGTCACGATCCGGCGGTTTCCAAAAAAATCTTTCCATTGCCCCAAGGATTAGCCATTAGCCTTCGTCCAACAGGCAAATGATGGCGATGATGCTGGATGAGAGCGAAGCCTCCGACGCCGAACTGATCGGGCGGGCGAAGGGCGGAGACAGGGGGGCCTTCAGCACATTGCTGGAAAGGCACTATGACTTCGTCTATCGCGCTGCCTATCGCTGGTGCGGCAGGAAGGCCGATGCCGAAGACATAGCCCAGGAAGTCTGCGTCAGGCTGGGCAAGGCGATCCGCGACTATCGCGGCGGCGGCGCCTTCACCACATGGCTCTATTCCGTGACCCTGAACGCCGCGCGCGACATGATGCGCAAATCCGCCCGCGAGACAGTCAAGACAGAGGCCTATGGCGTCCATGCACTGATCTCGGGCGAGGCGTCGATCGAACCGGAAGACCCCGCCGAAGCGCTATGGGCCGCGGTGCGGCAATTGCCGGACAAGCAGCGCGACGCCGTGCTTTTGGTCTATGGCGAAGGATTGAGCCACGCGGCCGCCGCCGAGGCGATGGCGATCTCGGAGACGACGGTTTCCTGGCACATCCATGAAGCGAAGAAACGGCTGAAGACGCTGATGCGCGCGGCCGGGGAAGTGTGACCATGGTCGACGACAATGAACTCAACAGACTGCGCGATATCGCAGCACTGGCGCCCGCCAAGGATGCCAAGGCACGTGCCTTCGAGGCCGCCCTGCGCGCCTATGATCAGGAAAATATTTCTGCTGTCTCCCAAGGATCGGTTGGCGGGCTTCGTCTCACAGAGCGAGCACAAAAGCTCTGGAGCGAGATCATGCAAAAGAAACTCATTGCCACGCCGGCTCTTGCCGGGCTCGTCGCCCTGCCGATCGCCGGATACGCCACCTTCCATCTGCTGAGGGAACAGCCGCCCAAATTCGGCGGCGACGAGAAGATCACCGAGACGCTGGCCGACAAGCCGACGACGGTGAAGCCGACGACCGCCGAGCCGAAGCGCGGCGAGTTGGAGAAGGACAAGAAGGCGGACGCCGATGTGGAAAGCCGCGACGCCACCGATGCGCTTGTGGCGCCGGCCTCGCCGCAGAAATCCGAATCGACCGTTGCTGGGGGCGCTGCACAACAAAATGCGCTGGAGCGCGGTGTGCTGGCCGAGCCTGCGCCACCGGCACCGACAGGTGAATTCGCACTGGATGGCGCTGCAAGTGTACCCAGTACCTCGCGAGCCCGCATGGCGGCGGAGTCGAAGCTGATGGCGCCGCAGCAGCCGGCCATGGCGCCGGCCGACCAGATGCTGCCGCAGGAGGAAAATCGCGACCGTATCGAGGATTTCAAGACCAATCCGGTGCATGCGGCACTCGAGGACCCGGTCTCGACCTTCTCGATCGACGTCGACACGGCCTCCTATTCCTTCGTGCGCAGTTCGCTGAAGCAAGGCACTCTGCCGCAAGCCGATACTGTTCGCGTCGAGGAGATGATCAATTACTTCCCCTATGACTGGAAGGGGCCGGACTCCGCCTCGACGCCGTTCAACTCGACCGTCAGCGTCATGCCGACGCCGTGGAACACGCAGACCAGGCTGATGCATGTCGCCATCAAGGGTTTTGACGTCAAGCCGACCGAGCAGCCGAAGGCCAATCTGGTGTTCCTGATCGATGTCTCGGGCTCGATGGACGAGCCGGACAAGCTGCCGCTGCTCAAATCGGCCTTCCGGCTGCTGGTCAGCAAGCTGAAGGCCGACGACACCATTTCGATCGTCACCTATGCCGGTGACGCCGGCACAGTCCTGGAGCCGACCAAGGCGTCCGAAAAGGACAAGATCCTCAGCGCCATCGACAATCTGACGCCCGGCGGCAGCACGGCCGGTGAGGCGGGCATCAAGGAAGCCTACAGGCTGGCGCAAAAATCCTTCGTCAAGGACGGCGTCAACCGGGTGATGCTCGCCACCGACGGCGACTTCAATGTCGGCCAGACCGATGACGACGACCTTAAGCGGCTGATCGAAAGCGAGCGCAAGAGCGGTGTCTTCCTGTCGGTGTTCGGCTTCGGCCGCGGCAATCTGAACGACCAGATGATGCAGACCATCGCGCAGAACGGCAACGGCACCGCCGCCTATATCGATACGCTGGCCGAGGCCGAAAAGGTGCTGGTCGAGGATGCTTCGTCGACGCTGTTCACCATCGCAAAGGACGTGAAGATCCAGGTCGAGTTCAACCCGAACAAGGTCTCGGAATATCGCCTGATCGGCTACGAGACCCGCGCCTTGAACCGCGAGGATTTCAACAATGACCGCGTCGATGCCGGCGACATTGGTTCGGGCCATTCCGTTACCGCGATCTATGAAATCACGCCAAAGGGCAGCGGCGGCGAGCAGATCGATCCGCTGCGCTACGGCCAGGCGTCGGTGGACAATGGCGGCGTCGCCAACGCGGACGAATATGCCTTCGTCAAGATCCGCTACAAGCTGCCGAATGAAGACGTCTCGAAGCTGATCACCACGCCGGTGACCTCGGCCAACGAGATTTCGTCCTTCGACCAGGCCAGCGCCGATCAGCGCTTCTCCGTCGCGGTTGCCGCCTTCGGCCAGAAGCTGCGCGACGAGGATGCGACCGCGAAGTTTGGCTACGACAAGATCATGGAGATCGCCACTGCCGCTCGAGGGGCCGACCCGTTTGGGTACAGGTCCGAGTTCCTTTCACTTGTGCGCCTTGCCTCGGCGCTGGGCGGTAACCGGTAGTGGTGATGACGGCCGGTTTCTTTCAGATGGGATCGTTCTGACAGGGGAAACCGACCTACGGGCGGGTGAGGCAGGCCGGCGAGGGAAATCTTGCCGGCCTTTTTTCGCGGATTTTCCGGGTCGTTAAATTGCGCGGCATTTCCGGTACTGGATGGCAACCCTCTCCTTGTTACGCAGGACAGGTGTACTGGGCTTGAGGGAGCCGAAATTGCAGATCAGGACTATCGCCAACTCGATACCCCCAGCGCCAGACGCCTCGGCGGTTTCATCGGCCCCATCATCGGAATCCAGGCGTATCAGTGACGATGTCGCGCAGGCGCGCCATACCGCCCTGTCGGCACTGACCAACGACCGGTTCCGCATCATGCTGGAACAGATCACCGACCCCAGCGCTTCAGGCGCGCTGATGACGATGCGCGGCGACAATGTGGTCGACTTCAAGTCGGCGCAGTCGAGCTACGCCGACAACAGCGAATAGTCGAAAACCGATGGGTCAGGCCCGGCTGCGGCGGCGCTCGCGGCGGGCTTCGCTGGTCTCGGCGGTGTTTTCCGTCGCCACCTTGTTGCGCATCGGACCGATGCGTTCGACGATCGCGGCAACCGTCGGACGATCCGCCCTGGTGTGCGCGTCGAGCGCCTTGCGCATGGCGGCGAGGTGCTGGAACGAGGTGCCGCAGCAGCCGCCGATAATTTTGGCGCCGCCATCGACGGCGAGCCTGACATAGTCGGCCATCAGTTCGGGTGTGCCGGAATAATGGATCTCGGTGCCGCGGAATTCGGGAATGCCGCAATTCCCCTTGACGATCACCGTCGCTTCCGGCTTCGCCTCGGTCATGTCGAGCAGCGAGGCCAGGATGTCGGAGGCGCCGACGCCGCAATTGGCGCCAACGCCGAGCGGCGCCTGCGACAGCCCGTCGGTGACGCCGTGGATATCCTTCGGCAGCAGACCCATCATGGTGCGGCCGGCGGTGTCGAAGGAACCGGTGTAGGTGTAGGGCAAGCCGACGCGGATGGCCGCCTCGGCGGCGGCGCGGATCTCGTCGGGAGCCGACATCGTCTCGATCCAGGCAACTTGGGCGCCGCCGGCCTTGAGACCCTCGATCTGTTCGGCGAAGGCGTCGACCGCCTCGTGATAGGTCATGGCGCCCAGCGGCACCAGCAATTCGCCGGTCGGGCCGACCGAACCGGCGACGATCACCTTGCGGCCGGCTCTGTCGGCGACGGCACGAGCAAGCTCGGCGGCGCGCTTGTTCAGCGCATGCGCGCGGTCCTGCGCATGGTGAAGCTTCAAACGGTGACGGGTGCCGCCGAACGAATTGGTGAGGATGATGTCTGCGCCGGCATCGACGAAATTCTGGTGCAGGCTGGTGATGGTGTCGGGCGCCGTCTCGTTCAGCAGTTCGGGCGCCTCGCCGGCCTCCAGACCCATGGCGAATAGATTGGTGCCGGTGGCGCCATCGGCCAGCAGCACGCCCTTTTCAGCCAGCAGCGCATCGATCGGGTTGGTGGTCGTCATCGGATTGGCTTTCATGTTCGAAGTCGGATAAGGATATAAAGAAGTCTTTATGTGTAGTCAATGAATAGCTAGGACGGATTCGCCCATGCGGCGCCTTGAGCCATGGCGCGGTGGTGATCTTGGCTGCCGAAAATCAGACAGTGCCTGTTGGGAACGACATGCCGGCCAGCCTGTGCGCAAAGCCGGACGCCTCGTGCGCATTGATGTCGGCAGCCCGGATCAGATTGTCGAAATGCTGGATCAGCGTCTGGATCGGCTGGGTGGCGTTGAGCACCAGATACATGTCGCCGACATAGATGGCGGCACGATAGGGGCCGAAGATGGTGTAGGGGATCGAATAGCGCATCCGCCCATCATAGAGAAACAGCCGGAAGGTCGGGTAGAGGTCGTCGAGCAGCGTCGCCATGTGCAGCAACTGGGCGCGCCGATCGGCTTCGGGGAAACGGTCCCAGACACCCAGCCCGCGGGCGAAGATCTCCAGCGTGTGGCGCGGCATGCAGACTTCCATGTCGGTTTCCGGGCGCCTGTTGTAGTCGATGCGGTATTGCGTTTCTCCGGCCTGCGCCAGGCGGCTCTTGTTGGTGATGCCGGCTTCATAGTCGACCAGCGCTTCGGTGCGCAGAAGATCGGGAATGCCGGCAGGCACGTAGCGGATCTTGGTGCCGGCCGCCTCGGCATGCCATTTGGCCAGCAGGGTGCGGTCGAAGCCGTCGGGTGCCTCCTCGATCTCCAGGCTCTCGCGGATTTCGCCGGTGAGGCCCTCGTCCTGGCTGAGACCGAGTAGCCAGTCCAGCGACACTTTGAACTCGGCGGCGATGTTGAGCAGCGTTTCGGCGCGGGGCAGGCGGGTCGAGGCGCCGGACAGCAGCTGCGATAGCGCCGAGCGGTCGATGCCGACCGCGGTCGCGAAGGCCGACTGGTTCAGGTCGGAGCGTGTCAAGAGCATTTTCAGGCGTTCGCGGAAGATCGTCGACAGGTCGCGCTTGTCCATGTGCGGGCTCCACCTCGATTGAGGAAAAATTTGCGCCGAATCGCTTCCGAGCGCGCCTCAGGCGTAAATGAATCCCTAAGTCTGTTTACAATGTATAACATGTGCGGCCGAAAATGCGCAATCGCAACAGTTTGTGCACTTTGTCTCGTTGAGTGGAATCATTTCTCCTGACACTATGCTGTCAGGAGCCAATTGGGGTTTCCGGCGACTGAGGGACAGTGGTCGATAGCATGACGAGCAAGAGCATCAGGCGACACAGCGCACCGGCCATCGAGTGGCCGACCGTGGTACTCGCCTTTTTCTGTTACGCAACTTGGCTCGCCACCGGTTTCCTGCTCTGGCCATCCTACCCCGTCCTGGCGCTCGCCATCCTGGCTTTGACCGCCGCACTGCAATCGTCGATCATGCACGAAGTGCTGCACGGGCATCCGACACGCAATGCACGGGTCAACGAAGCCTTCGTGTTCCTGCCGATCGGTCTGGTCTGGCCATTCCGCCGCTTCAAGACCATCCATCTGCGCCACCACGCCGACGAGCGGCTGACCGACCCGTTGGACGATCCAGAGAGTTATTACCAGGCGCTCTGGCAGCATGACGAGCTGCCGCCGACGATGAAATTCCTGCTCAAGATCAACAACACCATGGCCGGCCGCTTCGTGCTCGGCCCGTGGCTGTCCTGCGTCGGCTTCTTCATCGACGACGCCAAGCAGATGTTCGCCGGCGACAAGGCGATCCGCAAGGCGTGGCTGCTGCACGCGATCGGCCTTGCCGTCGTGCTGCCGATCGTCCAGTTCGGCTTCGGCATCCCGCTGTGGCTTTACATTCTCGTGCCGGTCTGGCTCGGCCAGTCGCTGATCTCGATCCGCACGTTCGCCGAGCATCAATGGTCGGAACATCCGGAAGGTCGCACGGTGATCGTCGAGCGTTCGCCGCTGTCGTTCCTGTTCCTCAACAACAATCTGCACTTCGTCCACCACAAGACCCCGACCGTGGCCTGGTACAAGCTACCCAAGCTGTTTCGTGACCGCCGTGAGGAATGGCTGCGGATGAACAATGGCTATGCCTATCCGAACTATTTCGCGCTGATCAAGGCTTACGCCTTCAAGGCAAAAGAGCCGATCGTGCACCCGGTGCTGCGGCGTCAAGCCGAGCCGGGCAGGGCCTTCAAGCCGCGCATCAGGGCGCGCAGCATCAGCGGGCTTGGCAGTGCGCCGGTTCCCGCCGAGCCGCCCAAGGAATAATCCGGCCTATCCGGGGGTCCGTGTCGGCCAATTCTGATTGGACGCCGCGTTTTTGCGATCCTTTTTCCCGACATGATGATTTGATATCGGCATGAGTGAATTGGTTGCGGCGTTGCCGATGTATGATTGGCCCGAAATGCGCGGCGAGGTCGACGCGCAATGGGTGCTGCTGCGCGATGCTTTCCGGGGAAAGGGCATTGACGCGCCGGAAACCATCGCGCGTCGCAATGGTGACCTGCCGCCGGTGCCGGGCGGAATTCGTGATGCTGCCGGTGCATTGATCGCACCCGATCCAGCGACATTGCCGCCGGACGAACTCGATTTTCACAGACTGTGGCTGCACCCGGCGCTGCTGTTCGCGCAGACCTGCTGGGGGCCGATGGAACTCGGCCTGTCCAGGCATGTGCAGGTGGTCGCCCAGCCAAGCTACGACGCCTACGAAGGCGGGCAGGGCGAGCTCTATTCCAGCGCTATCGTCATGCTGGCGGATGGCGCGCCGTCGGTTGCCTCGCCCAATGACGGCAGCCCGCTGGTCCCACTCGATCGCATCCGTGGCAAGCGCTTCACCTTCAACAGCCTCGATTCGATGTCGGGGTTCCTCGGTTTGACGCGCGACCTGGAGGCGATGGGCGAGAGCCTTGACCTCTTTGCCTCGCGCAGCGAAAGCGGTGGGCACCGTTCCTCGATCGTGGCAATTGCCGAGGGCAAGGCCGATATAGCGGCCATCGACTGCGAGAGCTGGGCACTGGCGCAGCGTTTCGAGCCGGCGGCGAAAAAGGTGGTGGTCATCGGCTGGACCGGGCGGCGCAAAGGCCTGCCTTACATCACCGCCGCGGTGACACCGGAAAAGACGGTTGGGGCGTTGCGCGAGGCCCTTGCCGGGCTAGCCGAGCAGCCTCGCATCCAACGGGTAGGTTGAGAGCTGTTCGTTGCCGGTCTCGGTAATCAGGATCTGTTCCTCGATCTTGACGCCTTCGCGCCCGCCAAGCCGGCCGATATAGCTTTCCACGCACAGCACCATGCCCGGTTCCAGCACGCCGTCCGGCGTGTCCGATGTCCAGTCGCTGGCATGCGGTAGTGTCGGATACTCGTCGGCCAGGCCGACGCCATGATAGAGCACGCCGTATCGCGTCGGGAAGCAGTCTCCCGGTGGCACGGCCGAGCGCTCGACGAGGTCGCGAAACGAGATGCCCGGCTGCATCAGTGCCGTGTTGTGCTCGATCTGATCGGCGGCGATACGGAACAGGTCGCGCTGTTCATTGGTCGGCTTTGCATCGCCGCACAGCCATGTCCGCGACAGGTCGGCGCAGAAGCCGTAGGGGCCGATAAGGTCGGTGTCGAAGGCGACGAGGTCGCCTGATACAATCTTGCGTGACGAGCATTCCTGGAACCATGGGTTGGTGCGCGGACCTGACGTCAGCAGCCGGGTCTCGATCCATTCGCCGCCGCGCGCGATGTTGCCGCGATGCAGTTCCGCCCACAACTCATTTTCGGAAATGCCAGGCTTCAGCGCCTGTTCCATTTCGCCCATCGCCGCCTCGCAGGCGACGATGGCGCGGCGCATGGCGAGGATTTCGTCAGGCGACTTGATCAGCCGCGCATTTTCCATCACCGCTTCGCCATTGCCGATGGAGATACCAAGCCGCGCCAGTTCCTCGACGCCTTCCGGGTTGATGTGATCGACGGCGATGCGGCTGTTGCCGCCGCCATGCTCTTTCACCAGATCGGCGATCCCGGCGGCCCAGCGGCGGACTTTTTGCTCGGTCAACTCGCCGCTATAGAGGTACATCCACGACACCGCCGGCCGCACCTCGTCGACGACGCCGGAATGATCGGACAGGTGCTCGCAGGAAAAATAGTCGAACAGCACCACCGGGCCGTCGGTGGCGACAAAGCAATGCCGCGTCGGGTTGTGCGCCACCCACAGCTGCATGTTGGTCGAGTCGGTGGCGTAGCGGATGTTGACGGGGTCGTAGAGCAGGGCGCCGGCATAGCCGCGCCGCTTCAGCTCGGCGCGGATACGCTCCAGCCGGTATTGACGCATGGCAGGCAGATCGGGCGCGGCAATGCCTGCCGCGGCCCATTCAGCTTCGGCCTGCGCGCCATAGCCCAGCACATGCTGGTTGAGCGAAGCCGCCTTCCGGCGGGAGGCGTCGCGGAGGGCCTCGATCGAGCCTGGCTCGAACGGCATGATCTTGCGATGGCGGCCAAAGCTGCCCTTCGGCCCCGCGCTGTCCATGGTCGAACCTCAGGTCCGCATCTTCTCGCCGCTCGGGTCGAAAGGCGCTTCGACGTTGATGCGGGCCGGCCGGCGGTGTCCGAGGATCTCGATCTCGAACAGGCCCGCGCTTTCGTCCTCGGCAAGAGCCGCCGGCACATAGCCTTGCGCCATCGACTTCTGCACATAATGCGCATAGCCGCCCGACGTGACCCAGCCAACCACGCGCCAGTCGCCGTCGACGATGCCGCGCACGGCGGACGCGCCTTCGGCAGCCTTGGAGCCGCGTATTTCCTTGCCGCCCTTGTCGAAGCGTGGCGCGCCATAGCCATGCGGCTTTTCCACCGTGCCGTAGTCCTTGCTGACCTTGGCCCAGATCGGTTCGTCGCCCATGACGTCGGCGTCGGCGGCATCGACGATGAAGGAGACGCGGCGCAGCTTCGGACCCTCGACCTGTTCCTTGGCGGCAGCCTCGCGGCCGATGAAGTCGTTCTTCTCCAGTTTGATGAAGCGGTCCATCGCCCCTTCGAACGGGCCGTAGATCGGCCGCAACTCGCGGAACCAGGTCGGAAAATTCTTTTCGAGGCGCATGGAGAGCAGCGCGCGCATGCCGAAATCGACAAGGCCGAATTCCTCGCCGGCGTCCTTGATCGCTTTGTAAACCAGGCGCTCGTAGGCCGGCGCCATCCAGATTTCATAGCCGAGGTCGCCGGTGTAGGTGATGCGGTTGACCATGCAGGGCGCCCCGCCGACCGCCATCTCGCGGAAATCCATGAAGCGGAAGGCTTTTGTCGAGACGTCGACATCGACCAGTTTCTGCAGCAAGTCCCGTGATTTCGGCCCGGCGATCGACAGGCCGACCAGGGTCTGGTCGAAGCGGTGGATGCGCACCGTTCCGTCCTTCGGCAGGTGCTTCTCGAACCAGCGCATGTGGTATTTCTGCGCCGCCGACGAGCCCCAGATCATGAAGCGGTCTTCTGCCGCCTTGGCGATGGTGAAGTCGCCGATCAGCTTGCCGAATTCGTTGAGCATCGGCGTCAACACGATGCGGCGGGTCTTCGGCATGCGGTTGGTCATCAGCCGGTTGAGGAAATCCTCGGCCGCGGGTCCCGAGACTTCGTATTTGGCAAAATTGGCGATCTCGGTGACACCGACACGCTCACGCGTGGCGCGCACTTCCTCGCCGATCGGCCCAAAATCGTTGGAGCGGTGGAAGGAGACGATATCCCTGGGTTCCTTGCCTTCAGGTGCGAACCAGAGCGGTGTCTCAAGTCCCCAGCTGTCGCCCATGACGGCGTTGTTGGCCAGCATCGTGTCGTAGAGCGGGGTCGTCTGCGCCGGGCGTGCCGCCGGGAGTTCCTCATTGGGGAAGCGGATGGAGAAGCGGCGCGAATAGTTTTCGCGCACCTTGGCGTTGGTGTAGCGCAGGCCGGCCCATTCGCCGAAGCGGGTGACATCCATGCCCCAGACGTCGAAGCCGGGATCGCCATGGACCATCCAGTTCGACAGCGCCAAGCCGACGCCGCCGCCCTGGCTGAAGCCGGCCATCACGGCGCAGGCGCACCAAAAATTGGTCAGGCCCTGCACCGGGCCGACCAGCGGGTTGCCGTCGAGCGCGAAGGTGAAGGGGCCGTTGATGATCTGCTTGATGCCGGCCTTCTCGATGCCGGGGAAATGCTTGAAGCCGATTTCCAGCGACGGCGCGATGCGGTCGAGGTCGGGCGGCAGCAATTCATGGCCGAAATCCCACGGCGTGTTGACCGGCGACCACGGCTTGCAGGCCTTCTCATAGGTGCCGAGCAGGATGCCGTTGCGCTCCTGGCGGGTGTAGATCTCGCCCTTGAAGTCGAGCACGCCGATCATTTCGCGGCCGGTCGACTTGTTGAACTCCTCGACCTCCGGCATCGGCTCGGTCAAGAGATACATGTGCTCCATGGCCAGAACCGGCAGCTCGACGCCGACCATGCGGCCGATCTCGCGCGCCCACAGGCCGCCGCAGTTGACGACATGCTCGGCCTTCACCGTGCCCTGTTCGGTGACGACGTTCCAGGTGCCGTCGACCTCCTGTGTCAGTTCCACAACGCGGTTGCGCAGCACGATCTCGGCGCCGAGTTTTTTTGCCGCCTTGGAGTAGGCGATGGTGGTGCCCGACGGATCGAGATGGCCTTCCACCGGATCCCACATGGCGCCGACGAAATTGGTCTCGTCCATCAGCGGAAACATCGCCTTGGCTTCGGACGGGGTGATCAGCTCTGTGTCCATGCCGAGATAGCGGCCCTTGGCGTGGGCCAGCCGCAGGAAATCCATGCGCTCTGGCGTATCAGCCATCATCACGCCGCCGGTCAGGTGCAGCGAGCAGGACTGGCCGGATATCTCCTCGATCTCCTTGTAGAGCTGCACCGTATAGGCCTGCAGCTTGGCGACGTTGGGGTCGCCGTTCAGCGTGTGGAAGCCTCCCGCCGCATGCCAGGACGAGCCGGAGGTGAGCTCCGAGCGCTCGATCAGCATGATGTCGGTCCAGCCGGCCTTGGCCAGATGGTAGAGAACCGAGCAGCCGACGACGCCGCCGCCGATGACAACCGCTTTTACGTGAGATTTCATCTAGATAAGTCCGTTTTTGAAGAGATTGAATTGGGTGAGCGGGGTGTGAAGACAAAGCGGAGATCGGATGCAGCGATGTTCTCGGCCAGCCTGCCATCAAGCGCGGCGAGGATGGTTTCACAGACCGACGTGCGATGTTTCAGGACGTCATGGTTCCAAACACGCAGGATCGAATAGCCTTGAGCGCGCATGAAGTCGTCGCGGTGGCGGTCATATGAACTGCCGGCGTGTTGGTGCCCGTCGATTTCCACGACAAGCCAATTTTCGCGGCAAGCGAAGTCAGCGTAGTATGGTTCGATAGAGAACTGTCGCGTGAACTTGTAACCGCCAAGCTTGCGGGCTTTTAACTCAAGCCAAAGCAGCGCTTCGGCTTGATTGTCGCCTTGCCTGAGTTTTCTCGCTCGCCGAGTTGTGCCTGTTTTTCGGCGGCTGCGCGTTTCATGAACGGCTTCCCCCACTCCGTCGCCGCTTCGCGGCGCCACCTCTCCCCCCTCCGGAGGGAGAGGAAGGGAGCCAGCCTGTATAAGCTCGCACCTTTCCTCTACCCCGTCGATCGGGGGAGAGGTGTCGAGCGAAGCTCGACGGAGTGGGGGTCGACTGTTCATCAACAACACGGCCGATCAAAAATCGGTCGGCGCGCCGCCTTCGGACCGCCGCTTGGCGACGAAGGCGTTGAGTTCCTCGCGGATGGCCGGGTCCATGTAAGGCTCCTCATAGGACGCCAGCCGCTCCTTCCAGACCTTGTTGGCCTTTTCGAGCGCCGTCGGCGAGCCGGCTTCCGCCCAGGTCTCGTAATTGCGCCAGTCGGAGAGGATCGGCGAGTAGAAGGCGGTCTTGTAGCGGTCCTGCGTGTGCTGGGTGCCGAAGAAATGGCCGCCAGGACCGACCGACTGGATGGCGTCGAAGCCGAGTGCCTCTTCGGAAAGATCGAGAGGGGTCAGGAATTCGGCGACCATCTGCAGCAGGTCGATGTCCAGAATGGTCTTCTCGTAGGAGCAGCGCAGGCCGCCCTCGAGCCAGCCGGCGGCATGCATCATCAGATTGCCGCCGCCCTGGATGGCGCCCCACAGCGAGAACACGCTTTCATAAGCCGCCTGCGCGTCGACCGTGTTGGCGGCGCAAGTGTTGGAGGTGCGGTAGGGGATGTTGTAGCGGCGGGCAAGCTGGCCGCCGACAAGCTGCGCCTTCATGTATTCCGGCGTGCCGAACGCCGGCGAACCGGACTTCATGTCGACATTGGAGGTGAAGCCGCCATAGCCGACGGGCGCGCCCTTGCGCACCATCTGGGCGAAGGCGATGCCGGCAAGCGCCTCGGCGTTCTGCTGCACCAGTGCGCCGGCGATGGTGACAGGCGCCATGGCCCCCGACAGGGTGAACGGCGTGACGACGACGACCTGGCCCTTGCTCGACATCTGGATGATGCCTTCCATCATCGGCACATCGAGCTTGAGCGGCGAATTGGTGTTGATGATGGTGAAGACGGACGGCTCTTCCAGCATCTGCTCGTGGCTGATGCCGCGCGCGATCCTGGCGATCTCGATGCCGTCGACATTGCGCTCCTTGCCGAGCGAATAGATGTGGAACACCTTGTCGGTCAGCACGCTGAGATCGCGGATACATTCGAGGTGGCGGACGGACGGATGGATATCGGTCGGCTCGACCGGGTAGCCGCCCGTGCAGTTCAGGATGTTGTGCATCTGCGCAAGCTTGAGGAAGTTGCGGTAGTCCTGCTGGTTGCCGGGCCGGCGGCCGCGATCGATGTCGGAGCAATTGGGCGCCGACGCCATCATCGAGATGATCACATTGTTGCCGCCAAAGCGCACATTGTGAGCGGGATTGCGGGCATGGATGGTGAACTCCGACGGGCAGTGCGACACCAGTTCCAGGATCATGTCGCTGTCGAAGCGCACCCGTTCGCTGCCGTCGCGCACATCGGCGCCATGCGCCTTCATGATGCTGCGGGCCTCGTCGTGCAGCACGTCGACGCCGATTTCCCGCAGCACGCGCAGGGAAGCGAGGTGGATCGATTCCAGCTCGTCGTCGGAGACCAGCCTGGTTGGCGCCAGCGGGTTCTTCAGCTGGCGAAAAGCCGGCTGCTCGAACGCGGCCGAGCCGCCGGCGCGCTTTCCGGCGCGGCCGCCGCGACGGGCGCGGTCAGTGGCCAATGCCGGTTCCAAGGGTTGTAGGGCGGCGGTCATGATGGTCCTCGTAGGATGCGATAGCGGGCGGCATAATGGACCGGCGGCTGCCCAGCCATTGCGGAGGCGGCGACCACTAGGGCGAGGGAAGCGACATGCCGGAACGGCAGTTGCGCGGCCACGACATCGGCCTGATCCCGCCGCCTCGTTGGCTTAAGCGGATTTCGGCGGCCGGCCCTTCCTTTCCCGGGATCGAACCGATAGCTACTCGGCTTGCCGGCCGGATGGCCAGCAGTTCATTTGGATGGCAGCATGGTCGCGACCGGCTCGAGCGAAGGCGAAGCAGGAACGCAATGGGCAGCGCTTGCCGGCGTCACCGCGGCACTTGCCATGTTCGGCGCTGCGCAGGGGTTGAGCTCGCCGCTGTTCACGCTGCTGATGCAGAAACAGGGCATGTCGCCGGCGCTGATCGGCTTGTCGGCGGCGATGATGCCGCTCGGGCTGATCCTTTCGGCTTCCTTCGTGCCGGCCGCGGTGCGGCTGGTCGGTGGGCGCAACCTGGCGGTCGGCTGCTCGCTGATCGGCGCGCTCTGCTTCCTGGGCATCGGCTATCTGCAGGACTGGGTGGCTTGGTTCGTCATCCGCTTTATCATCGGCGTCGTCATCAACCCGCTCTACATTCTCGGCGAGGTGTGGGCACTGTCGCTGGCGCCGCCATCGCGGCGCGGCAGGGTGATGGGCGTGTTCAACACGCTGATGGGCGCCGGTTACGCCGCCGGACCATTCGCGCTGACCCTGCTCGGTACGTCGGGCTGGGCGCCCTTCATGGTCGGCGTCGCCGGTTTCGCGCTCTGCGCGGTGATCCTGCACGCGGTCTCGTCTAAGCTCACCGGTTTCGAGGATGACGGCCAGCCTGCCAGCGGCCTCGTCGGCTTTGCCAGGATGGCGCCGGCGCTGCTGCTTGCCGTGCTTGTCTCGGCGGCGGTCCAGCAGAGCACCTATGCGCTGGTCCCGGTCTTCGGCGCCAGCTACGGCCTGGCCGAAGCCGTTCTGGCCTCGCTGGTGATGGCGCTTTCCCTCGGAAACATCCTGCTGCAGATACCACTCGGTCTTCTGGCGGAGCGTTTTGGCGCACGCGCCATGATCATCGTCTGCGCGCTGGCAACAACCGTTTGCGCGCTTTTGCTGCCTCTGCTGATCGCAACGCCGTTGATCTGGGTCGTGCTGCTGGTGATGGGCGCGGTCGGTTACGGCGTCTACACCATGGCATTGGTCGAACTCGGCAGCCGGTTCAAGGGCTCTGTGCTGGTCGCCGGCAACGCTGCCTTTGCACTGATGTGGGGCGTCGGTGGCATCGTCGGCCCACCCGGTGCCGGCCTGCTCATGCAAGGCATCGGCCCGCTCGGGCTGCCGGTCGTGATCGCCGGCCTCGACGCGGTGCTGGTGATGTTCGCGCTGTATCGGTCGTCCGTGCGCCGAGCTTCCTGACAAGCCCAATCTCCTGACAGGCCCAGCCTCCTGACAGGCCCAGCCTCCTGACAGGCATTGTCTGGAGCAAACTGTTTTCGCCTGCCAGGGGCTTACCACCACGTTGCTCAATCGCTAATCCTGCAGCCTCGATAGCGGTGCGCACATGAATTTGGTTGAATCGAACAAGGACGAGACGATGCAATGGGCTGGCATCACCGGTGTGATCGCGACCGTCTCGGTGTTCGCCGTCGCGCAAGGGTTGTCCTATCCGCTGCTGAGTTTCATCCTGCAGCGCCAGGGCGTTTCGCCAGCGATGATCGGCTTGTCGGCGGCCATGACGCCGATCGGTTTCATCCTGTCGTCGCCATTGATCCCGGCGCTGGCGCGGCGGTTCGGGGCAGGGCGCACGGCGCTTACCTGTGCGGCCCTTTCGGCTGTCGTGCTGGCGCTGATCGGCTGGACGCAAAATGTCTATTTGTGGTTTCCCCTGCGCTTCCTGATCGGTGTGGTGAGCAACCCGCTCTATGTGCTGAGCGAGATCTGGGTCATCGCGCTGGCGCCGCCGGCCCGGCGAGGGCGCGTCATGGGTGTCTATTCGACGATCATCTCGGCCGGTTTCGCGGCCGGGCCACTGTGCCTGCTTGCAGTCGGCACCGAGGGCTGGCCGCCCTTCCTCGTCGGTATCTCCGCCTTCGTGCTGTGCGGCATCTGCCTGGGCTTGGTGCTGCCGCGTTTGCCCAAGGTCGACGAGGCCGGGCATCAGGTTTCCGTCCTGGGTTTCGTGCCGCTGGCGTGGCTGCTTTTGTTTGCCGTCATAGTCGCCGCCGGCTTCGAACAGGGCGCGCTGGCGTTGCTGCCGGTCTATGGCACCCATCACGGCATCACCGAAACCCGCATGTCGGCGCTGCTGTCGGTGATGATTGCCGGCAACATCGCCATGCAGGTGCCGCTCGGCCTTTTGGCGGAAAGGCTTTCCGCGCTCCTGGTACGGCTCGCCTGCGTCGCGATCACGGTGCTCGGCTGCGTCCTGCTTCCGCTTCTCATCGAGTCGCCGCTCATCTGGCCAATGGTCTTTATCTGGGGCGCGGTTTCCTACGGCATCTACACGATGTCGATCATCGAGCTCGGCGAACGCTTCACCGGCTCCGCACTGGTTGCCGGTAACGCGGCCTTTTCCTTGATGTGGGGCGTCGGCGGTATCGCCGTGCCGCCGCTGGCGGGCGGCGCCATGGATATTCTGGGTGCCGGCGGGCTGCCGATCACGCTTGGGCTGCTGTGCCTGGCGCTGGCTATTGCTAGCCTCGCTGGTCGGCGGAAAGCCTCAATCGTGCGCTGAGAATATCGATACAGCCTGTCGGCGTTGGCCTTTTCAAAGCAACGCGTTTATCGGAGACCTCATGACCAAGCCTGCCACCCAGACGCCGAATTCCACCCCCTCGACCGACGATCCCTTCCTCTGGCTGGAGGACAGGACGGCCAAGCAGTCACTGGACTGGGTACATCGCCAGAACGAGGTCACGGTTGGCGAATTGCAGGGCGATCCGTCCTATCAGGCGTCGTTCCAGACCGCGCTCGACCTGATGACGGCCGAGGACAACATCGCGGTCGGCGCGGCAAAAGCCGGCCATGTCTACAATTTCTGGCAGGACAAGACCAATGTGCTCGGCCTCTGGCGCCGCACGACCGTCGCTTCCTACAAGACCGAGAAGCCCGACTGGGAAACGATCATCGACTTCGACCAGCTTGCGGCGAAGGAGGGGGTAAAATGGGTTTTTGGCGGCGCAAGCCGACTCTATCCGGACTTCAACCGTTGCCTGGTGAGTATGTCGCCGGATGGCGGCGACGCCAGCGAGATGCGCGAATTCGACATCGCGACCAAGTCGTTTGTCGAGGGTGGGTTTCGTGCACCCGCTTCCAAGTCGGGCTTCAGCTGGCTGGATAAGGACACCGTGATTGTTTCGGCCGCTTTCGACGAGGCCGACAAGACCGAGTCCGGCTATCCGCGAGTCATAAAGCTGTGGAAGCGCGGTACCAAGCTGGAAGACGCGACGCCGATCTTCGAGGCGCAGAAAGAGGATCTCGCCGTTGGTGCCGCTGTCGAGTACGACGGTGACAGACGTTATCTGGTCCTGGCTCGAACGCTGAATTTCTTCGCTTCGCACATCTTCCTTCGGCTGCCTTCCGGCGAAAACAAACAACTGCCGCTACCGGACGACATGACCGATACGGCAATATTCAGGGATCAGCTCGTGTTCGGCGTACGCAGTCCATGGACGGCGCCCGACGGCACGGTTTGCAAGCCCGACGGCCTCTATTCGCTGGATCTCGCGCACTGGGTCAAGATCGGCGCGCTCGGACCTGTCGAAACCTTGTTCGAGCCGGCATATCGCGTTTCCATAGCCGGCGTTGCCCGCACGCGGGACCGGCTGTTCATCAGCCTGATGGACAATGTGCGCGGCAAGGTCGTCGTCTGCGAGCGCAAGGATGGCAACTGGTCGCTGAAACCGGTGGCGCTGCCCGAAAATGGCAATGTCGGCATCAGCCATGCCGAGCAGTTCGGCTCGAGCGTGTCCTTCTCCTTCACCGATTTCCTGACGCCGAGTTCGATCATCTGGTCTGACGACAATGGCGAGACGCTAGAAACCGTGAAGTCGCAGCCGGCGCGTTTCGATGCCTCGCCGCTGATCTCGGAACAGTTCGAGGCGCGCTCCAAGGACGGCACGATGATCCCTTATTTCGTCGTCAGGCGGCGCGATCAGAAGGGGCCGGTGCCGACGCTGCTTTACGGCTATGGCGGTTTCGAAGTGCCGCTGCTGCCCGGCTATGCCGGCGTGCGCGGCAGGCTATGGCTGGAAAAGGGCAATGCCTATGTGCAGGCCTGCATCCGTGGCGGCGGCGAGTTCGGCCCGGCCTGGCATCAAGCGGCGCTCAAGGGCAATCGCCAAAACGGATTCGATGATTTCGCAGCGGTCGCGCAGGACGTCGTCAAGCGCGGCATCGCGACAGCAAGCTCACTCGGCATCCAGGGTGGTTCGAATGGCGGCTTGCTGACCGGCGTTTCCTTGACGCAGCATCCCGAGCTTTTCGGCGCCGTCATTATCGAGGTGCCGCTGCTCGACATGCTGCGTTACGCCGAATTGCCGCCCGGCGCCTCGTGGATGGCCGAATACGGCGATCCGTCGAAACCCGAAGACGCGAAGTGGCTTTCAGCCTACTCGCCCTACCAGCATGTCGACGCCGCTGCCGCCTATCCGCCGGTGCTGCTGACCACATCGACCGCTGACGATCGGGTCCATCCCGGCCATGCGCGCAAGATGGCCGCCCGCCTGCAGGAAGCCGGCCATGCCAGGACGCTGTTCTTCGAGGAGACCGAGGGCGGCCATGGCGGGCGTGGCGACCGCCGGCCGCAGGCGGCGCAGACGGCGATGAAATATGTCTTCCTGCAGAGGGCGCTGACAGCCAAGGCCTAGACTCATTCCGTTATGGGCCAAGCAAAGGGTGGTTCTCCTCGACCAGCCTTTGCTCTAAGATGGCTTCCATGGCTCTCGTCAGGATGTTGATTGACGCATTTGAGGCTCGCGCATTGCGGGTCGCGGTGACGCCGTCACCGCGTACGCTGCGCGCCGAGCTTTTGCGGCTGTGCGCCCGCATCGGCTATTCGCCACCTCTCTGCCTCTGAAGCATTCGCCCCGGCTTGCCGGATAGAATCCAGAGGAAAGATCAGACATGACCTATCAGAATTATTCGCTGAAGCAGCTTCAGCAGATCGACGCCGCGCATCATCTGCATCCGTTCACCGACCACAAGGAAATGCGCGGGGCCGGGTCGCGCATCATCACCCATGCCAACGGCCCTTTCATCTACGATTCCGAAGGGGCTGAAATCCTCGACGGCATGGCCGGGCTGTGGTGCGTCAACATCGGCTATGGCCGTGACGAGCTGGCCGACGCCGCCTATGCCCAGATGAAGGAACTGCCTTATTACAACTCCTTCTTCAAATGCTCGACGCCGACGCCAGTGCTGCTGTCCAAGAAGCTGGCGGAGATCGCGCCGAAGCACGTCAACCAGGTGTTCTATGGCTCGTCGGGCTCGGAGGCCAACGACACGGCCCTGCGCCTCGTGCGCCACTATTGGGTGCTGGAAGGCCAGCCGGAGAAGAACCGCATCATCTCGCGCAAGATGGCCTATCACGGCTCGACCGTTGCCGGCACCTCGCTCGGTGGCATGGATGGTATGCACAAGCAGCTCAACGGTGCGGTGCCCAACATCGTCCATGTGATGATGCCCTACGCCTATGAACTGGCGCTGCCTGGCGAGAGCGATCATGATTTCGGCCTGCGCGCGGCCGGGGCTGTCGAGGAGGCGATCCTCGAAGCCGGCGCCGACAAGGTTGCCGCGTTTATCGGCGAGCCGGTCATGGGGGCGGGCGGCGTGAAGATACCGCCGGCAAGCTACTGGCCGGAAGTGCAGCGCATCTGCCGCAAATACGATGTCCTGTTGATGCTGGACGAAGTCATCACCGGTTATGGCCGCACCGGCGAATGGTTCGCCGCCCAGACGCTCGGCATCGAGCCCGACACGATCACCACCGCCAAGGCTCTGACCTCGGGCTATCAACCGCTGTCGGCATTGCTGGTTGGCGACCGCATCGCCTCGACGCTGGTCGAGAAGGGCGGCGAGTTCAACCATGGCTACACCTATTCCGGCCACCCGGTGGCCTGCGCCGTGGCGCTGAAGAACCTCGAGATCATCGAGCGCGAAGGGCTGGTCGACCGCGTCAGGAACGACACCGGTCCTTATTTCGCCAAGGCGTTGCAGGAGCGCATTGCCGGACATGATCTGGTCGGCGAGGTGCGTTCGATCGGACTGATGGGCGCGATCGAGATCGTCAAGGACAAGGCGACCAAGGAGCGGTTCCTGCCGGCTGGAAGTGCGGCGGTGACCGTGCGCGATCATGCCATCGCGCACGGCATGATGCTGCGCGCTACCGGCGACACGATGATCCTGTCGCCGCCGCTGATCTGGACCCGCGATACGATCGATATGGCCTGCGATCGCATCTCGAAGGCGCTGGATCTGGCGCAAGCCGATCTGCGCAAGCGGTAGAACTCGACCCCTCGGCTGGGCGCTCCTCGGCGGGAGCGCCCAGCCTTGAGGCCATGCTGACGCGGGGAGCGAACGAATTCCACCACAAGCGCGTAGTGTGTGGGGCTGCGGCTGATTCGGCCGCGACAAGGGGTTTTGTTTCCATGAGAAAGACCGGCAAGAGCCGACGGACGCAAGAAGCGGCCAGCATCGGCGGCGACCTGATGCTGGCGCCGCTGGTGGCGATGATGCGGCTGCCGTTGATGACCATGGATGGCGGGAGCAGCCAGCCATGGAGCACGGAGACCGCGCGTGCGGTAAACGAGAAGACCGCCGCTATGGCCGAAGGCGTGTTTGCGGCGCAAATGTCCTTCCTGCAATCGGCATCGCGGTTCTGGCCGGAAATCTTTTCCGGCCGCACGCCGTCGCTGTTCAACGGGGTCGCGGCGGAGCGCTCGATCAGCGCCGCGCTGAAGCCGGCAAGCCGTGCCGTGAAAGCGAATTTTCGCCGGCTGTCCAACAAGACCTGACAGAAGTTGCAGAACTTTGATTTTGCGCATTGACGGGCGCATGCGCTAGAATCAGTCGGTACGTCACCGATGGGGGACACGATGGCCGGACAACCGCTCAACCAGCCGGCTGAAATTCCAGCCGAACTCGACCGCTGGAACTGGGGCGCCTTCTTCCTCAACTGGATCTGGGGCATCGGCAACAGCACTTTCATCGCGTTGCTGGCGCTGATCCCTGTCGTCAACATCATCATGATCATCGTCCTGGGCGCGCGCGGCAGCCGCTGGGCTTGGCAGAACCGCGCCTGGCGTGACGCGGAACAGTTTCGCAAGACGCAGCGCAACTGGGCAATCGCCGGCCTTGCCGTCTGGGTTGTCGGGATTGGCGGCTGCGCGACGATGGTGGGCAGCATTCCCTACGTCCTGAAAGGCAGCGATGCCTATCACATGACGATGGACAGGCTTCGCGCCGACGACCGCGTCAAGGCGGCGTTGGGTGATGATTTGACCGACAGTTTCTGGGTCGGCGGCCATCTCAACGTCAATGCAAATGGGGCCGGCGACGCCCAGTTCGGCATTCCGGTCCACGGCGCCAAGGGCAAGGGCACGGCCTATTCGACCGCTGTCCGGACAGCCGGCACATGGAGCTTGCGCCTGCTGGTCGTCAGGGTCGAGGGAACCAATGCGCCGATCGTGCTGATCAACGAAGATCATGTCCCGATCCCGAATGCTGCAATCGGAATATAGCTGGGCAAAACGCAAAAAAAGCAGCCTAAACACGGGCGCGAAGGCTGACAGTTCGGTCGGCTTTGTGGCCCAACAATCGGGTCACCACTGCTGCGTTCCAGACAAGGAAATATGCTGAAAAGCCGGATGCTGTCTGACAGTATGCGCATGCGTTCATGTGGGCCGGTGGCAATTTCATACAAGGGCACGCGCATATGGTGAGTTCCTTTCGTGCGGTCGTGGTCGGTGGCGGCTGTGTGGGTGCCGGCATTCTCTACGGCCTGGCAAAGCGCGGCTGGACCGATGTGGCATTGTTGGAGCGAACGCAGCTTACGGCCGGGTCGACATGGCATGCCGCGGGGCTCATCCCCTCTTACGCGCGCAGCCGCAATGTCGGCCGCATGATCGCCAGGTCGATCGAAATCTATGAGGGGCTGGAGGCGGAGACGGGCCAGAACGTCGGCTGGCACAAATGCGGCCAGCTGCGCATTGCCAACACGCGCGACAGGCTGGACGAGTACAGAAGCTACATGGACGTTGCCGAGGTCCAGGGTGTGCGGGCCCGGATCGTATCGCCCGCGGAGGCGCGAGAGATCTGGCCGCTGCTCGACAACAACAGCATGCTGGGCGCCCTCTACCATCCCGATGACGGCCACATTGCACCCGCCGATGTCACCCAGGCCATGGCCAAGGGTGCACGCGACCTCGGCGCGAAGATCCATCTTGATACCGAGGTCGTGGGTTTCGAGCGGATGCCGAGCGGCGAGTGGAGGGTCAAGACCTCGCGCGGTGACATCGTTTGCGAACATGTCATCCTTGCGACCGGCAATTACGCACGCCAGACAGGCGCCATGCTGGGCCTGGACATTCCCGCGATCCCGATCCTGCATCAGTACTGGATCACCGAGTCGGTTCCCGAGGTGGTGGAACGCAAACGGCTTGGTCTTCCGGAGATGCCGATCCTCAGGGACGAGGGTTACGAGGGCTATCTGCGCGAAGAGGGGGACGGGCTGATGTTCGGCCCCTATGAGCGTACCGAGCAGCTCAAGCTGTTCGCCGAAAACGGCGTCCCGGAATGGTTCGGCGCCGATCTGCTCGATGAAGATTTCGACGCCGTTTCCTGGAACTGGGAGCGCGCGACCGAACTGGTCCCCGCACTAGGCCGCGCCGGCATCAAGCGGAATGTGCGAGGGCCTTTCCAGATGACGGCCGATGAACTGCCGCTGATGGGGCAGGCGTGGGGCCTGGAGAATGTCTGGCTCGCCGAAGGGGTGCCGGGGGGCATCCTTTGGGGCGGTGCGATTGGCTACTACCTCTCCGAACGGATCGTGGAGGGTGGCAACAGCATCGACACGGCGGAGCTGGATCCCCGTCGGTTCGGCCAATATGCCAACAAGAACTGGACCCGGGCAAAGGTCCGGGAAGCCTGGGGCACCCACGCCGCACAGCACTATCCAGGCCAGGACATGCCGGCGGCACGACCGCAGAAAACGGCCCCTTCCTATGACCGTCTAAGCCAGCTCGGCGCGGTGTGGGATGTGTTGAACGGCTGGGAGATGCCGAGCTGGTTTGCGCCTGCCGGTGTCGAAGCGCGCAACGTCTACAGCTGGCGCTGGACCCCCAAAGGGAACCACGTCGCCGCGGAGGTCCAGGCTGTCCGCCAGACCGCTGGCCTGGTCGAGATGACACCAATGACCAAGTTCGAGGTCAGCGGACCGGGCGCAAGGGACTGGCTCGACGGAATCCTGGCCAACAGACTGCCGCGTCCCGGTCGCGTCGCTCTTGCCCATCACCTGACGCCGGCCGGCGGCGTGCAGGCCGAGTATGTGGTGGCGCGGCTGCAGAGCGACCTGTTCTATCTCATATCGACGCCGCGCGCAGAGCGCTGTAACCTTGACGATCTCCGCCGGCTGTTGCCGAAGGACGGCAGCGTGCATCTGCGCAACGTCACGGAGGATCGCGGCAGCTTCACGGTGGTTGGGCCGAAGGCGCGCGACATATTGCAGCCGCTGACGGAAATAGATCTCTCCAACGAGGCCTTCCCCTGGTTCAGCGTGCAGTCCGGCACTGTCGGCATGGCCAGCGACGTGCGACTGCTGCGCGTCAACTATTCGGGCGAATTGGGATGGGAGCTCTATCATCCGCTCTGCTATCAGCGGCATTTGCTGGATGCGCTCCTGGCCTCGGGGGAGGCGCACGGACTGAGGCTGGTCGGACTTCAAGCGCTGGAATCGCTTCGTCTCGATAAATCCTACCGCGCCATGTATCGCGACATGAATCTCGAACTGTCGGCCTGGGAGAGCGGCCTCGACCGATTCATGAGCCTCGACAAAGGGGACTTCATCGGCCGCGCGGCACTGGTCGCAAAACAGAAGCAGGGGGCGGCACGCCGGATCGCCACGCTGTCGATCGATACGGACGGTGCGAGCGCGTTCGCCTTCGAGGGCGTCTACCGCGAAGGCGAGCTCGTCGGCCACATCACCTCTGCGGGCTACTCCTACACTTTCGGTCACGACATCGCACTTGCGCTGTTGCCCCTGGAACTTGTGTCGCCCGGTATCGAGCTCGAGGTGTCCATCCTCGGCGAGCGCCGCGCGGCCAAGGTGATCGCGGACTCGCCCTATGATCCGGAAGGCGCCCGCGGGCGCATGTGAGGCATCCCGGAGTACAGTTTCCGGGTTATCGATGTCTCAAAACGTGCTGCAGGGCAAAACGCAAAAACCGCGCTCCATCAGGAACGCGGCTTTGCCAGATACGCATGGCGCTTCGCTACGCAAACACTTTGCGAAACTTATGGCACTTGTCGAAACTTACGGGCTCCGGTACGCGAGACCTGATCCGGAGCGCCGGGCGGATGAGATATGTCCGCCTCGCAGTCCGTTTTATAGGGACATCGTTACCGCGGAGTTATCGAGAGCTTAAGCAAATCTAAATTTGCATTTTTTCCACCGAAGGAAACCGGAAAAACCCGCCAAATCCAAGGGTTACGCTGGGTTACCCCTGAGAAAATTAATTATGCCGGAGAAATCGACGCCGCCATGTCCCTGGGCGTTGAACAAGGCATAGAGCTGGGCTGCTTCGGCACCAAGCGGCGTTACAGCACCCGCACTTTGCGCGGCTTCCTGGGACAATTTCAGGTCTTTCAGCATCAGTGCTGCTGCAAATCCTGGGTTGTAGTCCCTGTTTGCGGGCGAAGTCGGCACCGGGCCGGGCACCGGGCAATAGGTGGTCAAGGACCAGCATTGCCCCGACGAGGTTGAGGCGACGTCGAACAGCGCCTGGTGTGACAGGCCGAGCTTTTCCGCCAGCACGAAGGCTTCGGCGACACCGATCATCGAAATGCCGAGGATCATGTTGTTGCAGATCTTTGCCGCCTGGCCGGCGCCGTCGCCGCCGCAATGGACGATGCGGCCGGCCATCGGCTTCAGGATCGGCTCCGCGGTTGCAAAGGCGTCATCGGAGCCTCCGGCCATGAAGGTCAGCGTGCCGGCTGCGGCACCGCCGGTGCCGCCTGAGACGGGCGCATCGATGGATAGCAGGCCGTGTTTGGCGGCTATGGCGTGCACCTTGCGCGCCGACTCCACATCGATGGTGGAGGAATCGATGAACAGCGCCCCCTTTTTCGCCTTGGGCGCGATGTCTTCGTAGACGGAGAGCACATGCTTGCCAGCGGGAAGCATCGTAATCACCACATCGGCATCCTTCGCTGCGGCAACGGCATTGGCCATCACAGTCACGCCATGCTCTCGGGCGACGGTGAGGCTTTCCGGCACAAGGTCGAAACCATTCACCGCATGCCCCGCCTTGACCAGGTTAGCGGCCATCGGATTACCCATGTTCCCTAGGCCGATGAAGGCAATGGTGCTCATAATGGTGCTCCGTGATTTGGGCTAGGCAGTAGGCAGTAGGCAGTAGGCATGTCTATTCCGGTGTAAGTCTGACAATGAGTTGGCGAAGCATTTTGCCGATGCCCTCGGTCGATATCAGCAAGTGATCAGCTTGATCATGCGTGGCAAGGCCAATGCGTTCGGCGATCTGGAGGTGTGTCTCGAACTCCTTCAGCGAGCCTTGGGCGATCCGGAGAAATTGCTGATAAGAGCCTCTGTTGTCTCGACCATAACCTTCGGCGATGTTTGCAGGGATAGAGGTCGCTGAACGGCGGATTTGGCTGGTCAACCCGTACAATTCTTCCTTGGGCCATGCCTTGGTCAAAGAATAGGTGGCGACAGCCAGATCCATCGCCTGCTGCCACACGATAAGATCCTTGTACGAACTGATCTTGCCGGTCATCTCACTGCCTACTGCCTACTGCCTACTGCCTACTGCCTACTGCCTACCAATCAGCGCCCGCGCGATGATGACGCGCATGATCTCGTTCGTGCCTTCCAGGATCTGGTGTACCCGCAGGTCCCGCACCAGCTTCTCGATGCCGTAGTCATGCAGGTAGCCATAGCCGCCGAGCAGCTGCAGTGCGTCGTTGGCGACGTTGAAGCCGGTATCGGTGACGAAGCGCTTGGCCATCGCCGACCATTTGCCGGCATCCGGCGCCTTGCTGTCGAGCTTCGAGGCGGCTGCATAAAGGAAAATACGCGCCGCCTGCAGCTCGGTCTCCATGTCGGCCAGTCTGAACTGCAGCGCCTGGAACTGGTTGATCTTCGAGCCGAAGGCCTTGCGCTCGGCGGTGTAGGAAAGCGCCTTGTCGAGCGCCGACTGCGCGCCGCCCAGCGAACAGGCTGATATGTTCAGCCGGCCGCCGTCGAGCCCGGCCATGGCGATGCCGAAGCCCGCGCCTTCGCCGGACAAAAGGTTTTCCGCCGGCACCTTGCAATCCTCGAAAATCACCTGGCGGGTCGACTGCATGTGCCAGCCCATCTTGTGCTCGTTGGCGCCGAAGGAGAGGCCTGGCGCGTCTTTCGGCACGATGATGGTGGAAATGCCTTTCGGCCCCTCGGCACCGGTGCGCACCATGACGGCGTAGACATCGCTGTCGCCAGCGCCGGAGATGAACTGCTTGGTGCCGTTGAGGACATAGTCGTCGCCGCTCCTGACCGCACGGGTCTTGAGCGCCGCGGCATCGGAGCCGGAGCCGGGCTCGGTCAGGCAGTAGCTCGCCAGCCATTCCATCGACGTGAGCTTGGGCAGGAAGCGCTGGCGCTGCTCGTCATTGCCGAAACGGTCGATCATCGAGGCCACCATGTTGTGGATCGAGATGAAGGACGAGAAGGCCGGATCGGCGTGCGCAAGCGCCTCGAAGATCAGTACGGCATCGAGCCGGCCGAGCGCGGAACCACCGACGTCATCGCTGATATAGATGCCGCCAAGGCCGAGCGGCCCGGTCTCGCGGATCACGTCGGCCGGGAAATGCTTGTTGCGGTCCCAGTCTAACGCATTCGGCGCGACACGGTCTGCGGCGAAGGCCTGCGCCATCTCCTGGATGGCGCGCTGCTCCTCGTTAAGTTCGAACTGGCTGGTGCTCGCATCGACCGCGGCGTCCATGGCGTGCTCCCTAATCTTCGACCTGTTGGCCTGTCGTTTTTGGCTTTGCGCGCGCACCAATCTAGACCAATGATGCCGCCGCGCAACCCGAGCCTATCAACCGGCCATTTGGGGAGCGGCTGTGCATCAATGCATGTCCGGAGCACAATGTGACGACAAAATTCGATGAACTGCTGGGCCGGTTCCACGCATACCTTGCGTCCGTGGATCACGCCTTGGTGCGCGAAGCCGTGGCGCGCATTGGCTGGGGCATGCCGGCCCGCACGCTGGAGCCACATCCGCTTGCCTGCCTGCGCCATCTTGATCGCGCCGCCGAACTGGCGCCGTCGGATGCCAAGCCGCTGGTGCAACTGCTTGCCGAGCGTCGGAATGATTTCCGCTGGGGGCAGACCTACAGCGAGGCGGATTTCGGAAAAGAGTTCATCGACAATTACGGCTGGCTGGAAGTGTTCGGCAACCGAGGCCACTTCGCCAATGACGCGGTCGCCGCCGGCGTGCTGATCCTTGGGCCTGATATCATCTATCCCGACCACCATCACATTGCCGAGGAAATCTACATTCCGCTGACCGGCGGTACCGAATGGCGCATGGGCGAGAGCGGCTTTTGCATGCGCACGGCCGGCGAGGTCGTCCACCACGCGTCCAACGTCAATCACGCCATGCGCACCGGCAAGGACCCATTGCTGGCGCTCTACATCTGGCGCGGCGGGCCGCTGGCGCAGAAATCCGATATTACCGGAACCGTGGCGCAGGGCAGGGGCTGATGGCCAAAGCGATCATGCTGCAAGGCACGGGTTCGGATGTCGGCAAGACGGTGCTGGTCGCCGGCCTCTGCCGGGCGGCAAAAAAGCGTGGGCTGAAGGTGCGGCCATTCAAGCCGCAGAACATGTCGAACAACGCCGCCGTCGCCGACATTCCGGGCGACAACAATCATGGCGGCGGCGAGATCGGCCGCGCGCAATGGCTGCAGGCGATCGCTTGCGGTGTTGCGCCATCGGTTCACATGAACCCGGTGCTGCTCAAGCCGCAGACCGATGTCGGCGCGCAGGTCATCGTGCAGGGCAAAATGTTCGGCGAAGCGCGGGCGCGCGACTACCAGGCGATGAAGGGCCGGCTGATGGATGCCGTGCTGGACTCCTGGGGCAAGGTCGGCGAGGGCGCCGATCTGGTCATCGTAGAGGGCGCCGGTTCGCCGGCCGAGATCAACCTGCGCAGCCGCGACATCGCCAATATGGGCTTTGCCACGCGCGCCGACGTGCCGGTGGTGCTGGTCGGCGACATCGATCGCGGCGGCGTCATCGCTTCGGTCGTCGGCACGCATCTGATCCTGCCGGAAGAGGACCGGCGCATGATCGTCGGCTACCTCATCAACAAGTTTCGCGGCGACGTTTCGCTGTTCGACGACGGCCTGAAGTCGATCGAGACATTCACGGGATGGCGCTGTTTCGGTGTCGTTCCGTGGCTGAAGGCGGCGGCACGCCTGCCTTCGGAAGATTCGGTGGTGCTGGAAAGGCTGGCGTCCGGCGAAGCGCGCGCGCTGAAGGTGGCGGTGCCGATGCTTGGCCGCATCGCCAATTTCGACGATCTCGACCCGCTCAAGGCCGAACCGCAGGTCGAGGTGGTGTTCGTGCCGCCGGGAAGGCCGCTGCCGGCCGATGCCGGACTGGTGGTCATTCCGGGCTCCAAGTCGACGATCGGCGATCTTCTGAAATTCCGCGAGAACGGCTGGGATCGCGACCTGCTTGCGCACCGCAAGCGCGGCGGCCATGTCGTCGGCATTTGCGGCGGCTTCCAGATGCTCGGCCGTGCTGTGCGCGATCCCGACGGCATCGAGGGCAGCGTCACCGAAGCCGAAGGGCTAGGCCTGCTCGACGTCGAAACGGTGATGGAACCGGAAAAGACGGTGCGCAACGTCAGCGCCCGTTCTGTGCCGTTCGACCTGCCGCTCGAAGGCTACGAAATCCATCTCGGCCGCACCACCGGACCGGATACGCTGCGGCCGTCGGCAATCATCAATGGCATCGAGGATGGGGCGGTGTCGGCCGACGGCAAGGTGTTGGGTACTTATATGCATGGCCTGTTTGGCGCCGACGGCTTTCGCGCTGCCTACCTTGCGAGCCTTGGCGTCAGCGGCGGCGGCGTCGATTATCGCGCCGAGGTCGAGAAAGCGCTGGACGAGATCGCGGCCGAGCTGGAGACTAATCTCGACTGTGACGCGATTTTTGGGTTGGCTCGATAGATCCCCGTTGGCTAACCACCTTGGCAATTAGCGATAAACGCCGATCACGTCGTCATCCACGGGCGGAGCAAGGAGCGTAGCGACGCGGCGCAGACCCGAGGATGACGAAGTTGAGGACGCCTCGGTCAATCCCCAGCCAGCAGCGCAATAACTCAGGCCTTCTCGCCAGCCTTCGGCCAGTAGGTGCCAAACGACCAGACATTGCCTTCCGGGTCGCGGCAGATGAACTCGCGGCTGCCATAGTCGCGGTTGGTCAATTCCTGGATGATTGTGGCGCCGGCCTTCTTGGCCTTGGCATAGGCGGCATCGGCATCATCGACTGCAATGTAGATCGACTTGCCGCCGCCTGAGCCGGGCTCGCCGACCATCTTGCCGTAGTCGTCGTCGCGCACCGTGCCCAGCATGATCATTGAGGAGCCGAAGACCAGTTCGGCATGGTGCACGACATCGCCTTCGCCATAGCGGGCCCGGACGCTGAAGCCGAAAGCCTCGCCCAGCCAGTCGATCATTTTTGCCGCGTTCTTGTAGCGCAAAGCGGGGTAAAGCCGCGGCGCTTCAGTGGTGGTTGGCATGGGAACCTCCTTCATTGGGTTGGTCGATAACCCACCCTGCTCAAAGGCCGTTCCAGCGTCTTGAAGAAATGTTACCTGACTGAAAGCGAGGTTGGCGTCTCGCCGGCAAGATCGCGGAACTCGCGCACGAGATGCGCCTGGTCGGCATAACCGCAATCGGCGGCGATATCCGCCCAGTCGGCGGTCTGCTGCCTCGACAGACCGAGCGCGCGGTTGAAGCGCACGATGCGCGACAGCGTCTTGGGGCCGATGCCGATGGCGTTGGAAAAACCGCTGGCGAGATGCTTGCGGCTCCAGCCCAGTCTTTCTGCAATCGATGAAATGCGGGTCCGGCCTCCGGACGTGATGATACGGTCAAAGGCCCAGGCGATTTCGAGCGGCGTCTCTGCGGCATTCTCGAGACGGGCGGTGACGAAGGCTTCGGCCACGTCGAAACGCGTGGCCCAGTCCGGCGCGTTGCCAAGCCGTTCACGCAGCGCCATGCCTTGCGCGCCAAGCACGTCGTCGAGGGCGACCATGCTGTCAGCCAGCTCGCTCATCGGCAGGCGGAAGAAACGGCGTGCGCCAAGCGGCGTGAAGTTGACCTGGACGCAGCAGGCGCCGCCGAAGGATTCGATCACCACCGGTCCGGCATAGAGACCGGCGGCGAAACTGGCGAAGCGGTCATTGTCGCCGGGCGCCTTGCCGAGGCCGATGGCGAAGGGTTCGGCGAAGCTGATGACCAGCGGTACGGTGAGCGACGCGTATTCGACGTTGCGCATATGGCCGGGCGCCATTTCGCGATAGCCGCAAATGTCTGACACAATGCCCTCAAGTCGAGGGTCGGGCAGGCGCCGGCGCATCTCGAACCGCCCGGCGACGGATCGGTCCTGCTCTTGCTGGGGTTGCATATCGACGGGCATTGGCCATCCTTGCGCCAAGTCAAATCTAGCAGACTCGAGGCCGGAATCAAAAGCGCCCGGCTTTTGGCCGGGCGCTCCTCGTCCCCACTTCAAGGGAAATGGTCAGGCGCCGCGCATCAAGCAGCCGCCGGCAAGCACGATGAAAGCGATAAGAACAATCCACACCGATGCGAGTGGAATGAACGCAAGAACGCCAAGCGCGGCGAGTGCGCCGATGATGGCGATAACAACGGAAATGATAAAAACGATCTGCGTAGGTGCGCTAAGATTCATGTGTGGCTCCTCCAACATGATTCGAACAGCGGCATTCTATCAGGGCGCGTGATCACACACCAATCAGGGCGCGCAGTGGGTTCGCCGGGTCGGCCAGCAGCTTCACAGCAAGCGCCAGGCACACGATTACCAGCAGCGGCTTGATCAGTTTTGCGCCGATGCGCATGGCCAGGCTGGCGCCGACGCGGGCGCCGAGGAACTGGGCAACGCCCATCATCAGGCCGATCTTCCAGTAGACGACGCCGAAGGCCGCGAAGACGATGAAGCCGCCGATGTTGGAGGCGAAGTTGAGCAGCTTGGTATGCGCCGTCGCCTTGAGCACGCCATAGCCGGCAAGCGCCACGAACGCCAGCATGTAGAAGGAGCCTGCGCCCGGTCCAAACAGGCCATCGTAGAAGCCGATGGCGGGCACAAGGATCAGTCCGAACAGGAAGGGCGACAGCCGCTCGGCGCGGTCGATGTCGTTCATGTTGGGCTTGAACGCGAAGTAGAGCGCGATGGCGATCAGCACGATAGGCAGGGCAGCCCGCAGAATGTCACCCGGCACGATCGTTGCCAGCAAGGCGCCGATGGCGCTTCCGACAAGGGCCAGAAGCGCCGACGGCAATTGCCGGCGGAGGTCGACATGACCCTTCGATGCGTAGTGGATGGTCGCCGAGCCCGAACCGAACATGCCCTGGAGTTTGTTGGTGGCGAGCGCCTGGACCGGCGTGAAGCCGGCAAGCAGCAGCGCCGGCACCGTGATCAGCCCGCCACCGCCGGCGATCGAATCGACAAAGCCCGCGGCAAAGGCGGCGAAGGCGAGCATGGCGACGGTCTGGATGCTAAGGTCGATCATCTGGTGTATGGGGGTGTCCGGCCGGCTGAAATATCGGGCGTTCGACCACGGCCGCCCTGTTTGCGCAAGGTCGATTCCGCGCTACCTCTATCCAAGCGCATCGCGCTTGGATTTGTATTTGTGTGGTTAACCGGAAAGAGGCTCCTGATGGCATTCGCATTGCTGGACCAGATACGTCAGATATTCGACGGCGACCCGGGTGTGCGCAAGGTGGCGGACGATCCGGTCCTGTCGGCGGAACTGCTGATGCTGTTTCGCATGATCCTGGCCGATGGGTCGGTCAGCGAGAGCGAGATGGTTGCCTTCCGGCGCATCTGCAAGGACGCCTTCGGCATTCAGGAAAGCAGCATCGACAGCGTCATCGAATATCTCAACGAGTTCGGCTACGAGACCAACGGCTCGCAGGCGATTGCACTGTTCCGCGATCTCGACATCGAGCGGCGCCGGCAATTGGCCAAACATATGGCGGAGATCGCCAAGGCCGATTCGCAACTGGCCGAGAGCGAGGTGCGCCTGCTGCGCCGCACCCTCGACCTGCTCGATATCAGCCCGGTCGATGTGGTGAAGCCGCAGGAGTGATTGGGCCGCCTTCTCTCCTGATCAGCCTTGCTCTCGCAGCCGCTTGGCGATCGCCCGGTGTAAATCAGGGGCTGCGGTGACAAGTGCCTTGGCCGCCTCCGACTGCGGGTGATCCAGCACCTCGTTTGTCTTGCCGCGCTCGACGATCTTGCCGTCATGCATGACCAGCACCTCGTCCGTGATGGCCCGGGCGACGGTCAGGTCGTGGGTGATGAAGAGATAGGCGATGCCGAGCTTCTGGTTGAGTTCGGCGAACAAATTGAGGATTTGGGCGCGGATCGAGACGTCGAGCGCCGAGACCGGCTCGTCGGCGACGACCAGTTTCGGGCGGGTGATGATGGCGCGGGCGATCGACAGGCGCTGGCGTTGGCCGCCGGAAAATTCGTGCGGGTATTTGTCCATGTCGCTGATGCCGAGACCGACTTCGTGCAGCGCATGCGCCACCATCTCGCGGCGTTCGGCGCGCGTCGGCTTTTTCTCCAGCACATGCAGGGGTTCGGCGATCAGTTTTTCGACTTTCTGGCGCGGGTCGAAGGAACCGTAGGGATCCTGGAAGACGACCTGCATGTTACGTCGCGCCGGCTTCAGCTCGGCTTCGCTCTTGCCGGTGACGGTCTCGCCTCGGAACCGGATCGTGCCCGAGCTTGGCTGGTCCAGCGCCAGGATCATGCGGGCGAGCGTTGACTTGCCGCAACCGGAGCGGCCGACCAGCGCCACTGACTGACCCGGCGCCATCGACAGGGAGACATCGTCGACGGCTCGGATACCAGGCGCGCGTTTGAACAATGAGGTGCGTCGGCCGGGATAGTCGCGGGTCACGCTTTCGACCTGAAGCAAAGGTTGGCCCGTCTCGATGTCATGCGGCCTGGCGCGCGCCGGCACATGCATCGAGGCCTGCGCCAGCTGGCGCGTGTAGGGGTGGGTCTGTTCGGACAGCGTGCGCGCCGTGTCGCCGGCCTCCATCACCTCGCCATGGCGCAGGATGGTGATGCGGTCGGCCATCTCGGTCACCACGGCGAGGTCATGCGAGATCAGGAGCAGGCCCATGCGGCTTTCGGCGACGAGGTCGCGCAACAGGTCGAGGATCTGTGCCTGCAGCACCACGTCGAGCGCCGTCGTCGGTTCGTCGGCGATCAGCAGCTTCGGCTTCAGCGCGCAGGCGATGGCGATGACGACGCGCTGGCGCTGGCCGCCGGACAGTTCGTGCGGAAAGCGCGCCATCGGGAATTTCGCCTCGGGCAAGCCGACGCGGTCGAGCATCTTTCGCGCCCGGTCTTCGGCCTCGGCGCGGCTGGCCTTGGTGTGCCAGCGTATGCCTTCGGCAACCTGTTCGCCGATGGTCTTGACCGGGTTGAGCGCCGTCATCGGCTCCTGGAAGACCATGCCGATGTCGTCGCCGCGCAGCGCGCACATCTGGTCCTCGGTTGCTGCCAGGATGTCGATGCCGTCGAATGTGACATGTCCGGTGGCGCGCGCGGCATGGGGCAGAAGCTGCATCACCGTCAGCGCGGTCATCGATTTGCCCGAACCGGATTCGCCGACCAGCCCCATTACCTCACCGGGCGCGACGGAAAGCTCCATACCCCTGAGGATCTGCGTGTCGCCGATAGTCAGCGACAGGTTCTCAATGTCGAGCAGGCTCATCGCTGCCGCCGCGATTTCGGATCGAGGATGTCGGCAATGCCGTCGCCCAGCAGGTTCAGTCCCAGCACGGCGACGACGATCGCCATGCCCGGAAAGATCGCCATCCATGGCGCCACCACCATGCGGGTCTGCGCGTCGAACAGCATGCGGCCCCAGCTCGGCATCGGCGGCTGGGCACCCAGGCCCAGATAGGAAAGCCCGGCCTCGGCCAGGATGCCCAGCGCGAACTGGATGGTGCCCTGCACCAGGAGCAGCGTGGCGATGTTGGGCAGCACATGTTCGATTGTGATCTGCGTGCTGCTCTTGCCGGCGGCGCGCGCGGCCAGAATGAACTCGCGCGGCCAGATCGCCAGCGCGCCGGCGCGGGCGACACGGGCAAAGACCGGAATGTTGAAGATGCCGATGGCGATGATGGCGTTGATCGCGCCCGGCCCGAAGATGGCGGTGATCATGATCGCCGACAGCAAAGCCGGGAAGGCGAAGACGAGATCGTTCAGCCGCATCAGTGCCTCGTCGACGAGGCCGCCGCGTGCCGCGGCAAAGGCGCCGAGCGGCACGCCGACCCCCATGCCGATGCCAACCGCGACCAGCGCCACGGCAATCGAATTGCGGGCGCCGACCATGACCATCGACAGGATGTCGCGGCCGAAATGATCGGTGCCGAACCAGTGCGTCAGAGAGGGGGCTTGCGTCTTGTCCGATATCACCAGTTTGGTGACGTCGTAGGGCGTCCACGCATAGGAGACGATTGCCATTGCCAGGATCAGCAGGGTGATGACGAAACCGGCCACGAAGGCGGTGTTCCTGAATGCCTTGGCCAGGATGCTGCCGAACGTCTCCTCTGGGATGTCGATGTGCAGTGTCATTGCCGGCTTCTCAGGCGCGGATCGACAACCGCATAGGAAAGATCGACGAGAAGGTTGACGGCGATGACGGCGGCGACCAGCAGCATGACGACGCTTTCGACGACGATCAGATCGCGCTGGGTGATCGCCTGGAATACCAGCCGGCCGAGGCCGGGCAGATAGAAAACATTCTCGATGATGATGGTGCCGGCAAGCAGGAAGGCGAATTGCAGGCCCAGAATGGTCAGGACCGGGATCATGGCGTTGCGCAGTGCATGCCGCCACAAGACTGCGCGATAGGGCAGGCCCTTGGCGCGGGCGGTGCGGATGTAGTCTTCGCTCAGCACCTCGATCAGCGCCGAGCGGGTGACGCGCGCCAGGATCGCGGCTTGCGGCAAGGCAAGTGCGACCGCCGGCAGCAGCAGCGATTTCAGGGCTGGCCAGACGCCGGCACTCCAGCCGGGAAACCCACCGGCCGGGACCAGCCGCAGCCAGACGGCGAACACATAGATCAGCATCAGCGCGAACCAGAAATTGGGCACGGCGACGCCAAGCTGTGCGGCACCCATCGAAATCGTATCACCGGCGCGTCCACGCCGGCTGGCGGAAAACAGGCCAACGGGAATCGCGATGATGGTGGAGAGCGCAAGTGCAATCAGCGCCAGCGGCAGCGAGACGGCAAGCCGCTCGCTCACCAGGTCGATGACCGGCACCGAATAGGTGTAGGAACGGCCGAAATCGAGGCTGAGCAGGCCGCCGGCCCAGTGCAGATAGCGCAAGGCCAGTGGCGCGTTGAGGCCCATCTGGTTGCGGAGAAGTTCGATCTGGTCGGCGCTTGCGTTCATGCCCAGCATCAGCCGTGCCGGATCGCCGGGCAGGATCTCCAGCACGGCGAACACCACCATGGAAGCCAGCAGCAGCGTGGCGATGGCGACGGCGATGCGTTTTAGGAGATAGGCGGTCATGGAAGCGGAGGCACTGTTATTTTGTCCACCGGGCAAAGGTTGCGTTCCCGCACACCCCCCTCTGTCCTGCCGGACATCTCCCCCGCAAGGGGGGAGATTGTGCTCTCATCGAGGCTTTCGCCAATCGTTGACGGTGCGCAGACCAAGAAGGTTGCAAAGGGTGCACCATCGGCCAAACTGCCGATCTCCCCCCTTGCGGGGGAGATGCCCGGCAGGGCAGAGGGGGGTGTGACGGAGCGCAAGTTCCGCCAGGCAGCCTGAGTCTTCAATCCGACCACTTCACCTTGGTCAAATCATTGGCCTGGATCGGCGCGTTTTCCCACAGCCCTTGCAGCTTGGCGTCCCAGACTCCGACCTTCGGCAATTCGTAGAGGAAGCCGACCACGGCATCGTCGGCCAGGATCTTCTGTGCCTGCCCCAGCAATTCCTTGCGCTTGGCTTCGTCGGAGGTGACACCGAGGTCGGCAATCACCTTGTCGAAGGCTGGATTGTCGTAGTTGAAATAATAGTCTTTGCGCGAATAGATATCGATGTCGTTGGGCTCGGTGTGGGAGACGATGGTCAGGTCGTAATCCTTCTTGGTGAACACCTGATCCAGCCACTGTGCCCATTCGACCGGAATGATTTCCAGATCGATGCCGACGTCGCGAAGTTGTGAAGCGATGATCTCGCCGCCGAGCCGCGCATAGGCGGGCGGCGGCAGTTTCAGCGTCGCCTTGAAGCCGTTCTCGAGGCCTGCCTCCTTCAGCAGTTCCTTGGCCTTGGCGACATCATGCGGGTAGCGGCCGGTGAGGTCGACATAGTCCTTGTTGGCCGGCGACATATGCGAGCCGATCGGCTGCCCGAGGCCGGCCGAGGCGCCGTCGATGATCGCCTTGCGGTCGAGCGCGTAGGAGATCGCCTGTCTTACCTGCAGCTTGTCGAAAGGCGGCTTCTTGTTGTTGATCGACAGGATGGTCTCACCCTCGGTCGCGCCGATCACAACCTTGAAGCGCGGGTCGTCCTTGACCTGGGCGACGCTGTCGGCATCGAAGAACGGGAAAGCCTGGATGTCGCCCGAGAGCAGCGCCGGCACATAGGCGGCTGCATCCGGCACGATGCGGAACTCGGCCTTGTCGAGGGACGCCGGCGTACCCCAGTAGTTATCCGATTTGACCAAGGTGATCGACGATCCCTTGGCCCAGCTCTGGAACTTGAACGGGCCGGTGCCGATCGGTTTCTCCTTGTTGGTATCGGCAGATTCCGGCGCCACGATTACCGCGTCGCCCCAGCCCATATTGTAGAGGAACGAGCCCTGCGGGTTTTTCAGCGTGACCTTGACGGTTGCCGGGTCGACCACGTCGACTTTGTCGATGGCGGCGAACAGGCCCTTTTGTGCGTTGACGGAATTTTCGGCGCGGGCTCGATCGAGCGAGAATTTCACGTCGCTGGCGTCGAAGTCGGTGCCGTCATGGAATTTCACGCCGGTGTGCAGCTTGAAGGTGTAGACCTTTCCATCATCGGAAATGGTCCAGCTTTCGGCCAGATCCGGCAGCACCTCGCCATTCGGCCCGATGCGTGTCAGCCCCTCGAACACATTGGCGTAGAGAACCTCGTCGATTGCCGCGGCGGCACCTGCGGTTGGGTCGAGATGCGGGGGTTCGAGCGGAATGCCGATGACCAGGTCGGTTCGCGCGGCAAACGCGGAGGTGCCGGCGGCCAGCGACAGCACCGCGGCCGCCAGAATGGTTTTCCACAATTTCATCGTGCAACTCCCCATGCGTTCAGACACGTGCTCGAACCCGGGCGATAGAAGCGTGATTTCGCCACGGAGTAAATTGCGTTTCGTTCTGCCCGTTGGCGGGGCCGGGAATGTTTTTGTCCTGGCGACCGCATCGGCAGGTCGAAGCTTGTCGCGGTGCACACCTTATTCCGTGGCTGTGCCGCGCAGCAGCACGTTGAGCCCGATCGCCATCACCTTAGCCGATTCTACCATGTCCGATATGCCGACCCATTCGTCCGGCCGATGGGCGAGGTCGAGAATGCCCGGCCCATAGGCGATGCAATCATAGATATGGCCGATGCGCGCAATGTGCTTCTGGTCGTAGGTGCCGGGCGAAATGACATAGTCGGGTTCGCGGTCGAAGATCGCCATGATGCCTTGCGCAACCGCCTTGACCACCGGGGCGTCGCGCTCGGTCATCAGCGGCAGCACTTCCATCAGGTCGCGGATTTCGTAGTCGAATTTTGTCCGCTCGCGCTTTAGCCGGTCGAGAATACCGGTCACTTCGCCTTTGACGGTGTCGAGATCTTCCTCCAGCAGGAAACGGCGGTCGATGGTCAGCCGGCAGGAGTCGGGCACGTTGGGCGACGGCAGGCCGGGCCGGAAGTCCTCGGTCTGGCCGCCATGGATCGAATTGATGTTCATGGTCGAGCGTTTTGCCCCTTCGGGCACGACCGGCATGCGCGTCATCTTGCGGTCGAGTGCGGGGAACAGCTCGTCCTCGAAAGCCCTCAGCACGGCGCCCATGTGACGTACGGCATTGTCGCCGAGAAACGGCATCGAGCCGTGCGCGATCTCCCCCTTGGTCTCGATCTCCGCCCACCAGACACCGCGATGACCGAGGCAGATGCGGTCCTTGTTGAGTGGCTCGGGTATGATGACGTGGTCGACTCTGGGCTTCGAGAAATAGCCCAGGCTCGCCAGATGGGCGACGCCGCCGAAACCACCGGACTCCTCGTCGACCGTGCCGGATATTTCGATGGCGCCGGGAAAATCGGGGAAGACTTCCAGGAAGGCTTCGGCTGCGACGATCGAGGCGGCAAGACCGCCCTTCATGTCGCAGGCGCCGCGGCCGTAGACCTTGCCGTCTTTGACGATGCCGGCAAAAGGATCGACGGTCCAGCCGTCGCCAGCTTCGACCACGTCGATGTGTGAGTTGAAGTGGACGCAGGCGCCTGACGATCTTCCGTCGAAACGGGCAACGACATTGACGCGCGGGTAGCGGTCGGTGTCGCCGGGCGTGCCTTCGGCGCGGATGAATTCGGTCTCGAAACCGCTCTTCTTCAGCCGCGCGCCGAGATATTCGGCGCATGGCCGATAGGCCTCGCCGGGTGGATTGATGGTCGGAAAACGGATCAGCTCAGTGGTCAGCGCGACGACATCGTCGCGCCTGTCATCGATTGCCCGGAGGAGTCGCTCGTTCATACCCAGAGTTGAGCAGCGATCTCAGCGGTTTTGCAAGCCCGTTGGTGATCGAGCCTGGGCGGCGTGTCGTTGCGGCAACTATTGCGGGAAATCGTTCAAATTCGCTGCTTTGGATTGGCGAATTGGTCAAGGTGTGTGTGTTAGCCCGTTCATCTGCCATTAAAAAGATGAAAGACAATTTGAGGGCAGACAGGTTAGGGGCAATCAAAGGGGTTTGATCGCATGAAAAAGACAGTTCTCATGGCAGCCGTGTTTGTTGCGATGCTGTTCGGTGCTTCGGGGCAGGGCTGGGCAGCCAGCCTCGTTGCAAATATTGACGTGTCGTCGCAGACGATGACCGTCAGATATGGTGCGTCGGTTTACCGGTGGAGCGTCTCCACCGCGCGCAAAGGCTACATTACCCCGCGCGGCAGCTATCGGCCGCAACGGACGGCGCGGATGTGGTATTCGCGCAAATACGACATGTCGCCGATGCCTCATTCCGTGTTCTTCCGCGGCGGCTATGCCATTCACGGCACCGGCGCGGTGAGGCAGCTCGGGCGCCCGGCATCGCATGGCTGTGTGCGCTTGCACCCGACCAACGCCGCCGCCTTCTATGCGATGGTTCGGCAAGCCGGCTTCGGCAATACGCGGATTGTCGTGACGAACTGAAGAGATTCAGGTTCGCTGTTGTCGGCTGGCGCAGGGCTAACACCCTCGCCAGCAGTTCTGTTTAAGCGTTTGGGACCGCTTTTGCCTGCGAGGGCCGCTTTCGACGCCCGCCGCTGATCTCCCACCTTTTGTGGAACCACATCCACTGGCCGGGATCTTCTCGCACCCAGCGTTCGACGACATCGTTGAGACGCTGGGTGGTGGCGTGGACATCGACGCTGCCGTCAGCGGTGCGCGGCAATGTCAGCTTGTCCTCGATTTCGAGCCGGAAGCGGTTGCCTGGCAGCCTGATGCAGCGCGCCGGATAGACGTCGCAGTCATAGTGACGGGCAAGGGTGGCCAGCACCCGATTGCTCTGGCACGGACGGCCGAAGAACGTCGTATCCAGTCCATTGGAGAATTTCTGGTCGACAAGGATGCCGATGTTGCCGCCGTTCTCCAGGACCCCGGCCAAGGCGAATGAAGCACCGGCCATCGATGGCAGCAACGAGCCCATGGTCGAGCGGCGCGTCGAGAGGATGTAGTCGGCAAGATAAGGATTGTTGGGCGGCCGAAACAGCGCCGTGATGTTCATGCCGAAGGTCGCCGCCGCCACCGGCAGCAATTCGAAATTGCCGAGATGACCGGTAAAGACGATATGCGGCTTCTGTTCGCCAGCGATTTCGACGAAGTGGTCCGCTCCTTTGACCTCGATGCGGCCGGGCTTGATGGCTGTAGGGTCATAGTCGAAGAGGGCGTCGAGAAAGATGTATTCCGCGGCAAGACGGGCCATGTTGCCCCACATGTCGGAGGCGATCGCCTGGATCTCGGCTTCGCTCTTTTCCGGATAGGCCTTGCGCAGATTGTCGACGGCAACCTGATGGCGTCCCACCCGGGGGCCGACCATGCGTGCGACGCGGTCGGCGAAATTCAGCGCACTGTCGGCCGGCAGCAGGCGCAGGACCGAGATGATCATCATCGCCGCCCGCGCCACCAGCCAGTAATTGAGCTGGCGCAGTTGCCTGCCGTAACGAAATTTTAGATCCCGGCGGAACTTCTTGAACACAGAGGTCAAGGCTCTAGCCGACGCGCAGGATGATCTTGCCGAACACGTCGCGGCCTTCCATGCGCTTCAGCGCGGCATCTATACCGTCGAAGTCGACTTCGGTATCGATGACAGGTGCGACCTGTCCCGCCGCCATTTTCTGCATGGCGTTTGCCATGTTCTCCATGCGGCAGCCAAAGGAGCCAAGCAGTTTCAATTGCTGCTGGAACAGCTGCATGAGGTTGATCTGCGTCGACACGCCGGAAGTCGAACCGCAGGTCACCAGGCGGCCGCCACGCTTCAGGCACAACATCGAGGCGGCAAAAGTGTCGGCGCCGACATGTTCGAAGACGACATCGACGCCCTTCTTCTTGGTCAGCTTGCGCACGACGCCCTCGAAACGGTCGTCGCGGTAGTTGATGACATGGTCGGCGCCGAGCGCCTTGGCCTTGTCGATCTTGTCGTTGGAGCCGACCGTGGTGATGATGGTGCAGCCCATCCGCTTGGCCAGCTGGATGGCCGCCGAGCCGATGCCGGATCCGCCGGCATGGATAAGGATCGTCTCGCCGGGCTGTAGCCTGGCGTTGTCGAACAGCATGTGCTCGACCGTGCCGAAGGTGACGGGCGCGACCGCCGCGCCGATGTCGGTCACGCCGGGCGGGGCAGGGACCAGCAGGCGAGCCGGCAGGTTGATCTTCTCTTGCGCGAAACCGTCGAGATGGAAACCGTGCACACCCGAAACATGTTCACAGAGGTTGTCGCGGCCTTCGCGGCAGGCTCGGCAGAGGCCGCAGGTGCGCGCGCCGTAGATCGATACCAATTGTCCGGGCAGCAGGCTGGAAACGCCGGGGCCCACCGCCTCGACCTCGCCGGAGGCTTCGGCGCCGACGACCAGCGGCAGCTTGCGCTTGGCGAAGGCCATGCCGCGCCAGCCCCAGACGTCGATATGGTTCAGCGCCACCGCCTTGATGCGCAGCGTGACTTCGCCAAGTGCCGGCGGTGAGGGTGGCGGCAGGTCCACCGTTTCAAGACGGCGGTCCTCGATAAGTTGCAATGCGCGCATTGGGCCTGTCGGTTTCGGTCTGGCTGAAAAAGGTCGCTTAGACCGGTTCCCGCGCCATGACAAGGCAAGTGTTCTGGCCGCCGAAGCCGAAGGAGTTCGACAGAACGGTGCGAACCTCGGCATTGCGCTTCTTGTTCGGCACCACGTCCAGCACGATCGCGGGGTCGGGATTGTCATAGTTGATGGTCGGCGGAATGACGCTTTCGCGCATCGTCATCAGCGAAAAAGCTGCCTCGACCGCGCCGGCGGCCGACAGCGTGTGGCCAATCATCGACTTGTTCGACGAAACCGGCATCGAGCCGATCCGCTCGCCGAACACCGTCGACAGCGACAGATGCTCCATCTTGTCGTTTTCGGGCGTCGAAGTGCCGTGAGCGTTCACGTAGTCGATCTCGTCTTCGCTCAAGCCGGCATCGGCAAGCACAGCACGGACCGCCGCGATCGCCGGCGAAGCGTCCGGCTTCGAGCGGGTGCGGTGGAAATCGTCCGCCTTTTCGCCGCAGCCGCGCAGGATGCCAAGAATCGTGGCGCCGCGCGCCATCGCGGCTTCCAGCGATTCCAGCACGAGAGCGCCGGAGCCCTCGGCCAGCACAAAGCCGTCGCGCTCCTTGGAGAAGGGTTTTGACGCCTTTTCGGGAATGTCGTTGTGGGTCGACAGCGCCGACAGCAGCGAGAAGCGGATCAGCGCCTCGGCGGTTGCCGAACCGTCGGCGCCGATCGACAGCGCCCGGTCGCATTCGCCGCGGCGGATCGCCTCGACACCGAGCTGGATGGCGGTGGCGCCGGAAGCGCAAGCGGTCGACAGCGTGATCGGCAGCCCGCGTGTGCCGAAACGGTCGGCAAGCCGGTCGGCGATCGAGCCGAACTGCGTGGTCTCGAAAATGTCTAGTTCCTTCAATCCGCGCGCCACCCGCAGCAGCCGTTCGCCGCCGGAGTCCAGTTTGTCGGAATTGTAGAGCGCGAAGCGGTCGTGCCAGTCGAGTTCGACCGGCGGTGAAGCGAGGAAGAGAGGACCACCGAAATCACCGGAATCGAGGCCGGATTCGGCCACGGCCTCACGCGCGGCGGTTTCCGCCAGTTCATAGGTGAGGTGGCTGGAGCCCTTCGAGCTCGATGGCAGGAAGTCGACCATGCCGGAGATGCGGGTGTTGAGATGATCGACCGGAAAACGGGTGATCGGGTGGATGCCCGACTTGCCCGAGGTCAGCGCCGCCCAATTGTCGGCCTTGCCGACGCCAAGCGAGGTCACCACGCCGATGCCGGTGACGGCGACGATCGGCCTGCCCATATGATCGTTCAGATTGGCCATGCGGGAGCCCTCGAGCGTTTATCGTTGCAGCATGGATCGTGGAACACCGCCTCAGGCGGCGTTGATCAGCGCCATGCCCTCGAATTGGTGATAGCCGATCGCCGTTGCAAGGACGGTTGCGGGAACCCCTTCGAACGGCTTCTCGGCTGCGGCATCAAAAACGGGGTAGGCGGCCTTGCGATCGACGGCCAGCGCCGCCAGTGCCACGGCGAAGGGAAACTGTGCTTCCTTCATGTGCCCGGTCAGCGTCGAGAAGCCGCGCGCGGCAATCGCCGGATTGGCGTCGAGCGCTGCTTTCTCGGCGATGGTTGCCATATGGGCGCCTGACGCGCCCGACAGGGCCAGTAATTTGCCGTTCGGCATTGCAGCCTGCTTGAGCAGTGCGGCGATCTCGGTGTCGAGTTCTCCCCGTGGGCGCCTGGCGCGGCCGGAGACGACCGGCCCAAGCTCGGCATAAATCTTTCGTCCGCGGCTTGTCGCGTGTTCGCGCTGCTCCAGCACCAGGAAGGCACCGCCGGATCCAGTCACGACGCCGCCGCCCTCAGCCCCCTGTCTTTGCCAGACCGGCTTCCACGGGCCGCGATGCAAATAGCCGGCGAGTTCATAGCCGAGCAGCATGTCGGAATGTTCGGTCTGGAAGGCACCGCCGACCAGGATGTGCGTCGACTGGCCGGAGCGGATGCGCGCGGCTGCCGTCTCGACGGCGGCGACACCGGCACCTTCCTCACCCATGAAGGTTCTGGATGAGCCCGTCACCTTGTGGACGATGGAGATGTTGCCGGCGAGCAGATTGGAAAGCTGGGCCAGGAACAGTGTCGGCCGCAATTCGGTGGTCAATTTCTCGTTGAGCAGCACATCGCGGTCGTTGCGGCTTTCCGAAGCGGCGAGAATGGCGGCATCGACCGCCTCGTCGCGTTCGCCGCCGCCTGCGGCCACAACCATGTCCATGGTCGTGCAGAGTTCGTCATTGCCCTTGATGCCGGCGTCGTCCAGCGCCAGGCCTGCGGCATAGGTGCCGAGCCTCTGCCAGGTTTCCATCTGGCGCTGATCGCCGCGTTTGGCGATCTGCAGGTTCCAGTCGATCTCCGGCAATGGATGGACGGTATAGGGTGCAAAGCGCGCCGCTTCGAGCACCGGTTCCAGGCCCGGCTGCGCGAGCTTCTGCCAATGGGCGTCCGGACCTTCCCCCAGCGAGGAGACAAGGCCGATACCAGTGATGACGACGTCGCGGGGGCTGCTCATGAGCGGCTTTGTGGGTCAGGCGGCAGGGCGCGTCAAGATCACGCGCTCAACCGAAGTCAGGCGGTCTTGGCGGCAACCAGTGCGTCGATCTTGGCGCACAGGTTCTTCATGACGAAGTAATCGTCGGTCGAAGCCTTGCCGTCATTGACCTCCTGGGTCCACTTTTCCAGCGGCACCTTGATGCCGAATTCCTTGTCGATGGCAAAGACGATGTCGAGGAAATCGAGGCTGTCGATGCCGAGATCGTCGATCGTGTGGCTCTCGGGCGTAATGGTGTCGATATCGATCTCGCTGGTGTCGGCAATGATCTTGGCGACTTTGTCGAACGTGGTGGACAAGGGCTTTTCCTTCGGTTGCGGGCGGAATCTGTCCGCATCTTGTTTGGGCGCTGTCTAATCGGTTTTTCCCGGCAGGAAAAGGCCTGATACGCCGGGCGCAGATGGGAAGCCTGCTCTGTAAAGGCAAGAAGGGACGCCGGCTGACCGGCGGCCCTTCCCTTTGACGTTACGTCAGCCTTTGTCTCGATGCATGTCGTTCCCCAAAACCGGAACCACTTTGGGCGACATGCATTAGCTGTCGCGGAGCTTGACCAGGTCGTTCAGCAGCCCGCCCGTTCCGTTGTGGACGGTCAGCCGCTCGACCTTGCCGGCGATGGTTTCCAGAGCCTCAAGCTCCTTCAACCGCAGCATCACCGGGTTTTCCGCCATCACCCTGGCCGTGTTGAGGAGGGAACGCGTCGCGTTCGTCTCCTCGCGGCGACGGATGATGTTGGCCTCGGCCTGCTTTTCGGCCGACACCACCTGGTTGAGGATCTCGCGCATCTCGCCCGGCAGGATGACATCCTTGAGCGCGATATCACTGACCTCCACCCCGATCTCGGCCATGTCGGCGCGAACCTTGCCGGCGGCCTCCTCGTCGATCGTCACCTTCTTTTCAAGGATCTGATCGAGTGTCAGCGCGCCAAGGGTCTTGCGGAAGGCGTACTGCAGGGCGCGGTAAAGGGCTTCGGAGAAGTCCTTCACCATGCTCACCGCCTTGACAGGATCGACGACCCGGTATTCGGCTGCGATGTTGACGCGGATCGTCACGCGATCCTTGGTCAGCACTTCCTGCCCAGCAACGTCGAGCGACTGGCGCTTGAGGTCGACGACCTTGATCTGCACCATGCGTCCGACGTTCCAGAAGCCATGCACGCCCGCCGTCAGCGTCCTGACCAGGACACCGTCGATGAACAGCAGTCCGGCCTGACCGTCGACGACCGGGTGGACGGACATCAATTCCGCCTTCCGGGCCTGGCCGAGCCGGCGCATGACCGCCGCATCGATGGCGAGATCGACCGATGTGTCGATCAGCGTCACCTTCCACGGACCGGCATCCGTCCACAGCACGAGCTTGCGGTCCGGCGCCAGAACGGCGTGCAGATTGCCGTCACGCTCGATGATGGCGACATCCGTGCGCCCGGTGCGAACGACGGTGAAATGACGCGCGGCCACATCCGGGAGCTTGTCGAACAACGCCTTCTCGTATGCCGAAACGAATTCCGGGTTCTTCAGATCGTGCCGGGACACTTCAAGGCTGCCGCGCCGGTTGGCGAGCCAATGTTCGCCCGGCAGCAGGACAGTCTTGATCTCACCCTTGTGGAGGGTGAGGGCACGTTCGTTTTCCTTTACGAGGACGCGCTCGCGTCCAAGAACCTTGTCGAGAATTGTCATTGTTTCACTCCTGTCGGGCATGGCCACATGCGAGGCGTCAAGTCATGCGTCGATCGTTCCTTTCGTTTCTCGTTTCACATCGTCGTCTTGCGTCATCGTCCGGGCACGAATGATCCGGGGACTGGTGGCATCAATCCGTGGCGGGCCTTCGGGAGCGGATCGCGGGGCAGCGAAGCGGGCGCCGGAGGCCGAGCTTCCTTTGCCGGCGACACTGCGCCTTGATCGTCACCGCGGGCCTGGCCGCGAGCCGATGGCGAAAGACGCTTGGGATGATCCGCGCCCGAGGGCTTGGGCCATCCGTTCAGTCTTTCGCATTCCAGTCCCCTGACCGTTTTTCGGATGGCTTTTCAGGCCAATGGAGAAGGAATCGAACCTTCGACAGTCAGATTAACAATCTGATGCTCTAACCAAACTGAGCTATCCGTGGTGCAGATGAAGGGAATTGAACCCCCGACCTCCGGACCCAAATCCGGCGCTCTCCCGCTGAGCTACATCCGCGATCCCAGTCCCCAAAGCGGCGCCGTATACAGGGCGGCAAAGCCGCCTGCACGGGCGGAGGCGAAAGCTCCAACCGTTGTGCTCGCTTCGGTTCTCGTGACCGGGAGCGCGCCTATAGCCCCTGCGACGGGTTGTCGCAAGCGGCATTGTCGTGGCGGATTTGCGGCTTCTTGCGGCGGTGGCATTTCGGCAACACCGCTTTCGACGTCAGCGATCGCGCGCAGGGAGCTCAGAAGGTGACGCGGCCGAGCACGCGCAGGCTATCGCCCTGCGGCTCCACGACCACGGCCTCGCCTTCGCGCGGCGAGATGCCGGTCAGCGCCACGATGTCTTCCAGATGGGTGACCATGACCAGATTGTCGGAGCCGGAATAGGCGCGGATTTCTTTCAGGATCGCCGCGATCTGCGCGGCTTTCTGCGCCTCGTCGCCCTTCAGGAGATCGAGCGGAGCAAACAGCTCCGGCTCGGCCTCGAAGGCGATGCGGGCAGTATCGAGGCAGCGGCAATAGCGGCTGGACAACACGCGCTCGATCGGTGCCGCACGGGCGGCAAACAGAGCGCCGATCTTGCTCGCCTGTTGCTTGCCACGGGCCGACAGGTTCATCTGGGTGGCGCAACTGTCGATGTCGAAATTGGCCGGGTCGGTGGTGCCGGTGACCATGGCATGGCGCAGCAGCACGACATGTCCGCCATCGCGCAGCAGCGCCCAGCCTGCATCCGTGGCGTGGGCCACGCCGGGAATAAGAAACAGGAACAACGCCAAGGCAAATCGAATCATCCGCTATCCTTCTCCGGTTCCCGGCAATGGGTTCCGGTGACGGGACATATAGGGACGGTAAAGCCAGCCGAAAGACAAGGCGCGGTCGGCGGGATGCGTAGACCTACTTCTTCGCCATCTGCTTCTTCACCAGATCGATCTTCTGGTCGGTGAGCGGGATGGGGATTGTGTAGCCGGCTTCGGTAAAGCCCTGCTTGGCGTTCTCGAAGAATTCGATCGCCTTTTGATATTCGGCCTTGCCCCCGCCATAGCTGGCTCGGTTCCAGCTGACGTCACCGAGATTGTTCTGCGCGAAGGCCCATTGCATGGGCAGGCTTTCCCTGGTGAATACCTTCAGCGTGGCCGCGAAGGCGGCCTCGGCATCACCGAGGTATTTGCCGGTGCGTTCGAGATTGCCGAGGTTGAGCAGGCTCATGCCGATGCCGTTCTGGGCGTTGGCCCAGTCGACTGGTGCCGCGTCGACGGTGAGTACTTCGAGGGCTGCTCGGCGGGCCGCTATGGACTCAAGCAGCGTCCTGGAGTCGGCATTGCTCATGCTCAGCCAGTGCAGCGTCGAGCCGAGGCCGGCCTGGGCCAGCGCCCATTGGCGGGGGTTCGTCTCGCGCTTGTACTCGCGCAACGCATCGCGGTAGGCGGCAATGGCTTCACCATAATGTTCCGGCTTGTCGGTGACGCCGCCGAGGAGCTGCAGCGTGTTGCCGAGATTGTAGTGGCTCATTGCCCAGTCGAGAGGGAATTTCCGTCTGACATAGACCTGCCGGGCCGCCCGGAAGGCCGCGGCCGACTGCTCCAGCTTGGCCGCGTCGCGGGTGCGCTGGCCAAGCGTCTGGTAGATCGAACCGAGATTGTTCTGCGCCGACGCCCAGTCCATCGGGAAACGCTGCCGGGTAAAGACCGTCAGTGCATCGTCATAGGCGGCCGCGGCCTCTTCGAGCGCGCCGGTGCCCATATCGAAACGGGCGACACCGCTCAGCGCGTTGCCGAGGTTGAGCCTGCTGGTCGCCCATGAGACGGGGAAGGTTTCACGGGTTCGCACTTCAAGCGCGGCACGGAACGCGTTGGCCGCCTCGTTTATCTTCGCCTTGTCGTTGAGCTGAATGCCGAGCGACACCAGCGTGTTGCCGAGATTGTTCTCGACCATCGCCCATTCAACCGGCGCCTTTTCGCGTGTGTATTCCTCAAGTGCCAGCCGGTAGGCCGCCTCGGCTTGCGTCAGATGTTCGCCGGCGGCCTCGCGCTCGGAAAGCGCATAGAGCGCCAGGCCGAGATTGTTCTGCGAAGCGGCCCAGTCGAGCGGGACCTTGTCGCGCGGGCGTTTTTCGAGTGTGGCGCGCATCGCCACCACCGCCTCGTTCAGGCGTTTCGGGTCGCTCTCACGTTCGCCGATCTTCAACAGCACGTTGGCCAGATTGTTCTGCGCGGCGGCCCAGTTAAGATCGTCCTTCTCGCGCTCGAACACGACAAGGGAATCGCGAAAGATCCGCGCTGCCTCTTCAAGGCGCGCGGTCTCCGTCTCTCGCTCGCCGATGGTCTGCAGCACCACCGCCATGTTGTTGCGGGTGATCGCCCAGTCGCGATTCTGTTCGTCATTGGGGATGAAGTTCAGAATGGTGCGATAGGCCTCGATGGAGTGCTGCAGCGCATCGAGATCGCCGGTGGCGTAGCCGTAGGCGTTCAACGCCTCGGCTTGCTGGTTCTTGTAGTTCCAGCGCAGCTTGTCGTCCCATTTCTCGGCCAGCGAGAAGGCCTTGGCGTAATCGCCTGCGGCGGATTTGTAGTCGAAGACCAGGCCAGAGGCATCGGCGCGCCTGGCATAGATCGCGGCATCGGCAAGACGCTTCTGCTTGACGAGATCCTCGGCTTGATCGACCGCGTCGTTGGTCTCTTCGATCCGGCCGACGGCATCGTCGAGGAATTTACGCGCCGTCACGATGGCGCCCTGGCTGATGGCCTTGTCGGCGGAGGCGACAAGCCGTTTGATCTCCGGATCGTCGGTGCGAAGCGCTGCACGCTCGGACATCATCTTCTTCAGGCGCTCGGCCTGGGCGTCGAGCACCTTTTGCAGGTCAGTCGGATCTTCCGGGATCTTTTCCGTGCCGAGCGCTTTCAGCACGCCATAAAGCGCATCAAGCGGCACGCCTTCCTGCAGCGAGGCCAGTTCCACCTGCGCCCGTTTGGGGTCGGGCAGGTCGGAAATCGTCAGCAGCAGCTGGCGCCGCTCGCCGGTGATCAGCCCGTCGTCGCCGGTCGGCTCCGCCGGCGCGACGCCGAAATAGAGCAGCCGGCGCAAGCTTTCATTGACCCAGGGGCGCTGCTTTGCCTTTGTGTCGAGATAGACCTCCTCGGTCACCATGCGCATGACCGAGCCGAACTCGGTACCCTTCATCGCCGCGAGGTGGCGCAGCAAAGCGGACGCATAAGGGCTGTTTTCGCCGGCGGCGCCATCGAGCGCTGGACGACCCGGTTCTGCGGCAAAGCCGACCACCGTACCCAGGCTCGCGTCGGCCGCCGGCGCATTGCCGAGCGCCTTCGCGCCGCGCACCGGCTCCAACCCGCCGGCGCCTATGGGCGAGGCGGAAGCGGTCGGTGAGCGCCGGACCATGGCATCCGCGGGGAATGGATTGGTGCGGCAGGCGTCGAGCAGCATGATCGTCACCGGCACTGTCTTTTTCAATGCCTCCATGACGGCCGATATCGGCACAAGGCTGGTGCCGGCATCCTTCAGCGACGGGACGTCGGCATCGACCGGAACCAGATAGTTTTCGCCGCCGGCCTCGATGCCATGACCGGAGTAGTAGATGAAGGCGACATCGGCGCCGTCGGCATCTTCGGTGAACCGCTCCAGGTCGCGCTTCAGCTTGGTGGCGTCGCGGTCGGTGACGCTGCGGGCGTCGAAGCCAAGGTCGGTCAGCATCTTGGCCATGTCGCGGGCGTCGTTGGCGGGGTTGGGCAGGGCGGCGATGTGCAGGTAATTCGACTGGCCGATGATCAGCGCCACGCCCTTAAGGCTTATTGTCTCGGCAACTGCAAGCGCGGTCGCGGCAAGGCAAAGCAGTGCGGCGATGAAAGCCGTCAGCCATGCCCGCCGCAAAAGATTAAGCTTCGAGGTTTCGACAAAGGTCATTTGTCGTTCGCATCCGCCCTGATGATCCAAGCCCTCTATAACGCTGCCAATGGACCATGATCAAATTTGGCCATGATCAAATTAGGGCATGATCAAATTCGGGCGCGATTGCGCCGCGGCCGTGGCTCGCCTATCCCTGAAAAATGTCGCCGCTCACCGAAACCGTTCTTTTCGTCTTCAGCCTCGTCGCGCTCGGCTATCTCACCGGGCTCACCGGCTATCTAAAGCCGCCCAGCGGGGACGGCATCTCCGAATTCGCCATCAACGTGGCGATGCCGCTGCTGCTGTTTCGGACGATGGTGAATTCCGATTTCCATGGCGTGGCGCCATGGTCGCTGTGGGGCGCTTACTTCACCGCGGTTGCAATGACATGGGCTGCCGGCCATCTGGTGACGACGCGAATCTTCGGGCGGGACGCACGCACAGGTATCGTCGGTGGAGTGTCGTCGTCCTTCTCGAATGTGGTGTTGCTGGGCATTCCCTTCGTTCTCGGCGTATTCGGGTCCAGCGGATTCGAAGTGCTGTCGCTGCTCGTTTCCGTGCATCTGCCGACCATGATGATGGCGTCGATCATCATGTTCGAGATATTTGGCCGCGGTGGCAGCGAGCCCGTACACCCGCTGCGCATCATCCAGAGCTTTCTGAGAAGACTGTTCACCAATCCCCTGATCATCGGCATCCTGGCCGGGCTGGCATGGCGCCTAACCGGCGCGCCGCTGCCGAACCTTGCCACACGGCTGGTTGATGCGCTGGCTGACACTGCCGGGCCAGTGGCGCTGTTCGCCATGGGCCTCAGCCTGCGCCGCTTCGGTATCTCCGGCAATGTCCGGCCGGCTCTGGCGCTTTCGGTGCTGAAATTGTTCCTGATGCCGGCTCTGGTTCTCGGTCTGGTCTGGCTGCTTGGCCTGCCGCCATTGACGGCCAAAGTGGCGGTGGTGGTGGCGGCGCTACCATCCGGCATCAATTCCTATCTCATCGCCGTGCAGTTCAACACCGGCCAGGCGCTGGCGTCGAACCAGATGACAATCGCCACGGCGAGCGCGGTTGTTACAACCGCCTTCTGGCTGACGGTGGTGCTCCACGTTTTCGGATAGATAGCCAGATGGTGCGGCCAGCGATCGGCACGGCATATGTCCGGCCTGCTCTCGCCTCGGGCTGGTCCAACCCCTATATGCCATCTTGCGATTGCTTGCGGGCCTTGCCCTCGGTAAAGAGCAGTGGCTCCGGCGTGCCGGCTTCAGTCCATGGCGCACGCTCACCGAAGATTTCACAGACCGGCCGTCAGCGCGCCGAACGGAGGATAGACCATGCTTCAGAAAACCAGCCATTTCATGCGGCAGGCCAATCTCATCAATGGCGAATGGGTGCAGGCCGACAGCGGCCAGACGGTTGACGTCAACAACCCGGCCACCGGCCTCAAGATCGGCACCGTGCCGAAGTCGGGCAAAGCCGAAACCCGCCGCGCCATCGAAGCCGCCGCGGAAGCTTTCAAGACCTGGCGCAAGACGACCGCGCTCGAGCGCTCGAAGCTGCTGCGCAAGCTGCATGACGCAATGATGGACAATCAGGACGTGCTGGCCGAACTGCTGACCATCGAACAGGGCAAGTCGCTGTTCGAATCGAAGGGCGAGATCGGCTCTGCCGCGGCCTACATATTGTGGTTCGCCGAGGAAGGCCGCCGCACCTATGGCGACGTCGTGCCGTCGCCATGGGCGGACCGCCGCATCCTGGTGACCAAGGAACCGGTCGGGGTCATCGCCGCCATCACGCCGTGGAATTTCCCGTCCTCGATGCTGGCCCGCAAGCTCGGCCCGGCGCTCGCCGCCGGCTGCACCGCAGTGGTCAAGCCGGCCTCGCAGACACCATATTCAGGCCTCGCCTGGGGTGCGCTCGCAGAGGAGGTCGGCTTCCCCAAGGGCGTCGTCAACATCCTGACCGGTTCGGCAAGCGAGATCGGCGACGAGATCTGCGCCAATCCGCTGGTGTCGAAGATCACCTTCACCGGATCGACCGAAGTCGGCAAGCTTCTCATCCAGAAGTCGTCGGTCACCGTCAAGAAAGTGTCGATGGAGCTCGGTGGCAACGCGCCGTTCATTGTCTTCGATGACGCCGACCTCGAGCGTGCGGTCGCTGGTGCGATCACCGCCAAGTATCGCAATTCCGGCCAGACCTGCGTCTGCACCAACCGCTTCCTTGTCCAGGCTGGTGTCTATGACAAGTTCGTCGAGAAGCTCGCTGCCGCCAGCAACGGGCTGAAGGTCGGCTCCGGCCTCGAGGACGGCGTGCAGCAGGGGCCGCTGATCGACGAGAAGGCGGTCGAGAAGGTCGAAGAACTGATCGCCGACGCCACATCCAAGGGCGGCAAGATCGTTGCCGGCGGCAAGCGCCATGCGCTCGGCGGTTCGTTCTTCCAGCCGACGGTCATTGCCAATGCGACGCCCAAGATGCGCTTCATGAAGGAAGAGATCTTTGGCCCGGTCGCACCGGTGTTCAAGTTCGAGACCGAAGAGGAGGCGATAGCACTCGCCAACGACACCGAATTCGGCCTCGCCTGCTATTTCTACACCGGCGATCTCGGCCGCGCCTTCCGCGTCATGGAAGGGCTGAAATACGGCATGGTCGGCGTCAATGAAGGCCTCATCACCACGCCGGAGGCGCCGTTCGGCGGCGTCAAGGAATCGGGTCTCGGCAAAGAAGGCGGACATCAGGGCATCGAGGATTATCTCGACACCAAATATGTCTGCATCGGCGGCCTCGGCCTCTGATAGGATATTCCCTGAGATGGGGAGGCCGATGGCCTGCCTGTCTCTCATGGGAAAACCAGCCGAAGTCTTCTGGATCAACTGGCATTTACGGGCATGGCGATGAAGGACGGCGAGGTTTTCGGCACGACGCAGGCAGGCGAGCCGGTGCGTCGCTTCACGATCAGGGGCGGCGGTATCACCGCCAACATCATCGGTCTGGGCGCGATCATCCAGGATCTGCGCCTGACCGGGCACGATGCGCCGCTGGTGCTTGGCTACGACAATCTGGCGGCCTACGAGACGGATACGGGCTTCTTTGGAGCGGTTGTCGGCCGCTATGCCAACCGCATCCGCGACGGCCGCTTTACCATCGCCGGCAGCCGCTACCAGACCGAGCAAAACTTCCTCGACAAGCATACGCTGCATGGCGGCTCGCAAGGCTATTCCCACAGGCCGTGGACGGTTTCGTTGCATGGCAGGGATTTCGTCACGCTGACGTTGCACGATCCCGACGGCGCGATGGGCTTTCCCGGCGCGCTCGATGTCACTTGTACCTACCGGTTGAAGATCCCCGGCACGCTCAGCGTCGAGCTGACCGCCACCTGCGAGGAGCCGACGCTGTGCAATCTGACCCAGCATTCCTATTTCAACCTGGATGATGGCGGCGCCGGCGACATTCTCGACCACAGGATGATGCTGAATGCCGGCGCCTACCTGCCGGTCGATGGCGACATGATCCCGACCGGCGTGGTCAAGCCGGTTGACGGCACGCCGTTCGATTTCCGCCAGGCGCGGCCGCTGCGCATGGAGACCGAGGGCGAACAGCTGCCCTACGACCAGAATTTCTGCCTCGCTTCGGCACGCGGGCCGCTCAAGCAGGCGGCATGGGCGCAAGGCGCCAGTTCCGGTGTCGAGATGGAGGTCTGGACCACTGAGCCGGGCGTCCAGCTCTATACCGGCCAGTACGTGACGCCGCGCACCGGGTTGGAAGGCCGCGACTACAAGGCTTTTTGCGGCTTCTGCCTGGAGCCGCAGATTTGGCCGGACGCGCCGAACCGGCCTTATTTCCCGCAGGCGACGCTGTGGCCGGGCGCGATCTACCACCACGTGACGGAATACAGATTCCGTCTGCCCTGAGGCCTGCCAATGTTCAGGTGAAGCCCGCCTGACCTGAATCGCAACAGACTTTAGCCGGCGAAGGCCGCGCGCAGCGTCTCGAACGGCGCCAGCGCGCCGCGCACCTGCACCACGGCTGCGGCGACGCGATGCGCACGGCGTGCTGCTTCAAGCGGGTCGTGGCCGGCAAGTCGAGCCGCAAGATAGCCGCCGTTGAAGGAATCGCCGGCGCCCGTCGTATCGGCGGGAGCGGCGACATGGATTGCCGGGACTTCGCGCAGCGTTCCTGCTTGGGCAATCAGTGCCGGTGCTTCGCCGTTCTTGACGACGACCTCGCCGACGAGTTGCCCGAGCCGCTTCGCTGTGGCTTGCGGTGTTGGATCGCCGAACAGCATCTGCTCGTCGGGGAAGGTCGGCAATGCGATGTCGGTGACGGCAAGGGCTTCGACGATCGCTGCCTGCGCATCCTCGCGCTCACGCCAGAGCCGCGGCCGATAGTTGGGGTCGAAGGCGATAAGTGAACCAGCCGAACGCGCCTTGGCGACGGCGGCCAGCAACTCAGCGCGCGCGGCTTCGTCCAGAATTGCCAAAGTGATTCCGGAAAAATAGACAAGTGCCTGATTTTGCAGGTTTTTCGATAATGCGGCCGGGTCCGAGACAAGCTGCCGCGCGGCGGCGTCGCCACGCCAATAGGTGAAGGAACGTTCGGCTCCCGTCAGCGTGATGGCATAGAGGCCGGGCCGCGCGCCCGCTATGAGCGGGCTGGAGCCGATGCCGATGCCGTTTTCAGCGAAGAAATCGATCTGGCCTTGCGAGAATGGATCGTCGCCGAAGGCCGAGACATAGGTTGCCGGCCGCTCAGCGCTCAGTGCATGCAGCGCCCACAGCGTGTTGAACGTGTCGCCGGCAAAGCCTATGCGCCAGTTCGGTCCCGTCTGGCCCGACAGTTCGAGCATGCATTCGCCGATCGAGGCGACGCCGTTTCCCGCCATCTGCAATCCTCCAGTGATCTCGGTGCTGTAGCTTTTTGCCACCGGCAGCGCCATGCTTGGCAAGCAGGGTTTTTTCCGCCACAGCGTTTTCCCACAGGCTGGCGGGATGCGATCCGTTCGGCAGAGCGTTGTCTGCAGAAGAGGAACCGGTTTGGCATCGATATGGCGTTATCTTCTGGCAGGTCTTGGTCTGGCTGCCTTGCTGGTCGGCATTCTCGCGGTCGTTTACCTGACGGCGCCGCGGTCGGCGCGGCCCGCCGGCCCGGATGTCTCTCGGACGAAGAACACCGCCAACGGGCTGTTCGTGGCAAGCTTCGCGCCGGAGCGAGGCGTTGTGCGGCTAGGCCAACTGCAATCCTGGCTGCTGACGCTGAAGACAAAGGCTGGAGCTCCGGTGGAAGGGGCGGCGATCGCGATCTCCGGCGGCATGCCGCTGCACAGTCACGGCCTGCCGACCAGCCCGCAAGCGACCGACTATCTCGGCGACGGGCGTTACCGGATCGAAGGGGTGAAATTCACCATGAGCGGCTGGTGGCAGCTGCATTTCGCTATCTCGGCCACCGCAGGCTCCGATACGGTGCTCTTCAACGTGGTGCTGTGAGCAGGACATGAGGCGGCGTTCGCGTTTTCTGGCGCTAATGGTGGCCGTTGTCCTTACCGGTTGCACGAAGCCGGATTTTTCCGACGCCGAGAAGACGACCATCGCCTCGCTGGCGCTGTCGTCGCTGCCGGCGCTCAAGCCCGACACCACCAATCGTTTTGCCGACGTGCCGGCGGCTGCCGCACTCGGCTCGACGCTGTTCTTCGACCAAGGCATGAGCGGTGACGGGTCGATATCCTGTTCGACATGCCACAAGATCGACCGCCAGTTCCAGGACGACCTGCCGCAGGCGGTCGGGGTCGGCCGTACCAGCCGGCGCACCATGCCGCTGGCCGGCGTCGCGCGCGATCCCTGGTTCTTCTGGGACGGCCGCCGCGACAGCCTGTGGGCCCAAGCGCTGACGCCGCTCGAAAATCCGCTGGAGCAGGCGGGAAACCGCGCCGCCTACGCGCATTACATCAAGGCGCGCTTCGGCGAGCGCTATGAGCGCATTTTTGGGCCGCTGCCTGACTTTTCCGGTATGCCGTTGGATGCCAGCCCTTTGGGAAACGATGCCGAGAAGGCTGCCTGGAACGCGATGAGCGGCCCGCAGCGTGACGCCGTCAACGGCGTCTTTGCCAATATAGGCAAGGCGATTGGGGCCTTCGAACGCTCGATCGCGCCGGCGCCGACGCGTTTCGACCGTTTTGCGCTGGACGTCGCCACCGGTGCTGAGCCGAAAGGCGATGCGGTCTTTTCCAAGCAAGAAATCCTTGGGCTGAAACTGTTCATCGGCAAGGCCAATTGCGTGACCTGTCACAACGGCCCGCGCTTCACCGACAACAGCTTTCACAACACCGGCGTGCCACCCATTGCGGGCCTGCCGCCGGACCGCGGCCGCATCGATGCGGTGCGCCAAGTCGAAGCCGACCCGTTCAACTGTTTCGGCGCCTATCGCGATGGCGACGCCAGCGCCTGCGGCGAGTTGCGCTTCATGGTCAAGGATGGCCCGCAACTGATCCGCGCCTACAAGACGCCGTCGCTGCGCGGTGCGGCAACGCGGTCGCCCTACATGCATGCCGGGCAGTTTTCGTCGCTCGACGAGGTCGTGGCGCACTACGCCAAGGCTGCACCCAGCGTGGAGGGTACGTCCGAAGTTCATCCGCTGGGGCTGTCGGATCGTGAACGTGCGGCGCTGGTGGCTTTCCTGAAGACGCTTTCGGAGTGAGTTAGAGCCCGATCCATCCCGATGTATCGGGATGGGGCTCTACGTTTGACCATGATCTTGTCCGAAAACCGGCTTCCACTTTTCGGGATCATGGTCATCGATCCTTGACTGTCTCCATTGCCACGAAGGTCGAGGTCTGGGCGACGTGGGGCAGGGCCGAGATGCGTTCGCCGAGGACGCGGCGGTAGGCGGCGATGTCCCTGGTGCGGACTTTCAGCAGATAGTCGAAGCTCGACGCCATCATGTGGCACTGCTCGATTTCCGGCACGGCCTGCACGGATCGGTTGAAGGCATCGAGCGCGGCGGACCTGGTGTCGGACAATTTCACCTGGACGAATGCAACATGGCCTTCGCCCATGCGCTCGCGGTCGATGATCGCCTGGTAGCCCCTGATGTAGCCGTCCTTCTCCAGCCGCTTCACCCGCGCCTGCACCGGCGTTTTCGACAGGCCGACGTTTGCCGCCAGTTCTGACATCGAAAGCCGGCCATCGCTTGCCAGCGCCGCCAGGATATTCCTGTCGATGCGGTCCAATTGGTCTTCCGTCATCGAAAATGCAGTCCATATGTCGGTTTTGAGCTGCTACGATAGATCGAACGACCTGCAATGTCGATTTCTTCGGACCGATTGAAAATTCGCATCTGTGCTAGCTTGCACCATTCGGTCCGGTGACCGCCGGCCCGATCCCTTTGCTCGATCCATGGGACCGCCATGCCAGCGCTCGATGCCATCCGCCAGCAGATCCGCGCCAACTACCTGCCCGATGAAGACGAGGCCGTGAAGCGGCTTGCCGACGCGACGGCGCTCTCCGGGAAAGACCGCAAGGCGATCTCGGCCCGCGCCGCCGATCTGGTGCGGGCGGTGCGCGGTTCGTCCGATCCCCGGCTGATGGAAGTCTTCCTCTCGGCCTATGGTCTCTCCACCAAGGAAGGCGTCGCGCTGATGTGCCTGGCCGAGGCACTGTTGCGCGTGCCCGATACCGAAACGATGGACGACCTCATCGCCGACAAGATCGCGCCGCACGACTGGTCGGCGCATTCGGGCGGTTCGAGCTCCATCTTCGTCAACGCCTCGACTTGGGCGCTGATGCTGACCGGCCGCGTCCTCGATGAGGGCGAGGGCGGCATCGAAGGCACGCTGCGCTCGATGGTGCGGCGGTTGGGCGAGCCGGTCATCCGCAAGGCGGTGGCCGCCGCCATGCGCGAGATGGGCGAGCAGTTCGTGCTCGGCCGCACCATCACGGAAGCCGTCAAGCGCGGCCGGCCGATGACGCAGAAGGGCTACCTCTATTCCTTCGACATGCTGGGCGAGGCGGCCCGTACCGAGGCCGACGCCTTGCGCTATCACAAGGCCTATGCCGACGCGATTTCGTCGCTCGATTCCGGCTCCAACGGTCCTGACATCAGGCAGAACCACGGCATTTCGGTCAAGCTTTCGGCGCTGCATCCGCGCTACGAGGTGGCGCAGAAGGAAGAGATGCTGCCTGTGATGGCCGAGCGGCTCTTGTCGCTGGCGCTTGCCGCGCGCCATTCGCGTATGGGCCTCAACATCGATGCCGAGGAGGCCGATCGCCTCGATCTGTCGCTCGACGTCATCGAGCGGGTGCTGGCCGAGCCGGAGCTCGCCGGCTGGAACGGCTTCGGCGTGGTGGTGCAAGCGTATGGGCCACGCGCGGCTTTCGCCATCGATTGGCTCTATGCGCTGGCCAGGAAATACGACCGCAACATCATGGTGCGGCTGGTCAAGGGTGCCTATTGGGACACCGAGATCAAGCGGGCGCAGACGCTCGGACTGTCAGGCTATCCCGTCTTCACCCGCAAGACCAACACCGACGTTTCCTACATGGCTTGCGCGAAAAAGCTGCTATCGATGACCGACCGCATCTATCCGCAATTCGCCACCCACAATGCCCACACCGTCGCCGCCATCTTGGCGATGACGGATAATCGCGATTCCTTCGAGTTCCAGCGCCTGCACGGCATGGGCGAGGCGCTGCACGAGACGGTGCGCCGGTCCGAAGGCACGCGCTGCCGCATCTACGCGCCGGTCGGTGCGCATTCCGATCTGCTGGCCTATCTGGTCCGCCGGTTGCTGGAGAACGGCGCCAATTCCTCCTTCGTGCACCAGCTGACCGATGAGGACGTCGAGCCGGAGGACATTGCGCGCGATCCGCTCGAAACGGTCGAGAGCCAGGGTCCGGCCGCCAATCCGGCGATTGCCCGGCCTTCCGAGATTTTTGGGGCCGGGCGTCGCAATTCGAAAGGATTCGACATCACCGACACGGTGACGCTGGCGGCGATCGACAAGGCCAGGGCGGCCTTCGCTGGGCCGGATCGTTGGCATGCCAAGCCGATCACCCGTGCCGCCGGCTACGGCAAGCAGCGTCCCATAGTCAACCCAGCAAAGCCTTCCGAAGTGGTCGGTACGGTCAGCGAAGCCGCCGCCAAGCAAGTCGCGACCGCCGTGCGCTTTGCGGTGGAAGCGCAGCCGGCATGGGCAAAACGTTCCGTCGCCGAGCGCGCTGCCATCCTCAACCGTGCCGCCGATCTCTATGAAGCCAATGCCGTCGAGTTCTTTGCACTCGCCACCCGCGAGGCCGGCAAATCGCTGGCCGACGGCGTCGCCGAAGTGCGCGAGGCGGTCGACTTCCTGCGCTACTACGCCACCGAGGCGGCTAATGCGGAGGCGGGCACGCAAGCGCGCGGCGCCATCGTGTGCATTTCGCCGTGGAATTTCCCGCTCGCCATCTTCACCGGCCAGATCGCGGCCGCACTTGTCACCGGCAATTCGGTCATCGCCAAGCCGGCCGAGCAGACGCCGCTGATCGCCTTCCGGGCTGTCGAGCTGCTGCGCGGGGCCGGTGTGCCGGAAGACGTCATCCAGTTGCTCCCTGGCGACGGCCCATCGGTCGGCGGGCCGCTTACATCAGATCCGCGCATCGCCGGCGTCTGCTTTACCGGCTCGACCGAGGTCGCCAAGCTGATCGAGAAGCAACTGGCCGAGACGGCCGCGCCCAACGCCATGCTGATCGCCGAGACGGGCGGCCTCAACGCCATGATCGTTGATTCCACCGCGCTGCCCGAACAGGCGGTGCGCGACATCCTCGCCTCGGCTTTCCAGAGTGCCGGCCAGCGTTGCTCGGCACTGCGCGTGCTCTATGTGCAGAAGGACGTGGAGAAGAAGATGCTGGAGATGCTGAAGGGCGCCATGGAGGCGCTCAGCATCGGCGATCCCTGGCGGATTTCGACCGATGTCGGCCCTGTCATCGACGACGAAGCGCAAAGCTCGATCCGCGAGTACTGCACGAAAATGGGCCTGCAGGGCCGGCTGATCGCCAAGCTCGAGGCGCCGAAGGAAGGTCGCTTCGTCGCGCCGCATGTTTTCCGGGTCAAGGGTATCGAGGACATGGAGCGCGAGGTGTTCGGGCCGGTGCTGCATGTCGCTACGTTCGACGCCGACGAAATCGACGCGGTCATCGCCGCCATCAACCGCAAGGGCTATGGCCTGACCTTCGGCCTGCACACCCGCATCGAGGGTCGCGTCCAGCATTTCGTCGACGGCATTCATGCCGGCAACATCTACGTCAACCGCAACCAGATCGGCGCCGTGGTCGGCTCGCAGCCGTTTGGTGGCGAGGGGCTTTCAGGCACCGGGCCGAAGGCCGGCGGCCCGCACTATCTCAGGCGCTTCCGCAAGGGGCCGGAGGCCGGCACCCATTTGCAGGATGGCCATAAGGTCACGGCGACCGAACTTGCCGACAATCTGCCTGATCCCACACTTGGCGGCTGGTCGACGCGGCCCGACCGGATCGCCATTCTGAGGAAGCATCTGCGCGGCAAGGGTGCCGCGGCCATTGGTGCTGCCGCCGGCATCGATTTCGGCCAGGTCGACCTGCCCGGACCAACCGGCGAGGCCAACACGCTGTCGCTGTCGCCACGCGGACGGGTGCTGTGCCTTGGTCCCGATGGCGATACGCTGCTCGCGCAGACGATCCAGGCGCTCGCCGCCGGCAATGCGGTGCTGGCCGTGGCGCCCGGCGCACCGGCTGCCCTTTCCGCGTTGACCGGCAAGGGCCTGCCGCTGGCCGCCATCGACGGCCGGCCGGATCCGGTCGAGGCGCGCGCGCTACGCGTCGATGTCGTCGCTTTTTCCGGCACGTCCGAGGCCGCGCGCATCGTGCGCAAGGTCATCGCCGACCGCTCCGGGCCGATCGTGCCGCTGGTCAGCGAGGTACTGAACCCGGCGGCCTATGCACATGAACGGGCTGTCTGCGTCGACACCACCGCCGCCGGCGGCAATGCGAGCCTGCTGGCCGGAGCTTGATCCCGGCCAGTATTTAAGCGCCTTCGACGACCGAAAAGCCCTCGAACTGGGGGTGGCCGAGATAGTGGACCTTTGTCGTGCCGACATTTCGATGGGCGGCGCGGAAATTCTCCGACTTGGTCCAGGCGATGAAATCCTCGTGGCTCGCCCACACCGTGTGCGACGCAAACAGCGTGTAGCCTTCGGTCTCGTTGGCCGGGCCACGCAGCAGGTGGAATTCCCGGAAACCCTTCATCTCAGCGAGGCTGGAATCGCGGTTCTTCCACACGGCTTCGAAATCGTTCTCCGAGCCGGTCTGCACCTTGAAGCGGTTCATGGCGATGTACATGGCGGTTCCTTTCGTGCGGATGTTGATGATTGGCGGCTGCAGCGTTTGTTCTGCGCACATTCAAAATGGGCCGATTTCGGTCTCGAACTCCAAATTTGCGCTTGCTGCCTGTGGTGGAATTGGAGGGAAGGGGGCTGCCTTGCGGACAATGCCAAGCGCCGCCTGATCGAAAGCCGCCGACCCTGAGGTCTCCAGGATGCGCAACTCGTTTATGTTGCCCTTCCTGCCTATGACGAATGTGACAACCGCATTGTTGCGTGCCGCCAGCTGTAGGGAAGGCGGGAGGGTGCGATTGACGCTGCCGAGTTTTCTAAAAACATCGCCGCGGTAGTTGTCTTCCGCGGCCGTGCCTGCCTCTTTTTGCCTTTTGCCCTTGCTGGCTGCTTGCGCCGACCGGTCCTCGCCATTCGCCGTGCCGCGCTTCTCATCCGCCGTCTTTGAAGGGGCAGCTGCCGACGTTGGCCTGGCGCTGGGGATCGGTGGCTGCTCTGGAACGGCGACAGGCACTTCGGCGCTCTCGGCCTGCACGGTCGGCTGCGCCGGCGTTTCGGCCTTGGGAGCCACGCTCTGGTCATCGGGGCGAGGGGCGCCGGCCACCAATATGTCGGGCGTCACCGTCTGCTGTTTGGCAGGTTCCGGCAAAGGCTTGAGCGGCTTTTCTGCGTCCTTCGCGGGTTGCGAAGGCTCTGTTGGCGGCGTTGGCTTGGGCGGCGTTGCTGGCTGTGGTGTGGCGGGTTGCGGGTTCGGCACCAGTGCAACGTTTATTGCCGTCGGGTCCTTGTCCAGCGCGCTGCCGACCACGTTGGTGCCCGACTGTTCACTGCCTTCCGGCTGCTCGGCATCTTGGAAACTGGAAATCCCCGTAGGGGAGATCAGAAAGGCCGCTGCCACCGCGGCATGGAGCAGGCAGGAGACGACGATCGCCGCCGTCCACTTGCGGTTCCAGGCCGATGGCCGCGGCAGCGCGAGCGGCTCGGTTGGCTCTATCGCCAGCTCGGCGCTGGCTTCGGGGAGGGGACTGATATCCTGCATGTCTCGCCGCGAGACCTGCAGCGACAAGAGCAGAATTGTCAAATCAAGATCGTTCGCTCGCAGCGGCAGTCGGCAGTGGCCGGCAACTGGCCACGCCGCATTGTTTTGCAGGAATGCGGGATGCAGTCCCACCTCAGACGCCGAAAGCGATCCCGGTCTTGGTGTCCGTCTTCAGCTTGCGCATGCAGGCGTTCGGTTCGACGCCGGTACCGGTGCATTCGGTCGCGCTGTTGATCAGCACGCGGCTGACTTTCGAGCACTCGGTGCCGGCCAGATCGAAACGCGTCACCTTGGTCTTGCCCGCCGGCAATTCCTTGAAATCGAGCACGGTCAGCCGGTCGACGACGCCTGCCTCGTTGAACAAGGCGATCTCGAACGCAGCCTTGGACAGGTCGGCGCCGAGATTGTTGTTGACCACGAACGTCAGGCGGCAACCCTTGTCGGAAGGTTGCGCACCATTGAGTTCTAGGGTGAGTGCGGGGACCGGCGCGGACTCTTGTGCCCACGCCGGAACCATCGCAAGCGACATCGCCAGCATCGAGGTCAGCAGACGAAGGGATGTCATCAAGCTCGTCATGGTCATCAGCCTCCAAATCGCATCGTCGCCGCCAGCTTCAGAGTGACGCCGGGCTCGTAGGCCGCGAAGACCGGCTGCGGCGGCTGGCCGGCCGTGGTCAGGTTGAGCGGGTTGGCGTATTTGACATCGAACAGATTGTCGGCGCGGAAATCAATCTTCAAATTGTCCGTCGCCTGGTAGCTGGCAAAAGCATTGACCAGCGTGTAGTCCTCGGCGATCGGATTGCCCTTGGGCTTGCCATTGTATTGCACTTCGCCGCCCACGGTCAGCTTGTCCTCGAGGAAGCGTAAGCCGAGCTGCGCGGTGACCTGGGATGAGGGGATGGTCAGCAGGTCGGCCCGAACGTCCTTGTAGGAAATGGTATGACCATTGGTGATTGAGGCCGAAAGCCCGGCATAGCCCCATCCGGCATCATAGACGCCCTCAAGTTCGAAGCCGTCGATCTTGGCCTTGGCAAAATTCTGGTACTGGAAGCATATCGGGATACCGGGTCCGCTCGGGCAGCCGGCTGTCGGGTCAAACCGCGACAGGGTAACGCCATCGATGTAGTCTTCGACATCGTTGTTGAAATAGGCTGCCTTGATGCGCAGCGCATCGCCGGCTTCGAGGATGTCATTCTGCTTGTAGTTGACGCCGAATTCGACGGTCTTTCCGGTTTCCGGCCGCAGATTGGGATTGGGCAGGAACGGGAAGGTGACACCCGCCGGATGGCGACCGCTGATCAGTGTTTCCGACAGGGAGGGTGACCGGTATCCTTCCGCATAGGTGCCGTAGAATTGCAGGCCGGCAAGGCTGGCGCTGTCGAAAGGCGAGACGCCGACGGTGATGCGCGGCGACAACCGGTCCCCCGACGTTTCGTGTGTGTCATCCTTGAGGCTGTAATTGTCGTAACGCAGCCCGGCGATGACTTCGAGCCACTCCCAGGTGAGCTTGTCCTGGACATAGGCGCCGGAGACGTTCCGCTTACCGGAAGGCGTATAGAAGCTGTCGCCACCGGCCGTGCCGCCGGTCTCGACGTTATCGCCGGCCCAGTCGCCGCCATAGGTCAGTTCGTGCGCGATGGCGGCAGTCTCGAATCTGGACGTGTTCCAAATGTCGATGCTGGTCGTGCCGATGTCGAATGTCGATGTCGAGCCAGCCGGCAAAACAACGGGAAGGCCGGTGCTCGGATCAAACCGGTTGAGAGGCACGAGGCTGGTCAGATCGAGATTGGTCTTGTTGTAGGAGGTGTTGATATGGAGATCGAGCCAGCTCTTGTCCTCATCCGTAATGTTGTAGCGGGCGGTGAAGGTGTTCGACTTCAGGTCGACCTCATTGACCGGCACGCCGCCGCTGATCTCGTTCCAGCCGTCGCTTGAGCCGACCCAACCGAGCTTCAGTTCGCTGTTGTCGGTCGGGCGGATGGTGGTCTTGAGCAGACCGCTCAGCACATCGAAGCCCGTGCCCTTGACCGTGTCGCCACCGCCATCCTTGTAGTCGTCATAGTTGCGGTAGACGATGTTGCCGAGCACATCCCAGTTCTCGTTGAGGCGGTAGGCACCGGATGCGCTTGTTGTCCAGCCCTTGCCGTTGCTCTCATAGCGTCCCGTGACGGAGCCGGCCCATGTTTCTTCCGGCTTGAGGAAATCCTCGGCGTCCTTGGTATCGAAGAAGACAACGCCGCCGATGGCGCCCGAGCCGTAGGTGTTGGCGACAGGACCGCGGATCACGTCGACGGATTTGACGAGTTCGGGGTCGATGTAGAAGGTCGACTGCGTGCCGTGGTCTGAGCGCTGGAAATTCTGGCGCGCGCCGTCGACGATCACCGCGACGCGGCCGAAATCCTGCAATCCGCGGATGTTGATGCTGGTGCTGACACGCCTGGCGTCGGCCTGCGCGGCGACGCCGGGCACGCCGAGCAGCATCTCGTTCGGCGTCGTCGCCATGCGGCGGTCGAGCTGTTCCTGGCCGACATGGCTGGTCGATGCCAGCGATTCGATCGCCGTTTCGCCGGTGCGGCTGATGACGAGGATCTTGTCGAGCAGCGTTGCGCCCGCTTGTGCCGCCTTTTCTTCGTCGGCCTTCTTCGTTTGATCTGTCTGCTGGTCCGCCGGCTGCGCCGCCTGCTGAGCGTTGGCCAGCTGCGCCGACAAGGCGATCGCCGCCACGCTTGCCAGCAAAGCCGCTGCGCCGTTCGCCGCCGACCGGCCGCGCCATTCCCAAGTCACAAACCCCATGCCCCAACTCCAAAGTCCAGGTTTCATGCTGGCTGGCCCGGGGCTGGCTGGCATTTTTGATCATGTCCGGGGTCTTAAATGTTGATTCATTTAATCCGGTATTGCACTGACTAGTAAACATGATTATTCAAGTCAAGAAATGAATCGGATTACGCAACGCCTAGCCAGACGCCCGGCACAGGAAAGGGATCCATCCAGATGAACACCCACAATCCCAACGATTTTCGCTATCGCGTCCGCCGCTCCGACGATGCCTCCGCCCGTTTCGACCGGGTTCCGCTGGCGGTGCGAACCCTGTCTAGCAACACCCTGTTCCAGGGCGAGCACGAGATCGGCATCGAGCATCATGGCGCGCTCTACCGGCTGAAGATCACCCGCCAGGGCAAGCTCATTCTCAACAAGTAAGGCAAGGCCACAGGGACCAAGACATGGACCAGCGCGTAAAACCCGCCCCGCATGAAATCCGGCGGGCACGGACAGACAATCCGAAGACGCGCGAGCGTGATCTCGCCGCCCAGCTCGGCATTTCGGAGGCCGAGCTGGTCGCAGCCCACTGCGGCGACGGCGTCGTCCGCGTCGAGCCACGCGTCAACGATCTTTTGACCGGTCTCGAAGCCGTCGGCGAGGTCATGGCGCTGACCCGCAATGAAAGCGCGGTGCACGAAAAGATCGGCGTCTATGACAAGGTCGTCACCGGCAACCACAATGCCATGGTGCTTGGCGAAAACATCGACCTGCGCATCTTCCCGAAGGTCTGGGCACACGGCTTTGCCGTCGAGAAGCGAGACGGCGACGAAATCAGCCGCAGCCTGCAGTTTTTCGATGCGGCGGGCGAGGCCGTGCACAAGGTGCATTTGCGTCCGGCCTCCAGCCTCTATGCCTATCAGAAACTGGTTGCCGCGCTCGAATCGTCCAATCAGGAGCCGACGGTCGACATTTCAGGACCACTCCCCGATGACGAGATCCATGGCGACGAAACGGCCGCCAACCTCGACGACCTGCGCGACCGCTGGAGCCGGCTCACCGACGTGCACCAGTTCTTCGGCATGCTGAAGACGCTGAAGCTCAGCCGCCGGCAGGCGGTCCGCCTGGTCGGGCAAGACTATGCCTGGCAGCTCGACAATGATGCCGTCCGTGCCATGTTTCATCACGCTGCGGAGGGCGAGATGCCGATCATGTGCTTTGTGGGAAACCGCGGCTGTATCCAGATCCATTCCGGTCCGATCAAGTCGATCAAGCCGATGGGGCCATGGATCAACGTGCTGGACGAAACCTTCCACCTGCATTTGCGGACCGACCACATCCAGGAGGTCTGGGCGGTGCGCAAGCCGACCAAGGACGGTCATGTCACCTCGCTTGAGGTCTATGACGTCGACGGCAAGATGTTCATCCAGTTCTTCGGCAAGCGTCATGAAGGCGAAAGCGAGCGGGACGACTGGCGCTTCCTGGCGGAAAACCTGCCGCGCATCCCAAACCCGACCGCAGCCTGAGGAAAATGCGATGCGTTTTTTCCCAAGATTGTCGACCGTGCGCGGATCTATTTTCGGGCCGGTGATCGGTCTCTCCATAGCTGTTATCGCACTGCAATCCGCCAGCGCCATGGAAGGCACGGCCGTGTTTGCCGATCCTTCGAAAATCGTGGCCGTTGGCGGCTCGATTACCGAGATCGTCTATGCGCTCGGCGAGGAAAAGCATCTGGTGGCTCGCGATTCCACCAGCCGGTACCCAAAGCCGGCGCTTGAGCTGCCCGATGTCGGCTACATGCGCGCGCTGTCGCCGGAGGGGGTGCTGTCGGTTAACCCGACCGGCATCCTGGCGCTGCATGGCAGCGGTCCCAAGCAAGCCGTCGATGTCTTGAAGAAGACGAGCGTCCCGTTCATCGAAGTGCCCGAGCACTATAGCCACGAAGGCATCCTCGAAAAGGTCCGTATCGTCGGCAAGGCGCTCGGCGTCGACGCCAAGGCCGAGGTGCTCGCCGGGGAGCTCGATGCCAAGCTTACGGCAGCTGAGAAGCAGACAGCGTCGATCAAGGAGCGCAAGCGCATCCTGTTCGTGCTGTCGATACAGGGCGGCAAGATCCTGGCGGCCGGCAGCGAGACCGCGGCCGACGGTATGGTCAAGCTGGCTGGCGGCGTCAACGCGGTCGAGGGCTTTTCCGGCTACAAGCAAATGTCCGACGAGGCGATCATAACCGCCAGACCGGACGTGGTCCTGATGATGAGCAATGCCGGGCCTCCGGTGTCGGACGACGAACTGTTCGGCAATCCGTCGATCGCCTCGACGCCGGCCGGAACGGCGCGCAAGCTGATCCGCATCGACGGTGCCTATCTGCTCGGCTTCGGGCCACGCACGGCCGATGCCATCCACGACCTCGCTGTCTCGCTTTATGGCGGGCAGGTCACGGACTGAACGGGCGGATCATGGTCGATCAATCGATCGCCGGCCCGGTGATGGCAAGCGTATCCGAAGGCGACCGGTCGGGCCGCGCCCGCATCGTCATCCTTCTGCTGTGCCTGGGGCTCGCGGCTGCCATTTTTCTGTCGCTGACATCGGGGGCTTCGGACGCTTCGGCCGTCAACGTCATTGGCGACTGGCTGTTCGGCACAGTGCCTGATGACGCCGCGGTGAGTGCCCGCGACAGCCTGATTGTCTACGACATCCGCCTGCCGCGCATCATTCTCGGCATGCTGGTCGGCGCGGCGCTCGCGGTCTCCGGCGCGGTCATGCAGGGACTGTTCCGCAATCCGCTGGCCGACCCCGGCCTGATCGGCGTCTCGGCCGGCTCCAGCCTCGGCGCGGTTGCCGTCATCGTGCTCGGCGCCACGATATTGGCTCCGGTGACCGTCTTGCTCGGCACGCTCGCATTGCCGCTGGCGGCCTTCTGTGGCGGGCTCGCCACCACGCTGGTGCTTTATCAGGTCGCGACGCGGCGGGGGCAAACCTCGGTTGCCACAATGCTGCTTGCGGGCATCGCGCTGGCGGCGCTCGCCATGGCGCTGACCGGCATCCTCATCTTCATGGCCGACGATCGCCAGTTGCGCGACCTGACCTTCTGGCAACTCGGATCGCTCGGCGGCGCGACCTGGGCGAAGATTGCTTCCGTCGGGCCGATCATCGTGCTGGCGCTGGCGGCGATGCCATTCCTGGCACGCGGCCTCAACGCGCTGGCGCTGGGCGAGGCGACCGCCGGCCATCTCGGCATTCCGGTGCAGCGGCTGAAATACACGGCCATCATCGGCGTCTCCGCCGCGGTCGGAGCGTCCGTCGCCGTTAGCGGCGGCATCGGCTTTGTCGGCATCGTGGTGCCGCATCTGCTGCGCCTGCTGATTGGTCCGGACAATCGCTATCTGCTGCCGGCGTCGGCGCTGCTCGGTGCCTCGCTGCTGCTTCTGGCCGATGCGGTCGCACGCACCATCGTTGCGCCGGCCGAACTGCCGATAGGTATCGTCACCGCGATAGCGGGCGCGCCGTTTTTCCTTTGGATCCTGCTGCGCAAGCGCGGCGTGGTTGATTTGTGAGGCTTGATGATCGAGGCCAAGGATGTTTCGGTTGATATCGCCGGCAAGCCTATCGTCAGCGGTATCGATTTCCACGCGCGGCCCGGCGAGATCGCCGCCATCGTCGGCCCCAATGGTTCGGGCAAGACGACCTTCCTCAAAGCGCTCTCCGGCGAACTCGCCTATACCGGGCGCGTTGCCCTCAACGGCCGAGATCTCTCGACGATGAAGCCGGTCGAGGTGGCCGTCCATCGCGCTGTGCTGCCGCAGGCGACGACGCTGTCGTTCCCGTTCACCGTGCGGGAAGTGGTTAAGCTTGGCCTTGTCGGCGGCCGCTCAGGCGTCTTGCCGGGCGAGGATTCGCGGCTGCCGGAACGGGCATTGGCGCGTGTCGATCTCGACGGCTTTGCCGGCCGTTTCTACCAGGAGCTTTCCGGCGGCGAGCAGCAGCGCGTCCAGCTCGCGCGCGTGCTGTGCCAGGTCTGGGCGCCAGTGCTCGACGGCAAGCCGCGCTTTCTGTTCCTAGACGAGCCGGTTTCCAGTCTCGACATCAAGCACCAGCTGATCATCATGAACATTGCCCGCGACTTCGCCAGAAGGGGCGGCGGCGTGGTCGCCATCCTGCACGACCTCAATCTGACGGCCATGTATGCCGACCGGATCTTCGTCATGCACCGCGGCAGGCTAGCCGCCACCGGGTCGCCGCGGGATGTGCTGAGCGATGACCTGATCGAAAAAGTGTTCGACTGCCGGCTCAGGGTCGGCGTGCTGCCGGCCGGCAATATGCCGTTTGTGCTGCCTCAGTCAGCAGCTTAATTTATTGCAAACCTAGCCCGCGCCCCTGGCTGGGCTAGGCAGCCGGGGCGCGGCGCTCCAACATGTCGATGCCGAGCAGGTTGCGCACATTCGGCCGCGCCGCTACCAGATCGGCGATCGTGTAGCGGGCGAGCACGGCGAAGAACGCGTTCAGCGCCTCGCGCAGCGCCGAGTTCAGCGCGCAGCTGTCGACCAGCGGGCATTCGGCGGCATCGTTCTCGAAGCATTCGGCCATGGCGAAGCTCTCTTCTGTCACGCGCACGACATCGAACAGGCTGATGGCTTCGGCGGCACGGCCAAGCTTGACGCCGCCATTCCTGCCCCGCACGGTCTGGACAAGGCCGTGCTCGACCAGGGGCTGCAGGATCTTGAACAGGAAAAGCTCCGACACCGAATACGCGGCCGCGATCTCCGGGATGCGGCTCAATCGGTCATCATTGGCCGCGCAATACATCAAGATGCGCATGGCATAATTGGTCTGGCGCGTAAGCCGCATTTTGTCCTCACAAGGCACTGGTGCGGTGCAACCACGCCAGATCTGGAAATTCTTGCTGATGCGGCTTTGACCCGAATTTCCGGATTCGCCACATTGGCTCGGGCGGAATATGGCCTATACCTTGGAATAATTCCAGACTAGCTTCGTGCGATAGATGAATTTTCTCCTCAACTTTGTGTGCGCAGCCGGAGAAGATGCCGGACGAAACCCGCTGTCGCGGGTATTTCGGCGCTCGGAACACTAAATAGGCTGAGATCGACGAGGAGCGGCTCACCCATGTCACAATCGGCTTCGCCCCTGGCGCCGGTCCGTTTCGATGCCGAAGCGGATGCCAAGCTTTCCGCGTTGCGGCGGACGAAATTCCTCGCGGCCGCCGCGCTGGCGCTTTGCGTGGCGGTGTTTGCGCTCGCCAAATCGTTCGAGCACATCCACCCGTGGCTCGGCTTCGTCGCTGCCTTTGCCGAGGCGGCGACCATCGGCGGGCTGGCCGACTGGTACGCGGTGGTGGCGCTGTTCAGGCGACCTCTGGGGCTGCCGATCCCGCACACCGCCATCATACCCGAGAACCAGAACCGCATCGCCGACAATCTCGGCCGCTTCATCGAGGTCAACTTCCTGGCGCCTGAACCGGTGCGTGAAAAGCTCGCCGAGGTCGATTTCTCGGCACTCGTCGCCGACTGGCTGGCCGATGCGGAGCGCGCCGCCGGCCTGTCGCGCTTCGTCGTGCGGCTGGTGCCGCAGACGCTGGCGGCGATAGAGCAATCCGGCCTGCGCGGCTTCGTCACCAGCCGCATGCTCGAACAGATTGAAAAGGTGCCGCTGGCGCCGCTGGCCGCCGAGCTGTTGTCAGCGCTTACCGACGACCGCCGCCACCAGAAACTGTTCGACGAGTTCACCAAGGTGATCGGCAGGTTCCTCAATGACGAACAGGCGCTGGCGACGATGCGCGAGAAGATCCGCGAGGAACTGCCGTCGCTGTTCAACCTGTTCCGCGCCGACGCCTATCTCCTGAAGAAGATCGTCGCCTCGGCCGGTTCGCTGCTCGACGAGGTGAGGGCCGATCCCGATCACCCGATGCGCGCCGAATTCGACCATTTCGCTCAAGGCTTCATCGAAAAGCTGAGGACATCGAAGCAATACGCCAAACGTGCCGAGAAGCTGAAGCGCGATTTCCTGGCCCGGCCGGAAGTCAGGGGATTGGCCGGCGACATGTGGGCAAGCCTCAGCCAGTTCATCGAGCAGGACGCCAAGGCGCCGAATTCGGTTGTCCGCGCGCATCTTGCCAACATGTTCGTCGAGGTCGGCCGCCATCTTGCCGGCGATGCGCAGATCCGGGCCGACATGAACCAGGGGTTCGTGGTGGCGCTGGCGTCGTTCGTGGAGAGCCAGAAGGCCGGCGTGTCGACATTCATCGCCGACCAGGTCAAGCGCTGGGACCTTGCCCAGCTGACGCGGCTGATCGAGATGAACATCGGCAAGGACCTGCAATACATCCGCTTCAACGGCATGATCATCGGCGGCCTCGCCGGTGTCGTGCTCTATGTGGCCGAGCGGCTGTTCCTCGTGAATTGATGCGCGGCCCGATTGGCGCTCATTCCTCCGCGTTCATGGACTCGCGGCATGCGAGTGCTATTCTCCCGCCGAGGGTGCCCGCATCATGCGGCAAAGGGGAGCAAACGAGCATGGCAAAACAACCGGAATCCGATTCTTTCATGGACATGTTCGGCAGGTTCGGCCGCGACCTGAAGGTGCCCAATGTCGATGTCGAGGCGATCCTCGCCCATCATCGCAAGAACATCGAAGCGCTGGAGAAATCGGCACGAGCCGGTGCCGCCGGCGCCACCTCGCTGTTGTCCCGGCAGCGCGAGATGCTGCAGGATACGCTGCGCGAGGTCACCGATATCGCGCAAAGCTACAGGGCGCCGGGCAATCCGCAGGAACTGATGGCCAAACGGAGGGAGTTTGCCAGGAAGTCCTTCGAGGCCGCGTTGAAGAATGCGGGCGAAGTGGCTGAACTGGTCAAGAAATCCGGTGCCGAATCGGTCGACATCCTGCGCACCCGCATCAAGGAGGCGATGGAGGAAATCCGCGCCGGCTACGAGAAGAAGTAGCGGATGTGGCCGGGGCCGGCTCATTGCTGCCGACAGCGCCCTGAAGCCCGGAAAGCCCGATTTGACCTGCGACTGCGCCGGCGGCGTGGCACGATTGCGGCCGAAATCGACGGAACGGATTCGCGCAGAGCGAATTGACAGAGGCCGTCAGTTCGTGGTCCGGAGGCTCTGGAAGCGATCGGGAAACCAGGAATGAACGAAATACGGCCTAAAACGCCGCCTACCTACGAGCAGTTGAGGACGATGGCCGGGCTGGAACTCGGCGTGTCGGAGTGGACGACGGTCGACCAGAACCGCATCGACCAGTTCGCTGAATGCACCGGCGACCATCAATGGATTCATGTCGACCCTGAAAGGGCGCGGCGGCAAAGCCCGTTCCGCACGACGATCGCGCATGGCTATCTGACGCTGTCGATCATCGGCGCACTGGCGCTCGGCATGGGCATCGTGCCCGAGAATACGCAGGCCGCCTTCAATTATGGCTTCGACAAGGTACGCTTCCTGGCACCGGTCAAGGTCGGTGCCCGCATCAGACTGCGCATCACGCTGCTGTCCATGGAGGACAGGGGCCCCGGCCAGTATCTGATGAAGGCCGCCAACACGGTCGAGATCGAAGGCGAGGAAAAGCCTGCTTTGATGGCCGAAACGCTGGTCATGCTTTATGAACGCCGCAAGCGGGCAGGGGCGTGAGAGGCTGTTCACCTGGAGCGCAAAATCAGAGGTCTTGTGATACTTCCACCAGCCTCTGCCGCTTGAACTCGGCGCGGGCCGAGAGCAGTGCGAGGAACAGTGCAGCCAGCGCCAGCACCGTGGCCGTCTGAAATGTGACCTGCATTCCCCGTGCTGCGGCCTCGGAACTCAGAAGTCCAATGCCTTCCTGCCCTTTGGCCGATGCGACGGCGAATATGGCGCCCATCACCGATGCGCCGGTGATCAGCCCGAGATTGCGCGAAAGGTTGAGCAGGCCGGAAACGACGCCGCGCTGGCCGGCGCCGACACCGGTCATGACGGCTGCATTGTTGGATGTCTGGAACAGGGCATAGCCGATGCAGGTGACGGTGATCGCAACGACATAGCCGGCAATGCCGAGTCTGGTCACGGCGAGCGACAGCAGGAACGTGCCTGTCGCGAGGCTGAGCAGGCCTGCGACCATCATCCTGTGGGCGCCGAAGCGGTCGGCCAGGCGTCCGGCCACCAGCGCCGACAAGGTCGAGACGAGCGGCCCGGTCGACAGCGCGAGGCCGACCATTGCGGCATCGAGCCCAAGTCCTCGCGACAGGTAGAACGGGGCCACCACCAGGGTCGCCATCATCACCGTGGCGACGACGAGGCTCATGGCGAGACTGGCGCTCAGTTGGAGGTCGCGGAAGCTGGCAAGCTGGATCAAGGGGTTTTTCACTCTCGCCTGCGCGGCGGCGAAGAGAAACACGCCGATGCCGGCAGCTATCAGCAGGCTGATGTTGAGTGCGCCGAAATTGCCTCGGCCAAACGTCATGGCCAGTGCATAGGCGGCCAGCGTCAAGGCCAGCAAGGCGGTGCCCACGACATCGAACGTGCCTCGGTCGACCTGCTGCGCTGTCTTGCTGTGTGCCGGCAGGGCACGCCAGGCGAGAGCGAAGGTGAGCACACCCAGCGGGACATTGACGAGGAAGATCGCTCGCCAGCCGAAGCCGGCGATCAAAAGGCCGCCGAGCGAAGGGCCAAGTGTCGTGCCGATCGCGGACATGGCGCCGAGCAGGCCCATGGCGCTGCCAATTCTGTCTTTGATCACGGTTTCGGCGACAAAGGCCAGCGTCAGCGCCATCATCAGCGCCGCGCCAAGTCCCTGCACGGCGCGTGCGGCAATCAGCAGCCAGAGTGTCGGCGCCAGGCCGCAGAGCACCGATGCCGATGTGAACAGCGCGATGCCGCCAAGCAGCAACGGCCTGCGCCCGAACATGTCGGCCAGCCGTCCGGCGCTGACGATCAGTGTGGTGATGGCGAGCAGATAGGCCAGAACCACCCATTGCACGGACTGGAACGTCGCGTCGAAATCCTGCATCAGCGACGGTAGCCCGACGCTGGCAATGCTGGTTCCCAACGACGACAGCAGCGTGGCGAGCGACAGGCTTGCCAGCGCCCAGCGGGCGGATTGCATCCGTGGCGGCGCCGATGCGCGCCCGTCCAGATTTTGCTCGGCAATTGCCACGGCGATCCCCTTCCATCAGTCCATAACCGGAACTGCTGGAGATCTAGTCCCTTGGCAGATGTGGCGGAAGGCGCAGCGTTTGCATCTTACTCGTGCGTTTGGCGCCATATCATGCCATGATCCGCCGATGACATCGCCCGATCTCAATCTGCTGTTCGCTCTCGACGTCCTGCTGACCGAAGGCAGCGTGGCGCGCGCCGCCAACCGCCTGCGCCTCAGCCCCTCGGCGATGAGTCGGACGCTGGCGCGGCTGCGCCAGGCGACGGGCGATCCGCTGCTGGTTCGCTCCGGTCGCGGCTTGGTGGCGACGCCGCGTGCGGAAGAACTGCGACAGCTGCGCGATGTGGCGATCGACCTGGACATAGGCGTCGCTGGCGAGACCGGACCGGAGGTGCGCATCCAGGCATTGCTTCGCGACCGCTTCATCGGCGCCGTGCGAATGGGCCATCCGTTGAGCGAGGGCACGGTGACGCCAGAGCGCTATGCCGCAGGCCGGCACATCAGCGTTTCACGGCGTGGCCGCGAGAAAGGGCCGATCGACGAGGCTTTGAACCGGCTCGGGCTGCAGCGGACAATCGTGTGCATGGTGTCCGGGTTCTCGGCAGCCCTTGCCATGGCCCGCACATCAGACCTGATCGCCAGCGTTCCGGAGCGGCACACCGAGGGCGCACGCGTCGGCATGCACAGTTTTGCCCTGCCTGTTGCCACGGCTGGGGTCACCATCTCCATGCTGTGGCACCCGCGCCTGGATGCCGATCCGGCGCAACGCTGGCTGCGCGACTGCGTGCGGGAGATCTGCGCGGCGTCTCGCTGACAACGATGAGAAGCCTGCGCCAATCGCCCAGGCTTCTCATCTGTCCCGTTTATTCGGTTTGGCGTTTCCGCAAATATCTCAGCGCGCTTAGTGTGAGCGTCGCCATGACCGAACAGTAGCCCACCAGCGGCCACGCCGTGTCTCCATCAAGCAGGATGATGAACAGCGTGCCGAGGATGCCGACGACAAGGCTCTGGATGCAGAAGTAGAGCGCGACGGCGGTTCCCGCGACATCGCCGAAGGCCTCGAGTGCGCCGTTCGCGGTGACCGAAACAGTGAAGACGATGCCCACGGCGATGACCCACATCGGGCCGACGAATGTGACGAAGGACGGTGCCGCGAATACCTGTCCGAATGCCAGCAGTGCCGCGCCGAGCAGCAACATCGCCATGCCGCGCGCGACGCTGCCCGCGATGTCCCAGTGTGCAATGAACCTTTTGGCGAAGCGGGTGGTCACGATCATGACCAGTGCCGCGGTGGCAAAGGCAAGGCTGAAACCGAGTTGTGAAAAGCCGGCGCGATCCATGAGCACCCGTGGCGCTGTCGAAAAGAACACGAAGAAGGCGCCCATGGCGGCGCTGAAGCCGAGCGTATAGGTCCAGAAGGCTAAGCTGGAGAGAATGGGACGAAACGCCATTCGCCTGTCGTTGCCATTGGTGGGCCGTGTTTCATGCCATCTCGGCCATGCGTTGAGGGTGGCGGCTACCGCCAGACCGCCGAGCGTCAGGAAGATCGCGCGCCAGCCGAGATTGTCGGCGATCAATGCACCGGCAACCGGCCCCAACGCCGGCACGAAGGCCAGCATCGAACTGAACAGGCCGTAGATGACGGCACTTTCAGGCCTCTGCGCATAAACGTCGCGAACCGTTGCAAAGGTCGCAACGAGAATGGCGGATGCACCGATGGCCTGCACGACCCGCAAGGCGACGAACACCATGGCCAGCGAGGTGCAGGCGAGCAGGCCGGAAGCGCCTGCAAATAAAAGCGCGCCGCCGATCAGCACCGGACGCCTGCCGATCCTGTCGGAAATCGGGCCGAAGACGATTTGGCCGAGCCCAAGACAGATCATGTAGAGGCTCAGCGTCAGCTGGATGACATCAGGCGATGTCTTGAGGATTCCCGGCATCGCCGGGACGATCGGGAGGTAGATATCCATGGCCAGCGAGGCCAGGATGTCGAAGGGCGCCATCAGCACCATGGCTGCTGGCAGGGAAGTGGTCCATGTCGGGTTTTTTGGACAAGGCATGATTGAACATCCGCTCAAATGGCTACATTTGGCGGCGATCTGCCGTTCTCACTGAAAATGGGAAATGACGGGCCGCCGCAACAACGAACTGCTGTTGCGGCCTACTTGTCTGCTGACTTGCTGGTTCCCATAACCACTATCCCGGAATGATTGCGCGGACATTCTCTCGAGTGCGCTCGCGGTTCCCTAGCAGCCGAAGGTTGCCCAGGCAACAGGATCAGCTTGATGGGCATCAACGCGCCATCGCAGCTTCGATCACCGTGAAAATCCGCTCGTCCGTGCATTGGGCGACGTTGAAGCGCAGGAAGCGGCTGGCCGTTCCAGACAGGCTGAACGCGTTGCCGGGCGCCAGCACGATGTTGTCGGCCAAAGCGCGGCGGGCCACTTCAGCCGCATCGACGCCATCCGGCAGGCTGCACCACAGGAACAGGCCGGCCGGCTGGTCGATCCAGGGTGAGATACCGATCGCCTTCAGACGAACGCTGGTCTCGCCCATGGCGCGGGCAAGCTTCGCGCGCAGCAAATCCATATGCTTGCGGTAGCTGCCGTCCTTGAGCAGCGTCAGCACCAGTTCGGCCGCGAGCCGGCCGCCGCCGAAGGTAGTGGCGATCTTGAGGTCGGTCAGGGGCTCGATCCAGTCGCGCGGTGCAGCGATGAAGCCGCAGCGAACCGACGCCGAAAGCGTTTTGGAGAAGCTGCCGATGTGGACAACGCGGTTGAGACCATCGAACGCCGCCAGCCTCGGGGCGGGCGCATGTTCGAAATCGGCGAAGATGTCGTCTTCGACGATGGTCAGATCCGATTGGTCGGCGAGCTTGAGCAGCCGATGGGCGGTGACTGGCGACAGCACCGCGCCGGTCGGGTTGTGGATGGCGGAATTGGTGATGTAGAGGCGCGGCCGGTGCTCGGCCAACGCTTGCGCGAATAGATCGATATCCGGCCCCGACGGCGTGTAGGGGACACTGACGACCTTGGCCCGGTGGGCGCGCAACAGAGCGTGGAAGTTGAAGTAGCAGGGGTCGTCGACCAGCACGGTGTCGCCCGGCTCGATCAGGAACCGGCACAACAGGTCGATGGCCTGCGTGCCTGATTCCGTCAGCATGATCTGCCCGGGAGAGGCCTCGATGCCGTGCCCGGCCATACGCCGCGCCAGCAATTGCCGCAGCGGTGGCAGGCCGAGCGGCGTGCCGTAATCGACCAGTGCGATATCGTCGGCACGCGCTACCGTGCGCAGTGCCCGGCGCAGACCTGCCTGCGGCATCCACGAGGCCGGCAGCCAGCCGCAGCCGGGTTTCAGCATGTCGTCGCCGGCCTCCAGGGACTGGCGTGAGATCCAGAGGGGGTCGACCGCGCGGTCGAGGCGAGGACCAATCTCGGCCAGCGACAGCGGCGCCAGCGATCCGGCGGCATAGAATCCGGAGCCCGGCCGCGAGCGGATCGCACCTTCGGCGGCGAGCCGCTCATAGGCTTCGACCACGGTGGATTTGGACACTCGCATGGATTTGGCAAAGGTGCGGATCGACGGCAATTGCGCTCCCGGCGTCAGGCTGCGCGCCGCGATCCGCTGGCGGATCGTCGCCATGACGCCTTCGACCAGCGTTCCGCTGCTCTCGCTTCCTGTTGTCTGTTTGTCCATCCGTACTGCTCTTCTAAGCATGACAGTTGTGTGTAATTGTACCGCATTGTCTCTGGCGATACTACCGGCTCCGCGCGATACGGAGCCGACAAACGGAGCATACGATGGACAAGACCGCGAGCGGCTGGATGAATGGATTCATCGGCGTGTTGATCTTCAGCGGCTCGCTGCCGGCAACGCGCGTGGCGGTCAGGGATTTCGATCCGACATTCCTGACTTCGGCCCGAGCGGCGATTGCCGGACTGCTTGGCCTGGCACTGCTGCTCCTGTTTCGGCAAAAGCGTCCGGAGCGCGGCGACCTGCTGTCGCTGGTGATCGTCGCGCTTGGCGTGGTGGTCGGCTTTCCCTTGCTGACCGCACTGGCGCTCAAGCACGTCACCACGGCCCATTCCATCATCTTCGTCGGCCTGCTGCCGCTGGCCACTGCGATTTTCGGCGTGCTGCGCGGCGGCGATCGGCCGCGCCCGGCGTTCTGGCTGTTTTCATGCATCGGCAGCGCGCTGGTCGCGGGTTTTGCCCTGACGCAGGGCGTGACGGCCTCGCCGGTGGGTGATGGTTTGATGCTGGCCGCCATCATCGCCTGCGGTCTGGGCTATGCCGAGGGTGCCGCGCTGTCACGCAAGCTTGGCGGCTGGCAAGTGATCTGCTGGGCGCTGGTGCTGTCGCTGCCGATCATGCTGGTGCTGACGCTGATGACCATGCCGCCGTCGTTCGACGGCGTCGGCGTCAGTGCGTGGATAGGGCTTGCCTATGTCTCGCTGTTCAGCATGCTGATCGGCTTCGTGTTCTGGTATCGCGGGCTGGCGCAAGGCGGCATCGCCGCGGTCGGGCAGTTGCAGCTGCTGCAGCCATTTTTCGGACTGGCACTGGCAGCGACGCTGCTGCACGAGCAGGTCAGCCCGCTGATGGTGGTCGTCACGCTTGGCGTCGTGCTTTGCGTCGTCGGCGCCAAGCGATTCGCGAAGCAGGAATTGCCACGACGCGCGATCGCCTGACGACGGTACCGTCCTCGCCTAAAACTTCGTGACCACCCCAATACCAATGCCCTCGAAGCCGCCCATCGCCATCAGGGCCGCGGGCGCCTCGTCGAGGCTGATCCTCTTGCCGACCAGCAGTTCGGGCTTCAGCTTGCCGTTGCGGATCATGTCCATCATCGCCTGGTAGCGGTAGGCCTGCATGCCGTGGCTGCCGAGGATTTCGAGTTCAAAGGCGATCACCTTGTCCATCGGCACCTGCGGCCGGGCATGCTCGCCCAGCATCAGGCCGACCTGCACATGGCGGCCGCGCCGGCGCAGATTGGATATCGAATTGAACGAGGTGGTGGGGTGGCCGAGCGCGTCCATCGACATGTGCGCGCCGCCATTGGTGATCTGCTTGACCGCCTTGACCACGTTCGGTGTCGTGGATGCATTGATGGTGGCGACGGCGCCGATCTTTTTGGCGAAATCCAGTTTCTCGTCGGTGAGATCGATGGCGATGACATTGGCGCCCATTGAACTGGCGATCATGATCGCCGACAGGCCGACGCCGCCGCAGCCATGCACCGCGACCCATTCGCCCGGCTTCACCCGGCCCTGGTCGACGATGGCTCGAAACGAGGTGACGAAGCGGCAGCCGAGGCTGGCGGCGGTGGCGAATTCCATCTCGTCGGGCAAGCGCACGAGATTGGTATCGGCGTGTTCGATGGCGACATATTCGGCGAACGAGCCCCAGCCGGTGAAGCCAGGCTGTGTCTGGTGTTCGCAGACCTGGTGATTGCCCGAATTGCACTCGAAGCAGCGGCCGCAGCCGACGGCGAACGGCACGGTGACGCGCTCGCCGGCTTTCCAGCGGGTGACCTGCTTGCCGGCGGCAACAACGACGCCGGCCAGCTCGTGGCCCGGCACATGCGGCAGCGTGATGCCGTCGTCATGACCCATCCAGCCATGCCAGTCGCTGCGGCACAGACCGGTCGCCTCGACCTTGATGACGACGCCATCAGCGGCCGGCTTCGGATCAGGAACGGTCTGGATCCTCGGCGCTTCGCCGAATTTCTCGAAGACGACGGCTTTCATCGGTCACTCCACCCTCTGTGCTGCAGGAAACGATAGCCGATTCCCTGTCTGGTCGAGCAGAAATCGATTCCGCCAGGCCTGTTGGCAGGCAGCAGCTCTTAACCGGTTCCGCGGTTGCGAAAGTCGGCAAGCCGGGTTTCGCCGGGGGCAAGCTGCCGCCCGTCCTCGGCATGTACTTCCAGTCGCTTGATCGGCCGGCTGGTGAGATTGTCGACCATGAAGGTATAGGGTTCGCCCGGTCCGGCGAAGTAGGTTTCGCCCCATTGCCGCAGGGCAACCAGGACATAGAACAGGCCGCGTCCCTTTTGCGTCAGCACATATTCATGATGCGCGCTGCCGTCGGGCGCCGGGACCGTTTCGAGGATGCCATGCGCGACAAGATTGCGCAGCCGCGACGACAGGATGTTCTTGGCGACGCCGAGGCTCTTCTGGAATTCGCCGAAGCGCCGCAAGCCGTCGAAGGCGTCACGCACGATGAGCAGCGACCACCAGTCGCCAATCGCGTCCAGTGGTCGCGCTATGAAGCAATCCGCTTCGTGGTGGCTCGTTCGTTTCACCATGGCAGTCGTCGGTCCAATGCTCTAATTTCGGTTGCAACATAAAACTGTTCCGCCTATCCAGCAAGAGGTTTCAAGTTGAAACCTTTTGTGGAGAGAGACATGAACATGCAGGTGGCGAACAGCGGTGCAACAAGCCTCGAGCAATCCGATGGGCCGCATCGGGTGGCGCCGCCGCCTACGGGATTGTCACGATTGACCGCGCTGATCTTCGCCATCGCCTGCGGCCTGAGCGTCGCCAATATCTATTTCGCTCATCCGCTGCTCGACGCCATAGCGCATGATTTTGCTATCGCGCCGGCCTCGGTCGGCATCGTGGTGACGGTCACGCAGATCGGCTATGGGCTCGGCCTGTTCTTCATCGTGCCGCTGGGCGACCTGTTCGATCGCCGCAAGCTGATTGCCGGGCAGGCGATTCTGTCTGCCGTGGCGCTGGTGGCGGTCGGGATCGCGCCCAACGCGGCGATGCTGCTGGCGAGCCTCGCGGTCGTCGGGCTGCTGGCGGTGGTGGTGCAGGTGCTGGTCGCCTTCGCTGCCGACCTCGCTGTAGCATCGGAGCGGGGGCGGGCGGTCGGCACCGTCACCAGCGGCGTCATCCTGGGCATCCTGCTTGCCCGCTTCGCTTCGGGGGTCGTCGCCGATTTCGCCGGCTGGCGCTGGGTTTATCTTGTCTCGGCCATGTTGACGCTCGTCATGGCGATGGTTCTCTACCTGATCCTGCCGCGCCACGAGGCGGAGCGGCCACGCACATCCTATCCACGCCTGCTCGCTTCGGTGCTGCTGCTGTTCGCGCAGGAGCCGCTGCTGCGCGTGCGGGCGGTGCTGGCCATGCTGATCTTCGCCAGCTTCAACGTGCTGTGGGCGCCGCTGGTACTGCCGTTCAGCGTCGCGCCATTTTCACTTTCGCATACCGAGATCGGGCTTTTCGGCCTTGCGGGCGTCGCCGGCGCGCTCGGTGCGCGCTGGACCGGCGGCCTCGTCGATCGTGGATGCGGCCAGTTGGTCACCGGCCTCAGCCTGCTGCTGATGATGGCGGCTTGGCTGCCGATCGCCTTCATGGGCATGTCTCTGTGGTTGCTCGTCGCCGGCATAGTCATGCTGGATCTGGCGATCCAGGCCGTCCACGTCACCAACCAGAGCCTGATCTTCGCCCGGCGGCCGGATGCGCGCAGCCGACTGGTTGGCGGCTACATGATCTTCTACTCGGTCGGCAGCGCCCTGGGCTCCATCGCCTCGACCATGGCTTATGGTGCAATGGGCTGGAATGGCGTCTGTGTGCTTGGCGCCGGCATCGGCCTGTTGGCGCTGCTGTTCTGGGCGTTGACGCTGCGCGTCGGCAGATAAGCCTATGGCCACGGCGCGGTGTCGAGAAGCGGCTGCCAGGCTCGGAACCAGTCGCTCGCCTCGGCCTGCCACGGCCAGATGCCGTCCACAGTGGGATAGATCAGCTGGAGAACACCGAAATCCAGGCCGTCGTAGAACCAGAGGTCCCAGCCGAAATGCTCGCGATAGTGTTCGATATGAACGGCGCCGAATTGACAGTCGAAACCTTCGATAAAACCGGACGATCGCTGCCCTGGTTGGAAAACCTCGCCGGAGCGGACGCGGCTGCAATACTCGTTGATGATGAACTGGGAGATTTCCGGCTTCAGGCCGATGACGATGAGTTCCGGCGCCTTGAAGTTGTGCTCTATTCCAACCGAATAGGTGAAAGGCGGATCGTCGCCTTCCTCCAGCACATGCAAGATGTGGCAGCCATAAGCCTCTATATCGGCCAGCGCCTTGGCTTCACCTGGGTCGGTGGCTTTTCTACTCGGCATCGATCTGGTTCCGGGGCGCGGCTTTCTGGAAGGCCGGCAGCGCCATGCAGGCGGCATTGATGCGCGCGATCGTCGGGTAGGGGGTCAAGTCGACGCCGAAGCGGGCGTTGCTGGCAATCTGCGCGGCGAGGCAGATGTCGGCCAGGCCCGGCGCGTCGCCATGGCAGAATGTACCCCTCTCCGCCGCCGACGCCATGATCTTTTCAAGCGGCTGAAAGCCCTCGTTCACCCAATGGCGGAACCAGTTGGCGATGTCTTCGTCGCCGGCGCCGAACAGCGTGCGCAGCGAGGTCAGCACGCGCAGATTGTTCACCGGGTGGATGTCGCAGGCGATCATCTGCGCCAGCATTCTCACGCGTGCCCGGCCGGCCGGGTCCTTCGGCAGCAGCGGTGGTTCCGGTTTGGTCTCGTCGAGGAACTCGATGATCGCCAGCGATTGCGTCAGCAGCGTGCCGTCGCCGAGCACCAGCGCCGGCACCAGGCCTTGCGGATTGACCGCGAGATAGGCTGGTTCCAGATGTTCGCCATGGCGCAGATGATGCGGGACATAGTCGTAGCTCAGCCCCTTCATCTCCAGCGCGATCCGCACCCGGTAGGAGGTGGAGGAACGGTAGTAATTATGCAGGACGAGGCCGCTCATGCGCTCACTTCGGCTGGCCGATGGTCACTTCGATGGTGCCGATGCCGTCGACGCCGCCGGTCATCGTGTCGCCGGGGCCAACCGCGCCGACGCCTGCCGGCGTACCGGTGAAGATCAGGTCGCCGGGCTCGAGCTCCATCGCCTCGCTGCAGATCGACACGATATCCGATATTGGCCAGATCAGTTCAGCGAGGTCGGCATCCTGCCTGACCTTGCCGTTGACGGCGAGCCAGATGCGGCCCTTCTGTGGGTGGCCGGATTTCGCCGCGGGGATCAGCGGGCCGCAAGGCGCGGAGCGGTCGAAGGCCTTCGACCAGTCCCACGGACGGGCGGCCTTCTTGGCCTCGTCCTGCAGATCGCGGCGAGTGAGGTCGATGCCGACGCCGTAGCCCCAGACGTGGTCCAGCGCCTTGTCGCGGGCAATGCGGAAGCCGGCTTTGCCGATCGCAGCCACCAATTCGATCTCGTGGTGTAGATCGGCCGTCAGCGGCGGGTAGGGGATAGCGGTGCCGGAATCGACCACCGCGTCGGCCGGCTTGGTAAAGAAGAAGGGCGGATCACGCTCGTCATTGCCGAATTCGCGGGCATGCGCCGCGTAGTTGCGGCCGACGCAGTAGATACGGCGCACCGCGAAACGATCGGACGAGCCCGCAATGGCCACCGATGCGGTTGCGGGCAAGGGAAGGACGAATTCTGTCATGTGGGTCTCTGCTTGGTTGCCGGAACATTCGACCGATTTGGGGGCCTGGACAAGGCGATTTGGTCGAGAAAGTGCCGGCGGCACTTTCCGCCGGAGATGGCGATATACTATTTGGCAATAATCTGGCCATGCTGACGAGGCTATTCTAATCGCCCACGAACTGAAATGAACCCCTATGACCGCAACCCACGATCGCGCCCGGTTCCTGATCATCGACGATCACCCGCTGTTTCGCGAGGCGCTGCACAGCGCCGTGCAGATGGCCTACCCGGAAGTCGACACCGTGGAGGCGCGCTCGATCACCGAGGCGCTGGACCTTCTGGCCGGCGCCAAGCCGTTCGATCTCGCGCTGCTCGACCTCAACATGCCCGACGTGCATGGCTTTGAAGGCCTGCTGCAGCTCCGGACCCGCTATCCGCGCCTGCCGGTGGTCATCGTCTCGGGCTATGAGGAGCCGAAGATCATTTCCGAGGCGCTGTCCTATGGTGTCGCCGGCTTTATCCCGAAATCGGCGCGCAAGAGCGACCTCGCCGCCGCCATACGCTCGGTGATGGAAGGCGCGATCTATGTGCCGGAAACTTATGAAGGCCGCACACCCGACGCTGAAAGCGTCGACCGCGCCGACATGGTGCAGCGCCTGTCGACGCTGACGCCCCAGCAACTGCGCGTGCTGCAGATGCTGCGCCAGGGCCTGCTCAACAAGCAGATCGCCTACGAGCTGCAGGTGGGAGAGACCACCGTGAAAGCGCATGTCTCGGAGATATTGCGCAAGCTCAATGTCTACAGCCGCACGCAGGCGGTGATCGAGGTTTCGAAGCTGGACAATGCGGAGCTGTTTCGGGATCAGGCTGGGTTTTGAGGCTCGCCGTCCCTCATCCAAGTAGGGTTGTCACCACCACGCTCAACACTGGCTGGGCGAACGTGGTAAAAGTGCACTGTCACCGTAATTCGAAAATCGCAACAATTTCGGCCTCTACATCTATTGGTACAGTAGCTCATCCCTCGCCGCATATGCAGCCATCGTTTCTCTAAATAGTCTTATCATACCAAACGCGCCGATAACCATTTGAGCAGCGCCTCGCCTTCCTTTCAGTTTCTCCATTAATATATCCCTCTTCGCAAGAATGTGGCCTTGAGATGCAGCGCTTTTTAGAAATATTTCAGCATCCGGATCAGTCGGTTCATTTTTCTGTATCAAGCGATAGCACCAGTAGGCGGCGGACGGGTTCCGGGTGGAGATTTTTTTAAACAGCTCTAAAGATTCAATATTGTCGCCAATTCTTTGTTTCAACCCAGCAATTCTATAAGTTGCCATTTCGATTCCGCCACTTTCTGCAATCGAATAGTAACTTACCGCCAGATCATCATCGTGACAATCGGTATTACTGTCATAAACTATCCCCAGAGAATACGCCGCCGCCGCTTTCTTGCTCTCATAGTTCATTGCGTCTAAGAGAATTGATATTGCTTTCTCCACTTCACCCTTGTGGAGGGCTTCCTTGGCTTGAACTAAATGCGTGTCGTCATCGGACATAGGTAGCTCCTCTTTCAATCATCACCTTTGCGCTATCAAATGCGTTGACAGTATGCACTATGGGCCGGGAGGACATATTAAGAGTGCACTGTCACCGTAATTGCCGGATCTCACAGTCGCGCCTGGACGATGCCCCTCATAATCACGGCACCGCGTCAGCGCGCATGAGCGTTACCTTCCTTATCCCATCTGCCGTGCCGCTTTTTATGGGGACGCCAAAATTATCAAGCACGTCCTTGCGACTGGATGAAAAGGAATGTCCAAGAGGTCTCGATCCAAATTGTCAAACTACTGCGTGCGGATACGTAATGTATGCGGACTTCCGGAAGATCATCGTCAACTTTTTTTCGGAATTTCCAATATTTAAACGGTGGCGATCTCAAAAGTGACGCCTCCGTCTTTCCAAGTAGTTAAGCATCGAATTGGTTATTGTCTAAGCCAGCAAATGTGCCAGCAGCGCCCTTAGCTGTGCCGGCTTCAGCGGCTTGCGCATCAGTTCGATGCCGCCGGAGCGGGCGGCTTTGGCGACCGCTTCCGAACTGTCGGCGGTGACGATCAGCGCCGGCACGGCGCGGCCGAGATAATCGCGGACTTCGGCGATGGTCGTGGTGCCGAGATCGCCGCCGTCGAGATGCTGGTCGGCAATGACGATGTCGGGCACCCAGTCGGTGTCGCCAAGCATGTCGAGCGCATCGTCGGTCGAGGTCGCGGCCCGCACCAGGCATTGCCAGCGTTCGAGCAGGAAGGTCATGGCCTGCAGCACTTCGATATCGTTCTCGACCAGCAGCACCTTGGTGCCGAACAGGCCATAGCCGCGCGGCCGTTCCATATCGGCAACGCTAGCGATGGCATCGGCTGGCGCACCGATGCCGACGGGAACATCGATGTGGAAGATCGTGCCGCGTCCGACCTTCGACGAGAATGTCACGGGATGGCCGAGCGCGCTGGCCATGCGGCGCACGATGGCAAGCCCGAGCCCGAGACCGCCACCGTCCAGTTCGGCATTGGCCGGCGAGGTGCCGCGATGGAACTCCTCGAATACCGCCTCGCGCTGGTCGTCGGGAATGCCGCAGCCCGTATCGGCGACGTCGATGCGGATGGTGTCGCCGCGATGTCTGGTGCCGACAAGCACGCCGCCCGAGCGTGTATAGCCCAGCGCGTTGGAAAGAATGTTCTGCAGGATGCGGCGCAGCAGCGTGCGGTCGGAGCGGACGACGGCATGGACCGGCCGGAATTTCAGCGACAGGCCTTTCATCTCCGCCACCGGCAGGAAATCCGAGCGGAGCGACGAGAACAGCGCCTCCAGGCTGACATCGCTTATGTCGGGCTGCACCACGCCGGCATCGAGCTTTGAGATGTCGAGCAGCGTTCTAAGCAGATCCTCCATCGTCTCCAGCGAGCGCTCGACCTGCCGCACCAGTTTCTTGCCCTCGTCACTGGTCTGAACTTCGGCGAGCGCCGAAACCGAGAGATGGGCCGCGTTCAGCGGCTGCAGCACGTCGTGGCTGGCAGCGGCGAGGAAACGGGTTTTCGACAGGTTCGCCAGTTCGGCGTTTTCCTTGGCGGCGCTGAGGTCGATGTTCGACTGCTCCAGCCGGCGCAAGGTCGAGTGCAGTTCCTCGGTGCGGGTGCGCACCCGGTTTTCCAGCGAAATCGCGGTCTGGAACAGCGAAAAGGCGTTGCCTTGCTGGTCCATAGAGCGCTCGACGCGGCTGACCAGTGCCGCGTTGATCTTCTTCAGCTTTTCAAGATCGTTTATGTCCCTCAGCGGCATCTTGTTGCGCCGTCCTATTCCGCCGCCTGGCGCTCGCCGAAGGCGATGCCGGTAAAAGTCTGATTCAGATGCATCGACCGGTACTGTTCGCCATAGGTGCCGAAGCCGATGACATTGTTGACCCGGTAGAGTTCCGAAATCTCGCGAAACACCTGCCGATTGCGCGCGTCGAGCCGGCGCAGCACGCAGTCGAAGCCGAGGATCATGTCGATGCCGCCAAGCCTCTCCTCGACATCGCGCAGGGCGGCGCGCGTCGATTCGACCATGTCCTTTGGTTGGGCGATCGACAGCACGACGCCATCGTCTATGGCGCAGAAGAACGACAGCGAGCCGTCGGCATGCATCTTCTGGATCGATCGGCAATAATATTGGCCGCCCACCTTCACCACCACGGGATGCGAGGCGAAGCTCAGTGGCGTCAGCATCTGCGCGACGATGCCGACGGACGCGGCATATTCCTGCGCTGCATTGGTGGCGTTGAATTCGCGCACGATGCGGTGATCGGGATCGGAAGCCGTCACCACCAGTTTTTCATCGGTGGGAACGAAGTTGTCGGTCTTGAAGACATGGAAGGGAATTTCGGTCGATATCAGCACGATGATGGCGCTGTCGGAGGTGACCTTGCCGTTCGAGATCAGGCGCGTCGTCTCGAATTTCAGATCGTCGCCGGCGGAGCCGCCAAGCAGCGGTATGTCATCGAGGCCCCAGTGGATGGCTGAACTCACCGCTTCTTCGGCATAAGAGAGCCCGTCGATGAAGCAGAGCGCGAAAGTGCCTTTGGTCCGATCGCAACCGAGGCGCGCGCGCAGCGATCGCCGCAGGGTCTCCACCTCGCCGGTGATCCTGTCCATACCCGACGAGGACAGATTTTCGACCATCACGCTAACGGCGGTGAACGCGGTGGACGGAAGCAGCATGGCCAGCACATGACCATCCTCGAGACCTTGCGGCGTGATCTCGCCGGCAGTCGAACAGCCGGCGTGGTGGAGCGCCGGTGCGTGGGTCATGAGCGCCTGGGAAAGGGCGCTGGCTTCGACTAGGCTCTGGGAAAAGAACAGCAGGGCAAAGCCTGCGTCGATGGCGGCTGCTTCCAGTGCGATCGCCTTGGCGAACGCCTCCATGTCGGGCTCGTCCGTGGTGAGCGCCGACAGGCCGCATGCATAGCGCGTCTGTGAATTGGCCAGCGATGTTCTCCGCATTTCCTCCGACGCTTTTTTGTGCGCGGCTGTTTTTAAATGCTTCTGGCGCGCGGGCGTCGACCGACATTGTTGCCTTCAATCGGCGGTTTGGCAATGGGGCCACCGGCACCGCATGTTTGGGCGCGGCCATGACCGAAAGTACAATGTTCCGCGTTTGCGACGTGCTGTTTTTTGTCCGATGTGCGGTGTACGAATAATGCACCACCGAAGCGCGAATACCGCGTCGGCAGCGTGGATACCAAGGTTGATACCCAGGGAGGGACCATGTCGGACGTTTCGTTGATGGTGAACGGAAAGCGGGTCAGCGGTGCTGCCGAGGACCGAACACTTCTGGTTCACTTCCTACGGGAAAATCTCGGTCTTACCGGCACGCATGTCGGTTGCGACACCTCGCAATGCGGTGCCTGCGTCGTCCACGTTGATGGCAAGGCGGTCAAATCCTGTACGATGCTTGCGGTGCAGGCCTCCGGCTCCACCGTGTTGACGATCGAGGGCCTGGCCAATGGCGCCGACCTGCATCCGGTGCAGGCCGCCTTCAAGGAACATCACGGGCTGCAGTGCGGCTTCTGCACGCCGGGCATGATCATGACGGCGACCGACATGATCAGCCGCCACCCCGAAGGGCTCGACGAGGCGACGGTGCGCGCCGAGCTCGACGGCAACATCTGCCGCTGTACCGGCTACCACAACATCGTCAAGGCGATCCTCGCCGCATCGACGACGATGAAGGGGTCGAAGGGTAAGGCGAAACAAGCTGCTTAGGCAAGGGAATAAGGGAGTAGGGCAGTAGGGGAGTAGGGCAAAAAGGCCAACGCAACGAGGCCTCTTTTTCCCTACTCCCTTACTCCCCTACTGCCCTACTCCCATAAATTCCGGAGGAATTTCTGATGGGCATTGAAGGTGTTGGCGCTCGGGTCGCGCGCAAGGAAGACAAACGGTTCATCACGGGCGCCGGCCGCTATGTCGACGACATGGTGGTTCCCGGCATGAAGCACGCCGCGTTCGTGCGCAGTCCGCACGCGCATGCGCAGATCAAGAAGATCGATGTGAAGAAGGCCCAGGGCATGCCCGGGGTCATCGGCGTGCTGACCGGCAAGGAACTCAAGGCCGACGGCATCGGCAATCTCATCTGTGGCTGGATGATCCACTCCAAGGACGGCTCGCCGATGAAGATGGGGGCATGGTCGCCACTGGCGTTCGACCGGGTCCGTTATGTCGGCGACGCCGTCGTCATCGTCGTCGCCGAGACCAAGGGGCAGGCGCGTGATGCCGCCGAGGCGGTCGAGATCACCTACAAGGAGTTGAAGGCCGTCGTCGATGCCTCCAAGGCGATGGACAAGGGTGCGCCGCAGATCCACCCCGAAGCCGACAACAATCTGATCTTCGACTGGGACATCGGCAATGCCGACGACACCGCGGCGGCCTTCGGGAAGGCGGCCCATGTCGTCAAGATGGACATCATCAACAACCGGCTGGTGCCCAACGCCATGGAGCCGCGCGCCGCACTTGGCCATTACGACAAGGCCGAGGATCACTATACCTGCTGGACGACCTCGCAGAATCCGCATGTGGCGCGGCTGGTGATGAGCGCCTTCTACAATGTCGCGCCGGAAAACAAGCTGCGCGTGATCGCGCCCGATGTCGGCGGCGGCTTCGGCTCGAAGATCTACATCTATCCCGAAGAGATCGTCTGCCTGTGGGCGTCAAAGAAGACCGGCGTGCCGGTCAAATGGGTGGCCGACCGGACCGAAAGTTTTCTGACCGACGCGCATGGCCGCGACCATCACACCCATGCTGAAATGGCCTTCGACAAGGACCACAGGATCCTCGGCCTGAAGGTGGAAACCCAAGCCAATCTTGGCGCCTATATGTCGCTGTTTTCATCGGCGACGCCGACCTATCTCTATGCGACGCTGCTGTCGGGCCAGTACAACATCCCGGCCATCCACGCCAATGTGAAGGCGATCTACACCAACACCGCGCCCGTCGATGCCTATCGCGGGGCGGGGCGGCCGGAAGCGACCTTCGTCATGGAGCGCATGATGGAGACGGCGGCCCGCCAGTTCGGCGTTTCGCCGGCTGAGCTGCGGCGCAAGAACTTCGTCACAGCGTTTCCGCATCAGACGCCGGTCATCATGTGCTATGACGCCGGCGACTATGCCGCTTCGCTCGATGCGGCAATGCAGGCGTCGGATTATGCCGGCTTCGCCAAGCGCAAGGCCGCCGCCGCCAACAAGGGGTTGCTGCGCGGCATCGGCATGAGCTGCTACATCGAGGCCTGCGGCATCGCGCCGTCTGCGGCCGTCGGCTCGCTCGGCGCCGGTGTCGGCCTTTGGGAATCGGCGGAAGTGCGCGTCAACGCGGTCGGTACGATCGAGGTGCTGACCGGCTCTCACAGCCACGGCCAGGGCCATGAGACGACCTTCGCGCAACTGGTCAATGAGCGCTTCGGCGTGCCGCTCGATTCGGTCTCGATCGTCCATGGCGACACCGACAAGGTGCAGATGGGCATGGGCACCTATGGCTCGCGCTCGGGTGCGGTCGGCATGTCGGCCATCGTCAAGGCGCTCGACAAGGTCGAGGCCAAGGCCAAGAAGATCGCGGCGCACCTGCTCGAGGCCGACGAAGGCGACATCATCATCGAGAACGGCGCGCTGAAGGTGGCCGGCACCGACAAGAACGTGCCGTGGTTCCAGATGGCGCTGGCCGCCTACACTGCCCACAACCTGCCGGGCGGCATGGAGCCCGGGCTCAAGGAGACGGCGTTCTACGATCCGTCGAATTTCACCTTCCCGGCGGGCTGCTATATCTGCGAGGTCGAGGTCGACCCGGAAACCGGCGTCACCGAGATCGTCCAGTTCGTCGCCGCTGACGATTTCGGCAACATCATCAACCCGATGATCGTCGAGGGCCAGGTGCATGGCGGGCTGGCGCAAGGCATTGGCCAGGCACTGCTCGAAGGCGCCTATTACGACAACAGCGGACAATTGCTGACCGCGAGCTACATGGATTACACCATGCCGCGCGCCGGCGATCTGCCGTCGTTCAAGGTCTCGACCTCGAACACGCCTTGCCCGGGCAATCCGTTGGGGATCAAGGGCTGCGGCGAGGCCGGCGCCATCGGCTCACCGCCGGCGGTGATCAACGCCATCACCGATGCCATCGGCAGCAACGATCTTGCCATGCCGGCTTCGCCGTCCACCGTGTGGGCCGCGATCCGCGCGACGAAACATTGAACGCGAATGGCGAATAGGGAGTAGCGAATAGGGGGAGAACGCGATGTTCGCTACTTCCTGTTCGCTCTTTCACCCAGGGGAGAAAGACAAATGTACGCAGTCAACTATCACCGCGCCGCCTCGGTCGCCGATGCCGCCAAGCTGATCAAGACCGGCGACGCCAAGCTGCTTTCGGGCGGCATGACGCTGATCCCGGCGATGAAGACGCGGCTTGCCGCGCCGTCCGACCTTGTCGACCTGTCGCGGATCACGGAGCTGCAGGGCGTCACGGTGTCGGGCAAGACCGTCGCCATCGGCGCCGCCACCACGCATCACGCTGTTGCCAATGACGAGAAGCTGAAGAAGGTCTGTCCGGCGCTTTCTCATCTGGCATCGCTGATCGGTGATCCGGCGGTGCGCCACAAGGGGACGATCGGCGGCTCGATCGCCAACAACGATCCGGCGGCCGATTATCCGGCGGCGCTGCTGGCGCTGGGCGCCACCATCATCACCAACAAGCGCCAGATATCAGCCGACAAATTCTTCAAAGGCCTGTTCGAAACGTCGTTGAAGGATGGCGAAATCGTCACCGCCGTCACCTTCACCGCGCCGGCCAAGGCGGCCTATGAAAAATTCCGCAATCCGGCATCGCGCTACGCCATCGTCGGCGTGTTCGTGGCCAAGGGCAAGGATGGCGTCAGCGTCGCCGTCACCGGTGCCGGCGACGACGGCGTTTTTCGTTCGAAGGAGATCGAGGCAGCATTAGCCGGGAACTTCGCGGCCTCGGCACTCGAAGGGGTAAAAGTGCCGGCGAAGAATTTGATGACCGACATCCATGCCTCGGCCGACTATCGCGCCAATCTGATCGCGGTGATGGCCAAGCGCGCGGTGGCTGCCGCCAACGCCTGATACGGTCAGTTGTGAACACGGGAGAAGGGGTCATGCGGCCCCTTTTCCTTTTTGGGACGACCTGTAGTTGTCCAATTTTGATGGAATCGCCCCCCGCACCAATCGTTTGCCTGAGCAATTTCTTCCGCCGACACTTCACCTGGAACTGCACCGGCGGCAATCTCGCACTTGCACAAATCCATATTGCACTGCAATATGGATTTGGGCGGGAATGCGAGCTGGGTTCGAAATGTACCGTCGTACCCTTCGCATACCTATTGCGAGAGGATCGGCATGACCGACATTTCCGCGACGCATGTCGTTCCGTCCCGATCCGCCGCCGACAGATCAACCAGAACAAGACTGGCCTATCTCGACGGCTGGCGCGGCCTTTCGATCGCGCTGGTGCTGATCGGCCATTTCTTTCCGGTTCCGGGAATCAATCTTGGCGTGCTGGGCGTCGAATTCTTCTTCGTGCTCAGCGGCCGGCTGATGGGCGAGATCCTGTTCATCGAACGCTACCCGCTGAAAAAATTCTTCAAACGCCGCTTCTCCCGCATCTATCCAGCTCTTCTGGTCTTCGTAGTCGTCGCGATGATCGCGCTGGCCGGCACGTTCATCGCCTTCAAATGGAAGGCGGCGCTGACGGCGCTGACATTCACCTACAACTATGCCGGCATTCTCCTGACGCGGGCAGGGGCGCTCGACCATATCTGGTCGCTCTGCATCGAGGAGCACGCCTACATCTTCCTGGCGCTGATCAGCGTCATCGTCTCAAGTCGCTCTCGCGTGGTCGTGCTGCTCCTGGCGCTGGCCTTGCTGGCCATGGCCAATGGCGCGGTTTCGTACTGGGTCTTCGGGATGGACTACGAAACCACTTATTGGCGCACCGACGTGCACATCGCGTCGATCCTGCTGTCGGCTTCGATCTGCCTGCTCAAGGCCGATGGCAGGCTGCCTGCGTTTTTGAGAGGCAAGCATGTGGCCCTGGTGGCAACGTTCTGTGCCGTTGTCCTGTTCCTGGATCAGGTGCCGACGCCGATCCACTATCTCTTCGCGGTGCCGCTGCTGGCGCTGGCCGTCAACGCACTCGATTTCAGCCCACGGTATTTTTCCGGATTGCTGTCCTCCTGGCCGATGGCGACGCTGGGCCTGTGGTCGTACTCGCTCTATCTGTGGCAGCAGCCGTTCTACAAATTCGTCTATGAACAAGGCAGCGCGCCGATCCCGATGCTGGCCGGCGTTTTTGCCTGCGCGCTCTGCAGCTACTACCTCATCGAGCGCCCGGCGCGCGAATGGCTCAACCGCAACTGGTGAATGCCGTCGTGCCCGGCCAGATGATCGCGAGTGCAGGTGGAGTGGATCGCGCTTCATAAGCAGACAATCAATTAATTATCTCTAATATAATTTTTTGGAAAGTAATGACCTGCTTTCGATATAGGCCAGTCTCATTAGACATTGGTCTTATGACGGGCATTCCTTATTGCCTCACCGGCTCACCCTCCTAGTTTGTTCGCAGGACACATCTGAGAAGATGGTTCGAAGACGCATCTGGGAGGATGGAATGGACACGACCGGGGAGAGGGCGGGCGGCTGGCTCGACCGCTCACGCACCGTCGCCGAACCTGGCTTCAGCAGGTGGATGGTGCCGCCAGCGGCGCTCTGCATACACCTTTGCATCGGCCAGGCCTATGCGTTCAGCGTTTTCAACCTGCCGATGTCGAAGTTGGTCGGCATCACCGACTCGGCGCCCGACGACTGGAAGCTGACCGGCCTTGGCTGGATTTTCTCGATCGCGATCCTGTTCCTGGGCATTGCGGCGGCGTTCGGCGGCGGCTGGCTGGATCGTGTCGGGCCGCGCAAAGCCATGGTCGCTTCTGCCTGCTGTTTCGGTGGCGGCTTCATTGTCTCGGCGCTCGGCGTCTATCTGCACCAGTTGTGGATCATCTATCTCGGCTACGGCGTGCTGGGCGGCATCGGTCTCGGCCTCGGCTACATCTCGCCGGTCAAGACGCTGATCACCTGGTTTCCGGACCGGCCGGGCATGGCAACCGGCATGGCGATCATGGGCTTCGGCGGCGGCGCCTTCATCGCCTCGCCGCTGTCGGTTTATCTGATGAAGCTGTTTTCGACGCCTGAGCATATCGGCGTCGCTGAAACCTTCCTCGTGCTGGGCATCGTCTATTTCGTCTTCATGCTGATTGGGGCTGTTATCGTCAGGGTGCCGCCGGAGGGCTGGCGGCCCGCCGGATGGGCGCCGCCAGCGGCACAGAATGCGATGGTGACGACGTCCAATGTCCATCTCGACGATGCGTTGAAGACGCCGCAGTTCTGGCTGCTATGGGGTGTGCTGTGCCTCAACGTGACGGCAGGCATCGGCGTGCTCGGGCAAGCCTCGGCCATGAGCCAGGAGATGTTCCCGGGACGCATCTCGCCGGCCGCTGCCGCCGGTTTCGTCGGCCTGTTGTCGATCTTTAACATGCTCGGCCGCTTCTTCTGGGCCTCGACCAGCGATTATATCGGCCGCAAGACAACCTATGCCATCTTCTTCGCGCTGGGCGTCGTCCTCTATGCGGCGGTGCCTTGGACCGGCCAGACCGGCAGCGTCTTCCTGTTCGTGCTGTTCTACGGGATCATCCTCAGCATGTATGGCGGCGGCTTCGCCACCATTCCCGCCTACCTGCGCGACGTCTTCGGCGTGCGTTACGTCGGCGCCATCCACGGCCGATTGCTGACCGCGTGGTCGGTGGCGGGCGTGCTTGGCCCGGTGCTGGTGAATTATATCAGGCAGTACCAGATCGACAGCGGCGTGGCGAAGGCCGACGCCTACACGGTCACCATGTACATCATGGCCGGCCTGCTGGTCATCGGCCTCCTGCTCAACCTGATGATGCGGCCGATCAATGCGCGCTTCCACATGAAGACCGAACCAGCGGTGGCTTAGAGCCAGTTCCATCCCGATAGAATCGGGATGGGCTCTATCGTATTGTTTGAGCATGATCTTTTCCGAAACCGGAGCCCAATTTCGGGATCATGCTCTGAGGAGACCGACCATGGCGCAAGACAACGGCAATTCGATCAAACTGACGCTGGCCTGGCTGCTGGTCGGCATCCCGTTGGTCTGGGGGTTCTGGATGACGCTGGTGAGTGCGACAGCCTTGTTCCAGTAGCCCTGTCTTCAGTTCGATCCGCCTGGCCTCAGACGGAGGTTCGTCTGATGTAATAGCGGACCGCTTTCTTGCCGCCATGGATGACGGCGTCGCCGGCCTCAGTGAAGCCAAGGGCGGCGTGAAAGGCATCCGAGGCGGGGTTCGGCGGGTCGGTGTTGACTTCGCAGGTGACCAGATTGTAGCCGGCGCGCTCAACATGGCCGAACAGATCCTGATAGAGGCGGCGGGCATGGCCGCGGCCGCGCGCATGCGCCGCCACGACGACGCGGTCGACATAGACGAACCGCTCATAGCGCTCGCGGAACCACAGGAAATTCGGGCTGTCGTAGCGGGCGTCCTGGTCGAAGGTCATGATGAAGGCTTCGAGATTGCCGATGCGGCGCGCATAGAATGCTTCGCCAAGCAGGAAGGACAGCCGCTCAGCCTCCAGCCACGACAGTTCGGCGGCATGCTCGTTGTTGAGCGCCAGGATCGCCGCTTCGTCTGCGGCCGCTACACGGGCTATCGGGACAGGGGTCGAGGTCATGCCTTCGCCGCCGCGATCGTTGCCGCCACCAGTGGTGTGTCGGTGAGCGTGTTACGATACTCGCGATCGAGATCGGAGCCACCCATGCCGACATGGGGATTGCGGTAGTCCATGGCACTCGGCACATCCTTGAGGGCGGCAAAATGCATTTCGGACAGGCCGGTCTTGCTGCGCACTTCGGCAATGTTGTGCAAATCCAGGCCGCCGCAGCCGAGAATGACGATGCGGTCACCGGCCTGCCGCACCAGATCCGCCAACAGCGGCAAGCCTTCGACGGCAGTGTCACGCTGGCCGCTGGTCAGCACGCGGCCGACCTTGCTGCGGATCAGCGATTCGAGCGCCTCGGCCGGATCGCGCGTCATGTCGAAGGCGCGATGGCAGGTGACGTTCAAGGGGCCAGCGGCTTGTGTCAGTTCGCTCATGCGCGCCTCATCCATGGTGCCATCGGCGTTCAGGCAGCCAAACACCACGCCGGGCACGCCGAGTTCGCGCAGTGCCGAGACATCGGCCAGCATCGAGGCGTATTCGGTCTCACTGTAGAGAAAATCGCCGCCGCGCGGCCGCACCATGACGTGAAACGGCACGCTTGCCTGCTCGATGGCGGCGCGGACCGTGCCGAGGCTCGGCGTGATGCCGCCTTCGATGAGGCTGGCGCATAATTCGACCCGGTCGGCGCCAGCGGCTTGCGCCGCGAGCAGGCCGTCAATGCCTTCGACACAGATTTCGATCAGCGGCAGGCGGAGAGCTTTGGTCAAGGGGCGATCCAGTCCATGATTTCCCGGCCAGCCCTAGCACCGGGCCGGCTGCTGCGAAAGCGCGAACAGCCTTCCGCCTTCGGGCACAGACTTCGCGGTTATTGGCGCAATTCCGTATTCTTGGCGCCTTGCTCGACCTGATCGATCACCAGAAGCTTCACCTCGACATCACCGATATTGGTGGCCTGATGCCACTGGCCGATCATTTCGATGATGAAATCGCCAGCCTTGTAGGTGTTGCTGATGCCGGTCTCGACATTGGTGACCTTCAGCGTGCCGGCCTGGACATAGGCGTAGCGCGGAAAGGGGTGCCTGTGGACCGGCAAGGTCGCGCCCGACGCGATGTCGTAGCTCGAGACCAGCACCTGCACGTTCTTCTGCGGCAGCGTGATCGGCTGGCCGGACGCGGTCGTCGTGCGCGACGCAAGAGGGGTCACGACGACAGGCGTGCCGCTGCTGTCCAGCGCGTGGGCCGGGTTCGCGGAAAAGGCCACCGCGAGCAGCAGTCCGGACATCAAAATTTTTCGCATGATTCGCTCCACCCCGCCGCCAACATCGCGCAGTGACCGCCAGCACGCAAGGCAGCGCCTTGGGCACCCGCTTCAGCGGACCTCGTACGGTGTGGCGGAATTCCCCGCCGAAGAGCATGGCTCGCTGGATCTGCCTGCCGGCCAGAAAATTTTTTACGCCCCTCTTGACGGAAAAAAACACGATTACCAGATCGTTTTCCGTCGAGGCTTCGGCTCGACATATTGGCGTCGCAGCGGCGCTGCGACAGCCTCGTAACCCATGTTGCTTCACGGAGGATATGGCTATGAGAAGCTTTGATTATACCCCTCTTTACCGCACAACGGTCGGCTTCGACCGTCTCTTCGATATGCTCGAGAAAAGCGGGCGCTCCGACTGGCCTCCCTACAATATCGAGAAGATTGGCGAGAACGACTATCGCATTACGATGGCTATCGCCGGCTTCGCTCTCGATGAAGTCGAACTCATACAGAACGGCCCCGAATTGTCTGTCATCGGCCAAAGGAAACCCGACCAGGAAAATCGGGAGGTCCTTCATCGCGGCTTGGCGACGAGCAACTTCAAGCAGGTGTTCAAACTTGCCGATCACGTAAAGGTCAAGGCGGCCAACCTCGAGAATGGCTTGCTGTCGGTGGACCTGATCCGCGAAGTGCCCAAGGAACTCAAGCCTCGGCGCATTGAGATAGGGTCCGAAGCCAAGGCGGTTTCGCTCGAGCAACCCGGCAAGAAGCAGTTGATCGATTCCGATGCGGAGCCTCAGCGCGAGGTCGCCTGATTCCCTGGAACCTAGATCTACGGTCCGCCTCCCGGTTCGGCCGGGAGGCACAGCTCGCGGAGAATGGAGATGAGAACCGAAGCTTACAGTTTTTACCAACCCGAACCGAAAAATCTTGCCGCGGAATCCGCTGAGTTGCGGACGCCAGATGACGTCCTGAACGAGGAGACGATGACAATCGGCGCAAAGCGGGCTTTGCTCGCTTTCTGGGCTTCCGACGTTCATGCGGTTCCTGACAATCCCGCGTTGCGGCAATTGGACAACGGCGCCATCGTGGAAGTCAGCGACATACTTCGCGCCCTCCACCTCCTGGACGAATCCGGGCGGGAACCGCGTATTTCAAAGATGCCGGGCACCGTCAGCCCGTCTTTCGACCGGCGCCGCAGGAAGAGCCGCCTCGGTTGGATGCGGCACCCCTGGCGAGATGACGACGATGATCCGCCGCCAATCCCGGCCATTGCAACGGTACCGCCTGGGCGTGGAGGTGGCGGCATGTTGGCCGAGCCGGAGCATGCAATCGCATGATGACCCGAACCAGCAACAACCCACCGTGCCGAATGGAGGATTACATGAGTGACAGGACGTTCGACCAACCGGTCCTGGTCAAGAATGGCGAGTTCATTCAAGAAATAGGGTGCCTCGACGACGCCTTTGACTTCTTTGACGAGTGGCCAAGGGAAAGGCGGGGTCCGATTTTCGAAACGGCCTTTCGAGCCTGCCAGCGTGCTTACGACGGCCAGGTTCCGCTGACGGTGGCGCGCGATGCCGTCGCCGGCTTCGCAAGATCCGTCAAGATCCTGCAGGACCCGCTTGCTCAGTTCCCTTGGATGGACACAAGGTCAGGTCGCGGTGGGATTACCGCTTAGCCTTGATAAAAGGGGCGGCGCTACCAGGACGGCTGGGCCTGCATCGTCGTTTTCACATCGCTGCAAGGTGAGCTGCCCTACCAGTTCACCTTGTAGCGGGGCGGCTCGATCTTTTGTTCGAACTCCCTGGTGCGGTTTTTGGCGACTGGCTAGGTCAGCCTCGCAACAGTCAATGCTAATATAATGTTCGAAGCGTCGCCACAGGAGGTTCAATGGTTTCCGCTATCGTAAGTCAACATCCGCATGTCCCGGAAAAACAAACGGCAGTGGGGAAGCCGCAAACCGGGGAAGGATTTTCGCCGGGCCGCAGCGCGGACGCCGTGGGACATCTGGCCAAAATCATGGTTGCCGCAGGCGGCGATATGGATGCTGGCGCGCAAGGCCGCGCGGCATCCAAGATCGCCAGGATGGACATCACGGTTCTGGCCGCACCACCCGTAGAAACACCAACAGAGTAAAATATGCTCGTTCGGGCGCCTCCGCGCCGTCATCAGCGGCATGCGCGGCTCTCGCAGATTACGCCACGGCTCTCAGCGGAGGCTCCGCCATCGTCCCCAGGCCGTCGCATTCCGCGCAGGCGCCCGTCTTTCCAGGGCAGCCACCCCGATGGGTTCCCTGCGGGCAGCAGTGCCCGTTTGACGCATACCACTTGGAGCAGTCGAAAACCCTGCCGCTGCCATGACAGCGCGGGCATTCCATATTCGATGAAATCATACTAATTCTTGCCCAACCCAAACGCACTCGCCCTACGTCGCAAGTAACAGGAATCATTGTGCTTTCAAGCACATTGCCCTGACTTAAATTGGGGGGATCGACGGATGGCCGGCATCGATGGCGAGCTATTGTTGCGCCGTAATTACGTTCCTCGTGAAGACCTTGCTCGCCACAAGCCGCGTTGGACATTGGCCGGCAACAATAGGTTGCGCCGCCTTGTCCCGTTCGTTCTCAATGGTGACGGCGACTGCGTCGCCGGGCTTCGCGTCGGCGGCCTGTGTGGCCGTGGACGCGAAGAGGACCGTCTGGGTGATGAGAGCCGAAAACGCGGCAACCTGGACCAGCACGGCGGCGAGGGCGATCTTCTTCAGCATGCGAGAAAACGCTCTTCGATGTTCCCGGTTCCCCACGCATTCAGGTTTTCTGCTCGCTACGGAACAAGAGACCGGCAGGGCGGTTAACTCGATTATGCCGAGCAAGATCAAAGAGCCACCATCGAAGCCCGCACCGGAGAAGATACCTGTGCAACGCCGGGACAAAGAAGTCCCGCCAGAGCTTAAGCATGTCGACCCGCCACCGCGAGATGTGCGAGAGGCACCGGCACCCAACCCGAACGGCGACAAGAGATGAGATCGCCGAGATCGAAGCAAGGCCTTATGCCTGCTCCCGCGAACCGTCCCGATGCCGCGGCGTCATCGACGGCGCTGGACAGCGGGGCCAGGTCAAGTTGAGAATCAACCTGCTGACCGCGATTTTGCAGACATGCCATAGATCAGCCCCTATGGGCGACCTGACCGTCTCAAGGCTTTGAAAAGATTGGCTCCCCGGGCCGGATTCGAACCAGCGACCAACCGGTTAACAGCCGGTTGCTCTACCACTGAGCTACCGGGGAACGGATGCTCTTATGTGAGTGGCGCAGCCTATAGCTGCCCTTTTCGGCTTTGCAAAGAAGCTTTTCACATTTTTCCGAGGCTTTTTCGCGCAGGCGTTTCTCGCAATCGTCGAAGGAAGCCCTCATATTAGCCGTCTTGGCGGGGATATGGAACCGAAAGCGCGGCGGCTGCTTTGGTTCAAGCATGCTTGCGAACAATCAAACGGGTCAATCTTTCGAGACGATGACAGCACAAGACAACCAGATGCCGGCGCGGAAAATCTCCGTTTTCGGGCGCGAGTTCAAAATGCCGCGCTCGCGCGGGCTCAGAATCACGATCGGCATCCTGCTGACCGTTGGCGGCGTCCTCGGTTTCCTGCCGATCCTCGGCTTCTGGATGGTTCCGCTCGGATTGCTGGTGCTGTCCTATGAATTCGCCATGGTTCGCCGTCACCGGCGTCGCTTTGTCGTCTGGTGGGAACGGCGTCGCCGGCCCGATTGACCGCCGATAGCGCAAGGCGGGTGTTCAGCGGGCGGCGTGCTCTTCCAGCGCCTCACGGATCTGCTTGAGAATCGCCGCGGCCGAGGCAAGCCTTGCCCTGTCATGCGGCGACAGGCTGTCCGCACCTTCGATGGACAGACGGTCGATTGCGTAATGCAGAGGCTCTCCGCATTGTGGCAGGGACAGGCCGGACGAGGCACTTGTATTTGCTGCCACTGTCCGGTGCATGGCTCTTCCTCCTGCCATGTCCAACGCACGGCCGCCGATGAGTTTCTTCTCCGGGCAGGCTATGCTTAATTGTCCGCTAATGGAGCGGTCAGGCCCGATCCGACGATTTGCCGGGTGCCGTCCGGACTGACGCGAGGAAACCGTTCGGAATGCACGGTGGCCGCTTGACGTCATTTTCGCCGCAACCTATTGGAACCGGGTGGAACGCCGGGAGCAATGAGGCCTCGTGGCGGAGTGGTTACGCAGAGGACTGCAAATCCTTGCACCCCGGTTCGATTCCGGGCGAGGCCTCCAATGCCCGGGCCCCCGCGCGGCAGCGCAGGGGCCTGAAGTTCCTGACACAATGGACCGCGGTTCTGGCGCGGCAAGCGGATTGGTTGGGACATGAGCGCTGATTTCTCCGAACTACGCGTCAAGATGGTCGACGGCCAGGTCCGCACCACCGATGTGACCAGCGCGCCGCTGCTCGATGCAATGCTTGTCGTCCCAAGAGAGATGTTTGTCGGCGCCGCCCAGCGCGATCTGGCCTATATCGACGAGGACATCCGCATTGCCGCCGGCGCGGACGGCGCGCGCTACCTGATGGAAGCATCGCCGTTGGCCAAGCTTATCCAGCTGGCGGAGATCAACCCGACCGATTCGGCGCTCGATGTCGGTTGCGGAACCGGCTACGCCTCGGCCATCCTGTCGCGACTGGCCAGGTCCGTGGTGGCGCTCGAAAGTGATTCGGCGCTGGCGGAAACCGCCAGATCGACGCTTTCGTCGCTGGGCTGCGGCAATGTGACCGTCGTCCAGGGCGCGTTGCCGCAGGGGCATGCCGCTAAGGCGCCTTATAACGTCATCTTCGTCGGTGGCAGCGTCGCGGAAGTGCCGGTGGCGCTGCTGGACCAACTCGCCGAAGGCGGCCGCCTTGTCGCCGTCGAAGGGCAGGGCAATTCCGGCGTGGCCCGTCTCTTTTTCAAGGCCGGGGGGGTTGTAACCGGAAGACGTGCATTTAATGCGGCAATTAAGCCACTACCGGGGTTTGAACGCATTCGTGCTTTCGAATTCTGAATGATTTGGCCTTGCAGGAGAGGCTGTGTCATGGTCGCTTGCATTTGAACGATCGCTGCGGATCCCAGACTGGGGGCACTTTGGGGTGAGCAGCAGGGAACATCGAACACGCGGCGCCGGCTGATCTATGAGAGAAGCAGGCGCGGCGCGGTTCCCATGGAAAACGAATGAGGGTTTAACCGTGCCGTCTTTACGCAAGTCACTTTTCACCGCCGTCCTCGTTTCGGCGACCATGCTGTCCCCACTGGCGGCTTCAGCCGAAAGCATCTCCGGCGCGCTTGCAAAGGCCTATCAGTACAATTCTTCGCTGAATGCATCCCGCGCCGGCGTTCGTGTCACCGACGAGGGTGTCGCCATCGCCAAGTCGGGCTACCGCCCGATTGTCACCGGCTCGGCGGATATTGATTATTCGAGCAGCCATCTCAATGGCACCAATTCAAGCGTGAGGCTGACCACCGGAAATTTTGGCGTCCAGATAAACCAGATGCTGTTCGATGGCTTTCAGACCAGGAACAATGTCGCTGCCGCCGAAGCGCAGGTCCGCGCTTCCGTCGAAAGCCTGCGCAACACCGAAGAGGGTATCCTGTTCAGCGCGGCCCAAGCCTATATGAACGTGATTCGCGACCGGCAGGTCGCCGTGCTGACTGAGCAGAACCTTCAGTTCCTTACCGAAACGGCGCGCGCGGCGCGTTCGCGTTTCGAAGTTGGCGAAGGCACGCGCACCGATGTCGCCCAGGCCGATGCTTCGCGGGCCGCCGCCGTGGCATCGCTGAGTGCCGCCCGGGCGCAGGCGCTGGCAAGTGCGGCGATCTACCGCCAGATCGTCGGCGACGAGCCGGGCAAGCTCAAGGGCGCTTCGCCGGTGGCAAAGCTGTTGCCGTCGAGCCTCGCCGCCGCCGTCGGGGTGGCCTCGAACGAGCATCCGGCCATCCTTGCCACGCAGCATCTGGTCGACGCGGCCGCGTTTTCGGTGAAGTCGGCCGAAGGCGCGCTGTTGCCGCAGCTGTCGGCTTCCGCCGGCGTTTCGAGCGCCTATCGCAATACCTCGCCTTTGCCGGGCGTCGGTTCGCAGGATGGCACGACCAATTCGGCCAGTGTCGGGGCAACGCTGACCATCCCGATCTATTCGGGTGGCCGCACCTCGGCGATCGTGCGCCAGGACAAGGAATCGCTCAGCCAGGCCCGCATCCAGGTCGACGTCAGCCGCGACCAGGTGCGCCAGGCCGTCACCGCCGCCTGGACCGAGTACACCGCCGCGCAGCAGCAGCTGACGGCCAACAGGCAGGTGATCGAGGCCGCGAAGCTGGCACTGAACGGTGTCATCGAAGAGCGCAATGTCGGCCAGCGCACCACGCTCGACGTCCTCAACGCGCAGGCGACGGTCATCACCGCCCAGATCAACCAGGCCGGTTACGAACATGATGTGGTGGTGGCGAGCTACGCCATCCTGCAGGCGACCGGCCGTCTGTCCGTCGACCGCCTTGGCTTGCAGGTAGCGAAATACAAGCCTGAAGAGCATTACAACGCGGTCAAGGACAAGTGGTACGGCCTGCGCACGCCGGACGGCCGCTGAAGCGTTCGGCCAGGACTGGCCGTGCTCCTCGTTTGAGCAGGATCTTTCGTACTGCGCTCTCGGGTTCAGATCGCGCTAATCTGTTGAAATCCCACAAGTCCCCAGATTGGGGATTCTCGTGCGGCGATCCGTCGGTTACGCTGTCGCCATGATTCGATCCGGCTCTGCCGGATCGGAAAACCCAACAGGGGTCACAAGGGCGGCGGATGTGACGATGGCAACGGCAAGCAGCGCACAGCGCGAACCTTCCATGGAAGAGATACTGGCTTCCATCAGGCGGATCATCGAGGACAGCGACGGCGGCCGCAAGCAGCCGGGCGACGCCGATGAGTTGAGCCAGGATCTGGAGCGCGCGTCGAGCGCCTATGCAGCCCCCGACGTGGAAGCATTCCGTGCCGACCTGCATGCCGCCCCCGACGGCAGGAAGCCGGTCACGCTGGCGGAAGTCCAGGCACAGTTGCCGGCGGCCGAGCCGGTGGCCGCACGCATGGAAACGCCGGTGCGCCCCGATCCCGGCCCGGCAAAGCCATCGATGACACTTGCCGAGGTCAGCGCCCGCGTCGCCGCCGAGCCAATCACGGTTGAAGCGCCGGGATCGCGTCCTGTCGCCGACGCTTCCATCGCCGATTGGCGTCGCGAGATCGCCGCGGTCGGTGAGCAGGCGAGGGCGGTGTCGGACCGGAGCGAAGCCCCCAAGACCGCTGCCCAGCCGTCCGTGGAGACTCCAAGTGACGAACCGACCGCGAAAGCAGCCGTCGAGCCGTCTCGTCCGGATGCAAGCGTGGTGCGACCGGTGGCGGCCAGCGACGCGCCGCGTCCGGCGATCGTTTCCGAGCACACCGGCCGGCAGGTCGCGGCTGCCTTTGGCGAGCTTTCCGACGCGTTTGCCAGCCGCAGCAAGAAGACATTCGACGAAATGGCCGAAGAGATGCTGCGGCCGATGCTGCAGGATTGGCTCGACAACAATCTGCCGACACTGGTCGAAAGGCTGGTGCGCGAGGAGATCGAGCGCGTGGCGCGCGGGGCGCAGTAGTTCCCCATGCCGATCACCAAAGGAAGCGGCGCCCTCGTGGCGCCGTTTCCTTTGGTGAGGTCAGCTTGTTGGCAGGACGACGGATCGCTTTCCGTTGAAATGACCAAGGCCGCGCCTATCTGGTTGTGAGGGTCCGAGACAGCCCTTGCGGTTGACTTGGTCAAAGCCTTCCGATTTACAGCGGACCAGCAAAACTCCCGACAGCGCGGACCATTTTCCCATGCTTGAAAAGACCTACGACGCCAAAACCGTCGAGCCGAAGATCGCCAAAGTCTGGGAAGAGGCCGACGCGTTTCGCGCCGGTGCCGGGGCCGAGGAGGGGGCGGAAGCCTTCACCATCGTCATCCCGCCGCCGAACGTCACCGGCTCGCTGCATATGGGACACGCGCTCAACAACACGCTGCAGGATATACTGGTGCGCTTCGAGCGCATGCGCGGCAAGAATGTCCTGTGGCAGCCGGGCATGGACCATGCCGGTATCGCCACGCAGATGGTGGTCGAGCGGCAGCTGATGGAAAAGCAGATCCATCGCCGCGACCTGACCCGCGAGCAGTTCATCGAGAAAGTGTGGGAGTGGAAGGCCGAATCCGGCGGCGCGATCTTCAACCAGTTAAAGCGGCTCGGCGCCTCGGCCGATTGGTCACGCGAACGCTTCACCATGGACGAAGGCCTGTCCAAGGCCGTGCTCGAAGTGTTCGTCACGCTCTACAAGGAAGGGCTGATCTACAAGGATAAGCGCCTTGTGAACTGGGATCCCAAGCTGCTCACCGCGATCTCCGATCTCGAGGTCGAGCAGCAGGAGGTCAACGGCAATCTCTGGCACTTCCGCTACCCCGTAGAGGGCCAGGTCTTCGACCCGGAAAACCCAACAACCTTCATCACCGTGGCGACGACGCGCCCGGAGACGATGCTGGGCGATACGGCCGTCGCCGTGCACCCTGACGACGAGCGCTTCCGGCATCTGGTCGGCAAGAACATCGTCCTGCCGATCGTCGGTCGCAGGATTCCTGTGGTGGCGGACGAGTACTCCGATCCGGAAAAGGGTTCGGGCGCGGTCAAGATCACGCCCGCGCACGATTTCAATGACTTCGAGGTCGGCAAGCGCCACAAGCTGCCGGCGATCAGCATCCTGACCACGGAGGCGGCGGTAAGTCTCAGGGATAATGAGGATTTCCTTGCCGGCCTCGAGGTGACGCCGGAGCGCCAAATTGTCTGGGACGAACTCGACGGCCTCGACCGCTTCGTCGCGCGCAAGAAGATCGTCGAGCTGATGGAAGAGGGCGGCTTCCTCGAAAAGGTCGAGCCGCATCGCCACGCCGTCCCGCAAGGCGATCGCGGGGGCGTGCCGATCGAGCCGTTCCTGACCGAGCAATGGTATGCCAATGCGGCGGAACTGGCCAAGCCAGCGATCGCTTCGGTGCGCGAGGGGCGCACCAAGATCATACCCGGGAATTGGGAAAAGACTTATTTCCAGTGGATGGAAAATATCGAACCCTGGTGCATCTCACGCCAACTGTGGTGGGGTCATCAGATCCCGGCATGGTACGGGCCGGATGGGCGCGTCTTCGTCGAGAAGACCGAGGAAGAGGCGCTCGGCGCCGCGATCGAATACTACCTGGCTCTGGAAGGACCCTGGAAGGGCTGGGTCGAGGACAAGTTGGAGAATTTCCAGCCGGGCGAGATCCTGACCCGCGACGAGGATGTACTCGACACCTGGTTTTCGTCGGCGCTGTGGCCGTTCTCGACATTGGGATGGCCTGATGAGACGCCGGAGCTGAAGACCTACTACCAGACCGACGTGCTGGTGACCGGCTTCGACCTCATCTTCTTCTGGGTTGCCCGTATGATGATGATGGGCCTGCACTTCATGGACGAGGAGCCGTTCCACACCGTCTACATGCACGCGTTGGTGCGCGACAAGAACGGGCAGAAGATGTCGAAGTCGAAAGGCAACGTCGTCGACCCCCTCGACCTGATCGACGAATACGGGGCCGATGCGCTGCGCTTCACCCTGACGGTGATGGCGGCGCAAGGCCGCGACGTGAAGCTCGACCCGGCGCGCATCGCCGGCTATCGCAATTTCGGCACCAAGCTGTGGAACGCCACGCGCTTCGCCGAAATGAACGAGGTCGCGCGCAATGACGAGTTCTGGCTGAATGACGCGAAGCTGGCGGTCAACCGCTGGATCCTGACCGAACTGACGCGCGCGGCGCGCGAAATCACGGACGGCATCACCTCATACCGCTTCAACGAGGCGGCGGGTGCCGCCTACCGCTTCGTCTGGAACCTGTTCTGCGACTGGTATCTGGAATTGCTGAAGCCGGTGTTCATGGGCGCCGACGAGGCGGCCAAGGCCGAAAGCCGCGCCTGCGTCGCCTTCGTACTCGACGAGATCTACAAGCTGCTGCACCCGATGATGCCGTTCATGACCGAGGAACTGTGGGCGCAGACCGCTGGCGAAGGCAAGCAACGCCTCTCGCTGCTGTGTCATGCGGCATGGCCGTCACCGGATTTCGAAGACGCCGAGGCCGCAGCGGACATCAATTGGCTGGTCGAACTCGTCTCCGGCATTCGCTCCGTGCGTTCGGAGATGAACGTGCCGCCGGCAGCCATTGCACCGCTCGTCGTGGTCGGCGCCAATAATGTGACACGCGAGCGCCTCGTTCGCGAGGATTCGGCGATCAAGCGGCTGGCGCGGGTCGGCGACATCTCGCTTGCCGATGTCGCGCCCAAGGGCTCGGCGCAGATCGTGCTCAATGAGGCGACGGTCTGCCTGCCGCTTGGCAGCCTGATCGACCTCGCCGCCGAGGCGGCACGGCTGCAGAAGGAACTGGCCAAGGTGACCGAGGAGATCGCGCGCCTGCACAAGAAACTGTCGAACGAAAGGTTCGTCGCCAGCGCGCCGGCCGAGATCGTCGATGCCGAGCGTGAAAAGCTCGCCGAATACCGCGATGCGCAGGGCAAGCTGTCAGTCGCGTTGGCCAGGGTTCGCGACGCCGGCTAAGGATAGATTCGCGAGACTTTAGCCCTCTCTAAACTGCTGGTTTTCCGCCTCGAAAATCAGCATGCCGTTGCGTTAATTTTGACGTAAACGGAAGTTTTAGCCCCATTGTTGCCATAATGTAACAATGGGGCTCCCGGACCGCAAAAAACGCTGTTTTCGAACCTTTTTGGATGGGTTTCCTCTGTTTTTTGGAAGCAGATCCGCCATCACGGACCGTTTTCGGCCTTGCCGCATCCGGTTGCATTTCCTCGAAAATGCGCCTGGCGAATGTGTACATGTACGCTCTTGAATTCGTTGTTGCACCGTTAACCCGAATTGGTTCTAGCTTGATGCACTCGAATTCGGGGAGGACATTTCATGACTATTCTGCGACTGAAAGCGCTGCTTGGGGCGGGCTGCTTTTCGCTGGCTTTGATCGGGACGGCGATGAACCCGGCACATGCCGGCGGCCTGGAGCGTGCTGGCTACGATATCGACCTGTTGTTTGATCCGGCTCCGTTCGCGACCGAAGCGGAAGCGACCTATGTGATGCCGGACCGCAAGTACAAGAATGCGCGCGGCCCGGGCGGAGCCGATCTCGGTTTGGGCACCTCGGCCGACGGAGCCGAGGGCTATTGGGTTCCACGCATTGGAGCCAAGGTCCAGGTCGTGCAAGGCGTGGATTGCATGGTCGATTATTCGCAGCCCTGGGGTGCACATACCGCGCCGGGAAATGCGTGGAACGGCGCGTTTTCGAATATCGAAACCGACATCAAGAGCGACAACTACGCGGCTACCTGCTCCTACAAGATGGACGCCGGCAAAGGCCAGCTTCGGTTCATAGGCGGTGTTTTCTACCAGAAGATCTATGGCTTCAAGGAGAACTACACAGATATTGGCTTCGGCACGATGGTCGGTCGTGTCGATCTGGAGGCCGATGGCTGGGGCTGGCGTGCGGGCGTCGCTTATGAAATTCCAGATATCGCGCTGCGCGCCAGCCTTGTCTACAATTCGCAAGTGAAGCTCGACAATATCTCTGGTACTCTGAACATCGGCGGCGTCGTCTCTGTACCGATTTATGGTGCGACGGAGTCAATGCCGGATTCGCTCGAATTGAAACTGCAGTCGGGCATCGCACCTGGCTGGCTCGCTTTCGGTTCGATCAAGTGGGTCAATTGGAGCGTCCTGCAAAGCGTTCCGATCTGTGCCCAGGGTACACCCTCCTCATTCTGCGTCACGAATGGTCTGGGCCAACTAACTTCACTCGACCTGATGTATCGTGATGGCTGGACTGTCACGGGCGGTATCGGTCACAAGTTCAATGATCAGTGGAGTGCCGCTGGGCAGCTTTCCTGGGATCGTGGCACGTCGCATGGCTATGGTGCACAGACCGATACCTGGACGCTGGGTGGTGGCGTTGCCTATACGCCCAGGCCGAATATCGAGGTTCGTCTGGCAGGTGCGGTCGGTGTGCTGACCAGCGGCCATTCAGGGGAGTTGGCTGGCGAGAACGGCTATATCGCGGGCACCGATGACAGCTATGACTTCGGCAACGATCTGGTCACGGCAATTTCCGGCGGTATCAAGATCAAGTTCTAAGCAACTGAAAATTCTAAGCAAAAGGCCGGGCGTTGCTCGTAATGCAGTTCACTTAAGTTGGGCTGGATGAGGATCTGGTAAGACCTATCGAACAGGATGGAGATTCGTTTCCATCCTGTTCGTGTTTTGAGA
>NZ_JAMYSF010000011.1:0-189513 GCF_040321775.1 Mesorhizobium sp. M0243 | reverse complement strand
CGAGATCGTCGGCAGCGTCGCGGTCGCGCAAAAGCGAGCGTGCGTAGCGGCGCAGGCGCGGTATTTCGCCAAGGATTGCTGCCTTCTTTTCGTCCATGACCGCTGGTTTTCGAGGTCGCCCTTGTTGATCCGATTGAACGCGCCTTCCGGGCGCGGCGCAAGCGGCCAGCGCGAAGCGGTCCGCCGCTCCGGTCACCCAAGCAATGAGATAACGCTGGCTGGTGCCGATTTATTCCCGACCGGAAGGCAGCGGCAAATCGATTGCTTAGATACGTAAAATATGCACAATAGGTGAAATACGTATGAGGACCACCCGATGAAGCAGTTCACCTTTTCAGACATGAACCGGGCGTCCGGCGAAATTCTCGAAACGGCAATGATCGAGCCTGTCGCTCTCACGAAACGTGGCAAGGAGAAGCTGATCATCCTGTCAGCCACCCAATACCGGCAGCTCGTCAGTTCGCCTCATGCCGTAGCCTACACGCTTGAGGACGCGCCGGACGAGATCCACGATGAACTCATGTCCGGATTGGAGGCCATCACAACCGGCGACAAGCCGGATGCTTAAGCCCGGCGATTTGCTTCGATACTACTATCTATGGGCGCGGCAGGCTGATGTCGGCGAGGAGTCCGGCCGCAAGGCGCGGCCCGTCTGCATTGTGGTTAGAACGCCCGGCAACGCCTGCCGCACTCTTCTTGTTCCCGCTCACTTCGCAAAAGCCCGACCAGTCCCACACGCATGTTGCCGTGAGCGAAATCGAGTGCCGCAGAGGTGGGCTCGATTTTCCGTCGTGGCTGATTCTAGACGAGTACAACCGCGTACAAGTCGACGAAGCTTATGATCTGGTCACGACGAAGCCAATAGGCCCCTTCAGCCCGGCGTTTGTCCGCAAGATCGCGGGCCTCATCAAAGAGGCAGTCGTACAACGCCGCGTGCGTGGCACCATCCGAAAATAGCGAATAGGCGGTCCATGAACCGGTAAGAACTGTTCACGGAAGCAAGCGTGTCATCCCTCCTTCGCCGCCCGCGTCAGCAGCCGCTGATAAAACAGTCCGATGCCGATCAGCACCGCGCCGAGGCCGATGAAGGACAGCGCCCTGAGCACTCCCTCCAACTCCGACATGTCGAAGATGAAGACTTTCAGCACGGCGATCGCGATCAGCGCGGCCGAGGCAATTCGCAGCACCTGCGACTTCAGCCAGACGCCGGCGGTGAGCAGCGCCACACCGATGACCAGCCAAAGCGCCGAGTAGGTGTAGGTTTCCAGCTGGCCGAGGCCGCTCCACAAGCCGATGAACTCGCCCTTGAACAGACGCCTCACCGAGAGCGTGGCATAGGCGAAGGCAAGTGCGGCAGCCACCACAGCCAGCATCTGCGCATACCATTTCGGCCGCTTGTCCCTGGTGTAGAGCGCCAGTCCCCCGGCGGCGATCGCCGGCAGGAGATAGGCGAGGAACAACAGGTTGAACACCGGGATGCGGCCGGTCGATTCGTCGGTGAACAATGGGTTCAGCAAGACGAAATGCCTGACAACGATGAAGGCGACCGAGGCCACACCGGCGGCCATCGAACCATAGCGCAGCACCGAGCTTGGCGAGCGCATGTCGATGGCGACCAGGATGGCGCCGGCGCCAATGGCGATCAGCGTGTAGATCGACTGTTCGGCGAGCGTCATGGCACCCGTGTCGATGACGCCGCCGTGCATGGCGTGGCGCACCAGCATGGCGAGCGTGAGCAGCGCAAACAGCGCCGCAGCCGCCTCCATGGCAAGGCGCGGCCGGCCATTCGTGGTGCGGGCGAGCTGCCAGGCGGCGAAGCCGAAGGCCAGCGCCGGCACGCCGTAGCCGGGCAACAGCCAGTTGAAGACCGGTGTCCTCGACAGGAACCCGGCGCCGACAATGGTCGGGTCGAAAGCGACGCGGCCAAGCACCGCGATCACAGCGCCGACCGAAATCCAGCCGAGCACCGGATAGGCGCGCCGGCGCGTGGCCAGCGCCGGCACGATGGCCGCCGCACCGAGCAGGATGGTGGTCCAGCCGGAATCGAAAGCCATATGCATGAGCAGGAGCCCGGCGATGGCCGCGCCGCCCAGGGCAAACGACACCGCGACACCGCCCTTGAGCGGCGGCTCCTCGGCCCGCGCGATCCACTCGCCACCGGCGGCGAAAATGACGACCAGCAGTGCCGCCGCGGCAGCGTAGACAAAGTCACGGTCGAGATTGCCGAAAGTGAACCAGAGCGCCAGCAGGACGACCAGCGGGACGATGACGCCCCACGCTGCCCATGAGGCCGCGCGGATCTGCGTGCCGGCGGCGAACCGGCGTGCGGCCCAGAAGCCGGCGCCGATGAAAACCAGGCCAAGTACGATGCCGATGCGCAAGGTCAGCGCGTTGGACGTGGCCACCGGCAGTCCGTCGACGCCCAGGGCACCGCCCGAAAAATCGGAAGCGATCGAGGTTGGCGGGATGATGCCGAGATAGATCAGCACCATGACCAGTCCCGCGGCATAGAGGAGCGGCAGCGCCAGCGGACGATAAAGCGCGACAGCCACCATTGCGGCGATCACCACCGCGCCCGGCAAGGCATCGCCGGCGGCTGCAAAGACCGGGTCGACCGACAGGCCCAGCGCCGAGAATGCGATGAACAAGCCAGGCACGATAGACGGCCAGTCGAAAACCCTGGCCGGCCCGGTTTCATCGCCACGGCGAGCGAGCCAGACAAGGGCCAGCACAGCCAGCGTGACGGCGTCGATGAACAGGATGGCGGAGAGGTTCGCCCCCGGCGCATCGGTCATATAGAGGATGGTCCAGACACCGGTGCCGAAAAAGGCGGCCGCGATCAGTAATTTCCAGTCGCGCATGCGGGCGATGACGCCGGTCGCTGCGAGCACGATCGCGAGATAGCCGAACAGCGCCCAGGGACTGGGTGCCTGCGAGGCGACCAGCACTGGCGTCACCATGGCGCCGACAAGGCCGATGCCGGCCAGCGCCTGGCCATGGACAAGGGCTGCCGCGATCGTCGCCACCCCGATGACGCCAAGCAGAATGAAAGCAAGTGCCGGGCCGATGAAGCCGTAAATGCCATGCGCGGCATAGACGGTGCCGAACAGGATGAAGGCACCGGCCGCGGTCAGGATCGCCGGGATATAGGCGCCGGCAGCGCCTTGCACCGGTACTTTGAAGCCGGTGCGCCGGATGAACTCGCCGCCGGCGACCAGCACAAGGCCGAGCACGCCGGCCATGCTCAGCCGCACGCCGGGACCGAAAATGCCGGCTTCGATGGTGTAGCGGATTAGGAACAGGCCGCCCAGCGCCAGTGCGATGCCTCCGACCCAGACCGCCCAGCGGGTGCCGAGCGCGGTTTCGACATCGGATTGGCGGGCGGCTTTCGCCGCTCCGGGAAGCTCCGCGGGATCCACCGCCTTCGGTGCCGGTTCTGGAGCGGTCCACGGCCCGGAGACGATCTCGCCGGTCGAGTCTTCCGTGTCCGTGGCTGGCGCCGGGGCGGTGACTGATGCGCTTACCTCCGGCGGAACGATATCGGTCGCAGCCGCTGCGTCCGGAGCCATGTCGGCGGGCGCGTTGTCGTCCACCTGTTCGGACGACTGGGCCGCAGGCGGCACGGCACCGGAAAGGACCAGGCTGCGCAGCGCGCCAAGCTCGCGCTCGACAAGGCCGATGCGGCTCTGCTGGCGCGAAATGATGACGAACAAAGCGATGATGGCGACAAGGCCGATCAGGCTTTCAAACATGGCGGTTCCCCCAAACCAGGCCAGTTTTCACTGACATCCGTCGTACTGACATTCAAATGCGGCGGCCAAGCGGCCAGAAAATCCAAGCTCGGAAAACTCAATGCGCCGCCAGTCAACGCGCCGCCAGATTGGCGGCCGGAAAGATCGAGCATGTTTCGGTGCCGAAAGCCAGCAGCTTGCCGCCGGCATCCTTCAACGTCGCTTCCGACACCGCCAACGTGCGGCCCTTGTGAACAACCCTGCCCTCGCACACCACCTCGCCGGTCCTCGGCGTGATGGGACGCGTCAAATTCACCTTGAACTCCGCCGTCGTATAGGCCTCGCCCTTTTCGAGCAGCGTCTGCACGGCACAGGCCAGTGCCGAATCGAGCAGCGTCGCCGCCCAGCCGCCATGTACGCTGCCCAGCGGATTGAGATGGCGCTCGCTCGGCATGCCACGAAAGACAGCGCGCCCTTCCGAGACTTCGGTGAGAGTGAAATTCAGCTGAAAGGAAATCGGCGGCGCCGGATACTTGCCGTCGACGATGCGCTGCAGCAATTCCAAACCGGTGTATTTCAGGATGTCGGCGTGCGGAATGGTGCCGAGGCCGAGCGGTGAGACCCGGCCAGGATAAAGTTCGACCTCGCTCATGTGATGATTTCTCTGGCTGCGTCCTCGCCAGCTATGGCCTTGCCGCGCGCGTGATGTTTGCGCAAGGCGGCGAGGAAGCCGGTACGAGCGTCTGGCGGCTCGAAGCCGCGCGGCTCATAGACATGGCGGTTGAAGAAGAAGCCGGTGAGCCGGAAGGCGTCCTCGACCGCTGCCGCATCGGCGCGCAGGCCGGAGCCGCGCTGCAGGAAAGCCGGCAGAGTCAGCATCTTGTCGCGCCAAGGCAAACCGGCTTCGCGCGATACCGCGCGTCCCGACTTCGGCGAGACATAGGCCAGGTCCTGTCGCGTGCCGGTGGCGGCACATTGACTGAGATCGAGGCCGAAGCCGAGTTCGTCCAGCACCAGAAGCTCGAAGCGCGCCACCAGTTCGCCGGCAATTTCGGCATCGTCGAGATGGACGATCATTACGGCAAGCGTTTCGTAAAGACCTTCGTGCGCATCGCGCTCGGGCAGCAGGCGCAGATGCGCGGCCATGGTCTGCAAGCCGTAGACGGCGACGGCGCTGTCCATCAGCCGGGCCGCGTTCATCTCGATCGCTTCGGCCTGGAACGTGCCGAGGTGCTCGTCAAGGCGCGCTCGCCACAACAGGTCGACACGGTTGCCGGGCTGGAGAACAGGCTGCTGCTTGCGCGAACGGCCGCCGCGAACAAGGCCGAGATGACGGCCATGCGCTCGCGTCAACACCTCGAGAATGGCGCTGGTTTCGCCATGCTTGCGGGTGCCGAGAATGATTCCCTCGTCGCGCCATTCCATTTCAGGAGCTTTTCACCGATCGGGTGGCGAAATCAAGGTATCGGCCTTGCCCTGGGTAACTCTCATGCCAATGGCATAAAAACCGCCCGCAGCGATGTGCTGCGGGCGGGCTGGTGAGGTCAGTCGATCTGTTAGAAATTGCGCTGGAAGCGAACGATGCCGCCGACGCTGCTCTTCTTGTCGGCCTTGGTCCAGTTGTTGAAGTCGAAGTCGTCGAATTTTCCTGCATTGAGGTAATCGACTTCGGCCGTGATCGTGTAACCGGGGACGATGGTGTAGGCAACGTTGGCCGCGACGCCGAGGTTCTTCCAGTCGTCATAGGAGACCTGGGCGTTGAACGAGGTCTTGTCGTTGAACTTGTAGGTGCCGCCGCCCCAGATCGCCCAGTTTCCGCCCCATGGCTTGTATTGGGTACGGCCTGTGCCGAAGTCGTTGATGTTGTCGTTGGTGCCGTAGCCGCCCATGACGAACAGCGTCAGTTCCTTGCTGACGTTGACGTCCAGACGGACCTTGCCGGACACTTCCTCATAGTTGCTGTCATAGGCCACGACGCCGGTGATCGCACCCCAGTCGCCCTTGTACTTCAAACCGCCGACAACATGCGGAACGTAGCTGTCGATCGTGTTGACGGCGGTGCCTTCTTCGAGCGAGACCACGCCCGTGAAGCCGCTGCCTGCGTCGAAGTAGTAGCTGATGAGGTTGGTATCCTTGACACCATACGGGATGAGCGTGTCCTGGATGACATTGCCGGCATAGCCGATGAACTGGTCGTATACCGTTTCATCCTTGCCGACCCGCAGGCCACCGAGCTGGATCCAGGCGAAATTCAGCGAAGTCTTGCTGGTTCCATCTGCCTTGTTATTGCCGGCTTGCCAGCCAGTGCTTGAGCTTCCGTCATAGTCGCCAGAGGAGTTGCCGAACTGGAACCGGGTCTCGGTGAAGGTCTTCAACGTGCCGAGCTCGGTTTCCTGGCCGGTATAAGTCCTCAGCGTGAAGCGCATGTTCTTGTAATAAGTGTCGTGCCTATCGCCGTCCATGTGATCGGCAACGTTGTTGACACCATCGAACGTGCCGGAATCGCCGACGCCCATGTCGTAGCGGAGATAGCCGCCGATGCGCAGGCAGGTCTCGGTGCCCGGGATGTAGAAGTAGCCGGCGCCATAGACGTCGCAAATCTTGACGTATTCGGCAGGTTCCGGCTCGGCAACGACGACAGCGTCGGCGGCGCGCGCGCCGCTGACCGCGATCAGGGCCGCGGCTGAGCCGAGAAGGAGGCTTTTGATGTTCATTTTCTGACCTCTCCAGTCATAGTTATAAATGGCTTCGGATTTGTGGCTGGCGGCAATGTTTTCCCGCCTCACCCCCACAGCGAAAAAGGCTCGCATCGCTCGCCCTTTTCAGCGGCGAACATACCCATCGATCATCTGTCTTCAATGACGATTTCTCGAACAATGCCAATTCCTTGAACAGATTAATACTGTGTTGCACAAATAACACTTGCGAATCCGACGAGTGGCACAACTGGCACAATGTCATTTATTAAATATATATACCGATACTTTCGCGGCTAAATACAATTGTGACGTGCTATATTTCCAAAATGACCGTATAATGCGGAATATCTACCTGATTTACGCCGAAATCGCCTGAATCTTGCCGCCCCCTTTATCGTCAGATGCCGCCGATCCGCCAGACCCACTTTGATACCGAGGCGAAAAAGCGGGATGACGCCTCCAAGCCTGTCTGCCTCTTCCAAAGCGATCGAAACCCCCTGGAGCGCTGTCGCGTCGCTGATTGTGACAGCAGTCAATCGTTGAAGGCGATTCCTTCGCGACGCCTCTCAGTCGACCTTGGCGACGCAGGCGACGTGATCGCCCGCCTCGATAGGCGGATTGGCACACATAGGTCCTGGAAAGCATCGCTTCGGCCAGAATGTCCCTGGTCACGCCATGCGATGGCGGATGGTCCGGCGACAGGATCAGGGTTCTGGTTGGCTAGAGCGGCGTACCGTTCGGCACTTCACGCCCGCGCGCGTGATCGGCAAGCACTTCATCGGCCACGTGCCAGGATTTTTCAAACTCGACGGGGTTGATGCCGATGTATCCGCCGACCGTGATCAGCGCTTTGCACATCATCGCTTCGTCGGCGGGAAGGTCGGCGCAGAACGCTTCCCGGCTTTTGCCCTCGAAAAGCGTCCAGGCAATTGCCAGATCACAGGCGGGATCGCCCTTTTCCACCTCATCTCGTCGCTAAGATAGAAGCCTCAGCTGCCAATCTCGACCGGCCTGACCGCAAGATCACTCCTGCGTGGCGACCAGTCGGCTGACAAGCGCCGTGTCGATGTTCAGATTGCTGACCATGGACCTGGAGCGATTTATTTGAACTCTCCGAAAACCGCTTGCCGCTGTCGCTACGCGAACCTTCGGTCTAGCGCGGAAACTCGAGCCCCATCTCGCGATAGCGCTCGGGGTCGTCGCCCCAGTTCTCGCGCACCTTGACGAAAAGGAACAGGTGCACCTTCTGTTCCAGGATACCGGCTATTTCCATGCGTGCCGCCTGGCCGATGGCGCGGATGGTCTCGCCCTTGTGGCCGAGAACGATCTTCTTCTGGCTGTCGCGCTCGACATAGATGGTCTGGTCGATGCGCACCGAGCCGTCCGGCTTCTCTTCCCATTTCTCGGTCTCGATATGCGAGGAATAGGGCAGTTCCTGATGCAGCCTGAGATAAAGTTTTTCGCGGGTGATCTCGGCCGCGAGCTGGCGCATCGGCAGGTCCGAGATCTGGTCTTCCGGATAGTACCAGGGACCGACCGGCAGAGCCTCGGCCAGGTAATCGAGCACGTCCTTGCAGCCGGAACCAGTCAGCGCCGAAACCATGAAGGTGCGCTTGAACGGCACCCTTTCGTTCGCTGCCGCCGACAGAGCCAGCAGCGCTTCGTGCTTGACGCGGTCGACCTTGTTGAGGATCAGCACCATCGGCTGGCGCACATCCTTCAGCCGTTCGAGGATGGCGTCGGCGTCGCCCCTGATGCCGCGCTCGGCGTCGATCAAAAGCAGCACGATATCGGCGTCCTTGGCCCCGCCCCAGGCGGTGGTCACCATCGCCGTGTCGAGCCTCCGCTTCGGCTTGAAGATGCCGGGCGTGTCGACGAAAACGATCTGCGCATTGTCATGCGTGGCGATGCCGCGCACGATGGCGCGGGTCGTCTGCACCTTGTGGGTGACGATCGACACCTTGGCGCCGACCAATTGGTTGACCAGCGTCGACTTGCCCGCATTGGGCGCGCCGATCAGGGCAACGAAACCGGAATGCGTGGGGGCAGCTTCCGTTGCCGGTTCTTCGGTGGCGGTCATGCCGCACTCCCTTCACTTGAGCGCGCGCGCTCCGATTTTTGGGCCGACGTGGTGGCCCAGACGCCTTCGCGCAAAAGAAATGCCGAAGCCGCCGCTTCTTCGGCAACCCTGCGGGAGCCGCCAGTACCGCTTATCGGCGCAAAGCCGCGGACCTGCAAGGACACGGTGAAGACGGGCTGGTGGTCCGGGCCTTCGCGTTTCTCGATCACATATTCGGGACGCGCATCGCTGGCCTTGGCAATCCATTCCTGCAGATCGGATTTCGGATTGAGCGGTTTTGCGATCACCGTATGCGAGCGCGGTTCCCAGTAGCGCAGGACGAACCGCCGCGCGGCCTCGATGCCACCGTCGACGTAAACCGCCGCGATCAGGGCTTCTACCGCATCCGCCAGATAGTTTCCGCCCGAGCCACGCGACCGCATCTTCAAGGCAGAATCGGCGCGGACCAGATCTTCGAGCTGCATTTCGATGCCGATTTCCGAGCATGTCCGCGCATCGACCAGCGCATTGAAGCGCGGCGCGATTTCACCTTCCGGCGCATCGGGAAATTTCTCGAAAAGCATATCGGCGACGACAAGCCCGAGCACGCGGTCGCCAAGAAATTCAAGACGTTGGTTGTTGGTGGCCGCCTTGACCGCGCTGGAATGCGTCAGGGCGGTCTCGAGCAAACGGACATCCTTGAAGACGTGGCCGGTCTTGGCCTTCACCAAACCGGCCAGAGTTTCGCCTGTCGGACGCTTCAAAGCCATCAATTGACGAAGTGGAACAGGCGCGAAGCGCGCATCAGCGACGGCCATTTCCAGATTTCGAGAGGGCTCGCCTTGCCGGCGATCGAGAAGAAAACAAGATTGGCGCGGCCAACCAGATTTTCCGCGGGAACGTAGCCGACGGTGAAACGGCTGTCGGCGGAATTGTCCCGGTTGTCGCCCATCATGAAATAGTGGCCGGGCGGCACGTCGAATTCGCGGGTGTTGTCGCCGATCGAGTTCGAATTCAGGTCGAGCGTGTCGTAGCTGACGCCGTTGGGCAAGGTCTCACGATACACATCGATCGGTCGCGATTCTTCGGTGATGTCGGGATTGTCGATCTGGCCTGTTTTCACGCGGGGCACGCCGACGCCGTTGATGAACAGCTGGCCGTCCTTGACCTGGATCTTGTCACCCGGCAGGCCGACAACGCGCTTGATGTAGTCGACGGACGGATCAGGCGGGAACTTGAAAACCGCTACGTCGCCGCGCTTCGGCTCGGAGCCCCAGATGCGGCCTGAAAAAATATCGGGTCCGAAAGGCAGCGAGTAGCGCGAATAGCCATAGGACCATTTGGTGACGAACAGATAGTCGCCTTCCAAAAGCGTCGGCCGCATCGATCCCGACGGGATCGAAAAAGGCTGGAACAGCAGCGTGCGGATGACCAGGGCGAGCAAAAGCGCCTGGACGATGACGCTGACGGTCTCGCCAAGCCCGCCGGATTTCTTCTCGGATTTTTCAGCCACGCTCATGTCGTCCTCGATTGTGCGTTGGATGGTATAGAGTCTCGGCGCGCGCTGGGCAACGTCAATGCCGGTCGTCAGAGGCAATCAATGTGGCGCTTCTTCGACGGGCAGCGCCTCGATGATCACAAAGGCTTGAGCGAGCGGGAAATCATCCGTGATGGTGAGGTGGATTGCCGCGCGATGGTCTTTTGGCAGGATTTTGTCCAGCCTGGCCTGCGCTCCTCCGGTCAGCGCCATGGTCGGCGCGCCACTGGGCAGGTTGACGACACCCATGTCGCGCCAGAACACGCCCTGCGCCAGACCGGTGCCCAGCGCCTTGGCGCAGGCCTCCTTGGCAGCGAAACGCTTGGCATAGGAGGCAGCACGCGCCTGCCGGTTTTCGGAGCGGGCCTGTTCGATCTCGGTGTAGATTCTCTGGATGAAGCGCTGGCCGTGACGCTCCAGCGACTTTTCGATGCGTCTGATGTCGATCAGGTCGCTGCCGATGCCGATGATCATCGCGCAGTGGAACCGATGCTTGCGCCTGGATGGGACGATTGCGCATGCCGGCTTGCACGCTCGGCCAGACGCTTGCGCCGCTGTTCGCGGAAAGCGTTCATCCCCCAGCGCGTGATGGCGTAGAACAGTAGCCCGAAGGCGAGCCCGAGCGGAACCGCGCCGATCAGCATCGGTTCAAGGACCGGTTTCCACAATTGCGCGAAGGAGAGGTTATGCAGCATCTCGCCCAGATGTGCCGGCGGCGCATGCGTCGGCAAGCGGTCATGCAGGATGAGCTTGCCCGTTTCCCACGACGCGCCCCATAGCAACGGGAAGGTTAGCGGGTTGCCGAAAAAGACCGCGCCAAGCGCCGCCGCCACCAGATTGCCGGCGATCACCCAGCACAGGAGGGCAGCGATGATGAAATGGAAACCGACGGGAAAGAATGAAGCGAAGACACCGGCCGCAACACCGGCCGCAACCGCATGCGGTGTGGCCTTCAGCCGCAGGATGCGCTTGGAAAAATACTGAAGCGAGCGCGAAAACGAGCGGCGCGGCCAAAGGTAGGTACGCACCCGCTCATAAAGGCCATCAGGCTTGCGGCGTCTAAAAAGCACTCTGTTCCCGTTCCACAGCGCCCGCAACGGCATCTTCAGCCGGGCGTGGCAGCCACATCTTGCGCTTGACTATCACCCTATGGCAATCGCCACCTTATATAACGACGCGCTGGCGCAAGAACAACCAAACACCTTCTATGCGCCGCGCTTGTCGCCGCCCTTCGGGGCGGCAGGTCTTGCTTCGAACATTGGATAATCGCGGCGAATTTAGGGAACCGGCAGTCGCATCGCCGAAAGGCGCATCGCCGCCGGCGGCTACCGCAGGTATTCGCTGACCTCGACCAGATTGCCGTCTGGGTCACGGAAATAGACCGACATCATAGGACCTCTAGCCCCGACACGTTCGACCGGGCCGAGTTCCACCGCCACACCATTGGCCGCGAGGCGGGCACGGACCTCATCCAGTGGCCGGTCGGTGATCAGGCAGAAATCACCTGATCCTGATGTCGGCGACTTCGCCTTGGGCTCGAAAGTGCGGCCGACGTCATGCACATTGATCTTATGGGTACCGAAAGCCAGCGCCGTCGGCCGATCCGCCGCGTCGATGCGCTCAAAACCCAGCACGCGCTGGTAAAACTCACAGGTCGCTTCCAGCGAAGCGACCGTCAGCACGAAATGATCGATGCCGGCGATCATTTCCAATCTGTCTTCACGCATGTCGCTTTCCCCAAAACCGCCGCACACTGTTGGGCGAAAAAAATGCCCCGTCAGATGTTGCGGCTGCCGGGCTTGATCGCCGGGATGGCGGCAAGCTCCGGCGGCAGCCGGTCGACCGGATAGGCCGGGACCTCATACTCGGCAAGCGCGATGAGCGGCACACCGACATCGGTCTTGCCGGCCGAACGGTCGATGATGCAGGCCGCGGCCGCCACCTCGGCGCCAAGATCGCGCAGGCACTCGATGGTCTCGCGGATCGACAGGCCGGTGGTGACGATGTCCTCGACGATGACGACACGCGAACCCTTGGCGATCTCGAAGCGGCGCAGGCGGAACTCGCCGCCTTCCCGCTCGACCCAGATCGCCGGCACGCGGAGATGACGCGAGGTCTCATAGGCCGGGATCAGCCCTCCGATCGCCGGGCCTACGACATAGTCGATCTTGCCTGGCACGCCAGCGCGGATCTTCTCGGCCAACGCCTTGCACAGAAGCTCGGTCTTGTCGGCATGCATGAACACGCGCGCCTTCTGCAGGAAGACCGGACTGCGCAGGCCCGAGGTCAAAATGAAATGCCCTTCCAGAACAGCACCCGCCTCGCGGAAAATGCCCAGCACTTCATCGGTGTTCATGTCTGCCTCTTTTTGATTGACCATGACTTTGTCCGAAACCGGAGCATGGTCTAGCCATTGACGCGTCTTGCGTCGCTGACGCTCGAATTGTCCTTGAGCTGCGACAGCAGCCGGTTGAGGTGCTTGAGATCCCAGACTTCGAGATCGATCAGCATTTCGGTGAAGTCGGGAGCAGTGCGCACCATCGACAGTGTATGGATGTTGGCGTCGTTCGAGGCAACCACCTGCGCTATATCGGCGAGTGACCCCGGCGCGTTGATGGCGGTGACCGATACGCGCGCCGGAAAGCGTTCCTTGGTGCGCTCGTCGATGTCCCAGCGCACGTCGATCCAGCGTTCGGGCTGATCGTCGAACGCCTGCAGCGCCGGCGACTGGATCGGATAGATGGTGATGCCGGTGCCCGGCTGGACGATGCCGACGATGCGATCGCCAGGCACCGCCCCTTCCGGCGCGAAGCGCACCGGCAGATCGCCGCGCACGCCGCGGATCGGCACGGCGCCATCGCGTGGCTGGTCCTTGTCCTTGCGCGCGGCACGACCCGGAATCTGGAACAGCATGCCGGCGGCATTGCGGATCTTCGACCAGCCCTCCTCGCGCGGCTTGGGGACGGCCGTGGTGACGCGCTCATCCTTGTAGTCGGGGAATACCGCCTTCATGACGTCGGTGGAGGCGAGCTCGCCGCGCCCGACGGAGGCCAGCACATCCTCGATGTCCTTGCGCGCCAGCCTGTGCAGCACCTGCTTCAGGCTCTCCTTGGTGAAGGTCTTGCCGGCACGCTCGAAGGCGCGTTCCAGGATGCGGATGCCGAGACCCGAATATTGCTTGCGGATGGCATTCTTGGTGGCACGGCGGATGGCCGAGCGCGCCTTGCCGGTGACGACGACCGATTCCCACGCCGCCGGCGGAACCTGTGCCTTGGAGCGGATGATCTCGACCTCATCGCCGTTCTTCAGCTCCGTCATCAGCGGCATGATGCGGCCGTTGACCTTGGCACCGACGCAGGTGTCACCGACATCGGTGTGCACCGCGTAGGCGAAGTCGATCGGTGTCGCGCCGCGCGGCAGCGCAATCAACATGCCTTTCGGGGTGAAGCAGAACACCTGGTCCTGAAACAGTTCTAGCTTGGTATTTTCGAGGAAATCCTCGGGATTGTCGCCTTCGGCAAGCTGCTCGATGGTGCGCCGCAGCCAGGCATAGGCGTTGGTTTCCTTCGAAATCGCGTGGGCGGCGCCATTCGTCTTGCCGCCGGTGTCCTTGTAGATCGAATGGGCAGCGACGCCGTATTCGGCGATCTTGTTCATCTCTCGGGTGCGGATCTGCAGTTCGACACGCTGGCGCGACGGGCCGACGATGGTGGTGTGGATCGACCGATAATCGTTCTGCTTCGGCGTCGAGATGTAATCCTTGAAGCGGCCCGGCACCATCGACCACGCGGTGTGGATGGCGCCAAGCGCCCGGTAACAGTCCTCGACCGTATCGACGACGACGCGGAAGCCGAAAATATCCGAGAGCTGCTCGAAGGACAGTGCCTTGGCCTCCATCTTGCGGAACACCGACCACGGCTTCTTCTGCCGGCTCTTCACGCCGGCGTTGATCGCATGCTTCTCGAACAGCGTGGACAGCGCTTTTTCGATGTCCGTCAGCACGCCCTTGTTGCGCTCGAAGATTTCGGCAAGCCGTGCGGTGACGGCGCGATAGGCCTCCGGATTGATGAAGCGGAAGGCGATCTCCTCCAGCTCCTCGCGCATGCCTTGCATGCCCATGCGGCCGGCCAGCGGCGCGTAGATATCCATCGTCTCCTCGGCGATGCGCAGGCGCTTGGCTTCCGGCATGTGGTCGAGGGTGCGCATATTGTGCAGGCGGTCGGCGAGCTTGACCAGCAGCACGCGGACATCTTCTGAAATCGCCAGCAGAAGCTTTCTCAGGTTTTCCGCCTGCTCGGCCTTCTTCGAGACGAGATCGAGCTTCTTCAGCTTGGTCAGGCCCTCGACCAGCTTGCCCATTTCGGGGCCGAACAGATCGTCGATCTCGGCCCGTGTGGCGGTCGTGTCCTCGATTGTGTCGTGCAGCAGGGCGACCGCGATCGTCGCCTCGTCCATATGCATCTCGGTGAGGATGGCGGCGACTTCGAGCGGGTGCGAGAAATACGGGTCGCCGGAAGCGCGCTTCTGGTGGCCATGCTTCTGCATGGCATAGACATAGGCCTTGTTGAGCAACGCCTCGTTGACGTCAGGCTTGTAGCGCTGGACGCGCTCGACAAGCTCATACTGACGCATCATGGGCGGGATCTCGCGGTGCTGAAATGATTGATGCGCCGCACTAGCGTACGGCGCATCCCATAGATAGCCACGAAACTGACTGGACGGAAGTGCCGGAAACGTATTCCAGGCAGGTCCAGAGCGCTGGCTTAGTAGTCGTCGCTCTTTTCCGGCGGCACCAGGCCCTCGATGCCGGCCAGGAGGTCTTCCTCGGTCATCCGGTCGAAGGTGACGTTCTCCTCGGTGTCATCGGCGTCGGTGGCCGCAACGGCGGCGCCGGTCTGATCGGCAATCGCCTCGCCGTCGGCTTCGGGCTCGTCGACCTCGACATGCTTCTGCAGCGAATGGATCAGATCTTCCTTGAGGTCGTCGGGCGAAAGCGTCTCATCGGCGATCTCGCGCAGCGCCACGACCGGGTTCTTGTCGTTGTCACGCGGCACGGTGATCGGCGCGCCCTGGCTGATCTGGCGGGCGCGGTGGCCGGCCAAGAGCACCAGCTCGAAGCGGTTGTCGACCTTGTCGATGCAATCTTCAACGGTTACGCGGGCCATGGATTGCCCCTTTCATGCGATGGATTTGATGGAAAACAGGCGCGGTCCATAACCCGAACGCCGCCAAAATACAAGCATCATGGCAATGGCCGGGCTGCATGGCGCCCAAACCTTGGTTCAAACACCCGATTTGGCAAAACCTGTCTGTGGTTATGTGTTCGGTGTCCCGATCACAATTGCTTGCAGTACAGCACGCACCCTTGGATTGCCGCGAAACTGGCGCTATTTCGGATGGCATGGAGGTCAGCCGGTTTATTATGAGCCTGACCGAACGCTATCGCATTTCGTTTAGACGGCCGTTTATTTCGAGAAGGAATATTTTCCATGTTCGACCCTCGTGAAAAAATCGCCCTATTCATCGACGGCGCCAATCTTTACGCGACGTCGCGTGCACTCGGCTTCGACATCGACTATCGCAAGCTCCTGTCGAGCTTTCAGAAGCGCGGCTATCTGTTGCGCGCCTATTATTACACGGCGCTGGTCGAGGATCAGGAATACTCCTCGATCCGTCCGTTGATCGACTGGCTCGACTATAATGGCTTCAAGGTGGTCACCAAGCCGGCCAAGGAGTTCACCGACTCGACCGGTCGCCGCAAGATCAAGGGCAATATGGACATCGAGCTTGCGGTCGATGCGCTGCAGCTCGCCGATGTCGTCGACCACTACGTCATCTTTTCCGGCGACGGCGACTTCCGCACGCTGGTCGAGGCGTTGCAGCGGCGTGGCCGCAAGGTGTCGATCGTCTCGACCATGGCCTCGCAGCCGCCGATGATCTCCGACGACCTGCGCCGCCAGGCCGACCATTTCATCGACCTGATGACATTGAAGAACGAGGTCGGCCGTGATCCCTCCGAGCGGTCGGTGCGGCGGCCCGAGCCGGCCGAAGTCGACGAGGACGATTACTGAGGCCAGTCGCCTTGACCGCCCTTTCCGCCTCCGAACCCGGCCGCGATTGCCCGCTCTGCCCGCGGCTGCATGACTTCATCGCCGAATGGCGGCAGCGCGAGCCGTCCTGGTTCAATGCGCCGGTGCCGACTTTTTTGCCTCCCGAAGGTGACGCGACGGTCCAACTGCTGATCGTCGGGCTGGCGCCCGGCCTTCGCGGTGCCAACCGAACGGGCCGCCCGTTCACCGGCGACTATGCCGGCGACCTGCTCTACTCGACGCTGATTTCGCACGGTTTTGCACGCGGCGAATTCAAGGCCAGACCCGACGACCGATTGGAGCTTGTCGGCACCGCGATCACCAACGCGGTGCGCTGCGTGCCGCCGGAGAACAAGCCGGTGGGCGCAGAGATTGCCACCTGTCGGACATTCCTGGTGCCGACGATCGCGCGGTTCCCCAATTTGCGCGCCGTGCTGGCACTGGGATCGATCGCGCACCAGTCGACCGTGCGGGCACTGGGTGGGCGCGTCGCCGCCTACCCGTTCAAGCATGGCGGGCAGCTGCCGGCCGGTGGCGTCACGCTGTTTTCGAGCTATCACTGCTCACGCTACAACACCAATACCGGCGTGCTGACCGAGGCAATGTTCGTCAGCGTTTTCAGCCAGATAGCGGCGTTCTTGGGCAAGTAGGCACGATAAGCAATCAGCTTCTCCCCTTGACAATAGTCAACCATGGTTTACAGTTACCATGATGCAGGTTTTCGAAACCGATACATTCAAACGCTGGCTCGAAGACCTCCGCGACGCGCAAGCAAAAGCCCGCATTGTTCGGCGCATCGACCGACTGACTGTAGGCAATCCGGGAGACGTCAAGCCCGTTGGCGAGGGCATAAGCGAAATGCGGATCGACGATGGTCCTGGCTATCGCATCTATTTCCTCCAAGCAGGCAACTTGTGCGTGCTGCTCCTTTGCGGTGGCGACAAAGGAACGCAAAGCAGAGACATCGCAGCCGCAAAAAAACTCGCCAAGGAATGGAAGGACAAGGCAATATGGCAATGAAAGTCACAGCCTTTGACGGGGCCGAATATCTCGACACTCCAGAGGCAATCGAAGCATATCTGGCAGCGACGTGCGAAGATGGCACCGCAGCGGAGATTGCTCATGCGCTTGGCGTCATTGCGCGTGCGCAGAACATGACGAGACTTGCCGAGAAAGCCGGTATGACGCGACAGGCTCTCTACAAGGCCCTGAGCGGCGAAGGGAATCCCGAATTCGCAACGATCATGAAAGTGGCCGAGGCGCTTGGTCTGAAACTGACCTTCGTGAGCGCGCAGGCAGGACGGAACGCTGCGTAACACGAATCAGCGCGCCGACATTTGGTTCTCCATCTCGCCAGCGGAATTCGTCTGATCAAGGTGCAGCGAACAGCTCGGCCAATTTCTCCGGCCCACCCTGCAGCACATTCAGGTCGACATCGCCGTTGATGCCGTCGACGCGACCCCTGTTGTGGTACTGCCAGTAGACCCAGTCGTCGCGATCCGGCTCCAGGAGCAATGAGCGGAGCCAGAGCGGACGGGCAGCAATCCGCGCTGCATACGCTTCCGCTGCGTCGTCGGTCAGATAGACCACCGCCGGCTTGCCGAACGCCGCCTCGACTGGAGCGAGGAACGCGGCCAGTTCGGCGTTCAATTGTTCGGGCGTCGGCCGCTGCGGGCAGTTGCCGCCGAATTCGATATCGACCACGGGTGGCAGCAGGGGCTGATCGTGCGGCACCACCGAGATGAAATTCTTCGCCTGGTCCGCACCCGGCCGGCAAAAGGTGAAAAAGTGATAGGCGCCGACGGCGAGACCGGCGGCCCGGGCCTCTTCCAAATTCCGTGCGAAAGCATCATCGACATGATCGCCGCCTTCGGTCGCCTTGATGACGGCAAAGGCGACATCGTCGGCGGCTACGCGCCGCCAATCAATCTGGCCCTGATGATGGGAGACGTCGATGCCCCTGACCGGATATTTATCGCGATCCGGCGAGAATGTGCGGAAGTAGAGATAGCCGCCTGCCGTGATGAGGCACACCGAGACCAGGCTCGCTAGACCGAAAAGAACAATCCGGTTCGTCAAGCGAATGGCCCCAGCCTACCCACGCTCTTTTAAGAGCCGGCCCTTCTCGCGCGACCAGTCGCGCTGCTTCTCGGATTCGCGCTTGTCGTGCAGTTTCTTGCCGCGGCCGACGGCGAGCAACAGCTTGGCGCGACCCTGGTCGTTGAAATAGATTTTCAGCGGCACCAGCGTCATGCCTTCGCGGTCGACACTCTGCGACAGTTTCGCCATCTCGCGCTTGTTGAGCAGCAGCTTGCGGCGCCGGCGCGGCTCATGGTTGAAGCGGTTGGCCTGCAGATATTCCGGCAGATAAGAGTTGATCAGCCAGATCTCGCCGCCTTCGACCGAGGCATAGCTGTCTTGGATGTTGGCTTGGCCCTGGCGCAGCGACTTGACCTCGGTGCCGGTCAGCACCAGACCGGCCTCGACCGTGTCGAGCACCTCATAGGAAAACCGCGCCTTGCGGTTTTCCGAAACGGTCTTGTTGTTGGGATCGGCTTTTCTGACTTGATTCATGATGCGGAGAGGTGGCGCCTCATCCCTAATTAATCAAGCCGGCGTGCTTCATCGCCGCATCGATCTTGTCGGCGGTCGAATGTTCGACCGTCATTAGCGGCGAACGCAGCACATTTTCGACCTTGCCCAGCTTCGACAGCGCATATTTCGCCCCGGAAACGCCAGGTTCGATAAAGATCGCCTTGTGCAGCGGCAGCAGACGATCTTGCAATTCCAGTGCCTTGGCGCTGTCGCCGGACAGCGTCGCCTCCTGAAATTCCGCGCACAGCCGCGGCGCGACATTCGAGGTCACCGAGATGCAGCCGACGCCGCCATGCGCGTTGAATCCAAGCGCCGAAGCATCCTCGCCCGAAAGCTGGATAAAATCCATGCCGCACGTGGCGCGCTGCTCGGAGACCCGTTCGACCTTGCCGGTGGCATCCTTGACGCCGACAATGTTCTTGAAGTCGTGCGCAAGCCGCCCCATCGTCTCCGGCATCATGTCGATCACCGAGCGCGGCGGGATGTTGTAGATGATGATCGGCAGCTTGGTCGCCCTGGCGACCGCCGCGAAGTGCTCGTACAGGCCGCGTTGTGTCGGCCTGTTGTAATAGGGCGTGACAACGAGTGCAGCATCCGCACCGGCCTTCTCGGCATACTGCACGAGGCCGACCGCTTCCTCGGTGTTGTTGGAGCCGGCGCCGGCGACGACCGGAACGCGGCCCTTGGCCACCTCGATACACACCTTGACGACCTGGCGGTGCTCGTCATGCGACAGCGTCGGCGACTCGCCGGTGGTGCCGACCGGCACCAGTCCAGTCGTGCCCTCGCCGAGTTGCCATTCGACGAATGCGCGAAAGGCTTTCTCGTCGAAACGCCCGCTCTTTTCGAACGGTGTCACGAGCGCAGTAAGCGAGCCTCTCAGCATATCGTCCAACTCCTTGGCACTTCTATTTTGTGTCGGTGTTTTGTTGTGCGCGCCTTCTAGCCGAAAGCGAAGCGGCGCACCATAGTCTCGACATGGTTGCACGGCAAGCATTGCCATGGTGCCAGCAAGCGCAATTCGAACGGCCTCGATAACTCTTTGTTTACGAGCTCTTCACGACCTAAGTTTAGGCTTCGAGGCATCTCCGCCTGCTTGTGGAATGCCAGGACAAGGAAGATTTAAGGATCATGCCGGGCGGTCGGCCTCACATTCTCGCGCTGCTTGGCGCCACGCTCGCGCTGATGCCGGGCATGGCGATCAGTGGTAGCGTGGACGTACGGGTCACCTCAGCCATTCCGATGCCAGGCGCGGCAATTGCGCTGCCTGACCTGCAGGGCAGGATCCCACAGCCGCCCTTGCCCGACGTCGCCCCCTTGAAAAGCGGGCTGGATGCGTTGGCGGCGGGCGATAGTCCCCGCGCTCGTGGTGTGCGCGATGGCCTTCCCGCTCAGTCGCTCGACCAGCATATCCTTGCCTGGGCGATCGCGCTTTATGGCAGCGACAAGATTCCGAGCGGCGATATCACTGCTGCGGCCAAGATGCTGCCCAATTGGCCGGGCACCGTCACCCTGCGCAAAAACAGCGAACGCGCACTCTATCGCGAGAACCCTGCCCCCGATGCCGTCATTGCGGCATTCGACGGCGGCCAGCCGCAGACATTCGAAGGCGTGATGGTTCTTGCCCGCGCCTATGTGGCGTCAGGCAATATCAAGGCGGCACGTTCGGTGCTGTCGCCCTTCTGGCGCACCGCGATCCTGGAGGCCAAGGACGAGGCGGCGCTGATCAAGGAATTCGGTAGCCTGATCCCGGCCGCCGACCACCGCTTTCGCATGGAGCGCATGTTCTATGCCGACCGTGCGAATTCCGCCCTGCGTGTCGCCGGCCTTGCCGGTGCCCAGCAGCTCGCCGATGCATGGGCGGCGGCCGACAAAGGCGACAAGAACGCGCCCAAGCTGCTGAAGGCCGTGCCGGCAATGCAACGTTCGGCCGGCTACTTCTTCGCGCAGGCCGAATATCTGCGCAAGCAGGAGGATTTTGCCGGCGCCGCGGCCATTGTGATGCAGGCGCCGACCGATCGCGAAGCTCTGGTCGATCCGGATGCCTGGTGGGTCGAGCGCCGGGTGCTGTCGCGCGAACTGGTAGACCAGGGCGACATGAAGACCGCGTACAAGATCGTCGCCACACACGCCGCCGAAAGTGCCACCAATGCGGCGGACGCCGAATTCCATGCTGGCTGGTACGCGCTGCGCGGCCTGAACGACCCAAAAACCGCGGCCAGTCATTTCGCTCGCATCGCGGACCTCGCCCAGGGGCCGATGACGCTGTCGCGCGCCTATTACTGGCTCGGCCGTGCCGCGGAAGTCGGCGGTCCGGGCAATGCCAAGGACTATTTTGCGCGCGCCGCTGCCTATGGCACGACATTCTACGGCCAGCTTGCCGCCGAACGCGTGGGGCGGCAGGCGCTGAACATCGTCTATCCCTCGCCAAGTGCAGCCGACCGGCAGAATTTTGCCGGCCGCGAGGCCGTCAGCGCCATCAAGCGGCTGCAGGAGGCGGGCTACGACCGCTATGCCGAGACGCTCTATCGCGACCTTGCCGGGCAGTTGACCAGTCCGGGAGAACTGGCGCTGCTGGCTGTCCTTGCCGAAAAGCAAGGGAACCATTTCATGGCGCTGAAAATCGGCAAGATCGCCGGGGCGCGCGGCATCGATGTCGGCGCATTGTCGCATCCGCTCGGCGTCATTCCCGATTCGGCCGACATTTCCGGCTCGGGCAAGGCGCTGGCCTATGCGATCGCCCGCCAGGAAAGCGAATTCAACATCGGCGCCGTGTCGAGCGCCGGCGCGCGCGGGCTGCTGCAGCTGATGCCGGGAACCGCAAGGCAACTGGCGAAGAAGGCCGGGCTGCAGTTTTCACAAACACGGCTGACCACTGATGCCGGCTATAACGCGACGCTTGGTTCGGCCTTCCTCGGCGAACAGCTCGACCGCTTCAACGGCTCCTACGTGCTGACCTTCGCCGGCTACAATGCCGGCCCCAACCGGGCCAGCCAGTGGGTGGCCAGGTATGGCGACCCACGCGGCAAGGACATCGACGCGGTCGTCGACTGGATCGAGCGAATTCCCTACACGGAAACCAGAAGTTACGTTCAGCGCGTGATGGAGAATTACGAGGTCTACAAGATGCGTATTTCGGGCAAATACGACATTGTCGGGGATCTGGTGAACGGGCGGGGTTGACGGCTCAAGAGGCGACTTCGTCGAAGCTGGAGATCTCCCCCTTGCGGGGGAGATGCCTGGCAAGGCAGAGGGGGGGTGCTGTCCCTCGGCCTATCAGTTCAATGGCTCATTCCCAGTAATGGGCCAAGGTTGGCAATCCTTCACACCCCCCTCTGGCCTGCCGGCCATCTCCCCCGCAAGGGGGGAGATCGGCAGCTTCAGCGCCCCGCCCTCTATTTGACCATCCCCGCGCTCGCCTGTAGCAGTCGGCTGAGGCATGGCGGGAGAGAATCCAGATGTCGAGCACCAAAGGCTTTTCCGACTTCTTCTTCAGCGCACCCGATGGGCTACGCCTTCATGCGCGCATCTATGGTGAGGCCAATACCGGATCCTGGCCGGTTGTCTGCCTGCCTGGCCTGACCCGCAATGCCAGGGATTTTCACGAGCTGGCGCTCTATCTGTCGACGGATGCGGCAACTCCGCGAAAGGTCGTCGCCTTCGACTACCGTGGGCGCGGGCAGTCAACCTATGATCCCGACGTCAAAAATTACAATGTCGGCGTGGAGGCCGGCGACCTCCTGGCCGGGCTGACGGCGCTGAACATCGGAGAAGCGGCCTTCATCGGCACCTCGCGCGGCGGGCTGATCATCCATGTGCTCGGGATGATGCGGCCATCCGTCCTGAAAGCCATTGTTTTCAACGACATCGGACCGGTGATCGAGACGGCCGGGCTTGCCCATATCCAGTCTTATCTCGAGCGCGACCCGGGACCGAAAACCCGCACGCAGGCGGCGGCCGCCCAGCGCAGCGTGCATGGCGAAGACTTCCCCGCCCTTGCCGGCGCCGATTGGGATCGCATGGTCTGGGCTCTCTACCGCGAAACGGATGGTGGGCTGGTGCCGGATTTCGATCCGAAGTTGGTGGATACCGTGGCGAGCCTCGATCTGACGCAGAAGCTGCCTGATCTATGGCCTCAATTCGAGGCGTTGGCCGCCATCCCGTTGCTCGCCATACGTGGTGCCAATTCGAGATTGCTTTCCATGGACACGCTCAACCAGATGAGAGAGCGACATTCCATGATGGAGACGATCACTGTCGAGGGCCAGGGCCATGCGCCATTCCTGGAGACCGGCAGCCTGCCGGGCGACATAGCCGCTTTTCTCGACCAAGCCGAACGCAGGAATATCTCGAAGTAAATCCCATGACCAAACAAGGTCACGGGATAGCTACAATAGTATAGACAGGATTCTTCAGCCTACTTGGCTTTTGAATTTTTCCGAGCCGCTTTCGGCGACTCTTTTGCGGCGGCGGCTGCCTCATCCCTCTTTTTTCGCCCTGCCGTCGGCGACGAAGGCGTCGTCACGGGCGAAGAAAACATGGAGCCTTCAGCGCGATTGCCGCCCGGCTGAGTCGATCGAGGCGTTTCCAGCACGATGACACAGCCATCGAGATCGTTGGTGGCCAGATGCGCGTAGCGCATGGTCATCGTCAACGTCTGATGGCCGAGCCACATCTGCACGCGCCGGATGTCGATGCCGCCCTGGACAAGACGCGAGGCGCAGGTATGGCGCAGTATGTGCGGCACCACCTGATCGTCGGCGCCGAGACCGACTTCGGCCTTCGCGTCGTTCCAGATGGCACGAAACTGTGCCTGGCTGAGCTTGGTGAACGGTCCTTTGGGCCGGCGACCCTCAGTGGGAGGCAGCTTGATGACCTCCTTGACCCGCTCGGTCATCGGGATGGTGCGGCTGCGGCCGGATTTGGTGATCCAGAAACTGACGCGATGCTCCTGGATATCGTTCCAGATCAGCCCAAGCGCCTCGCCGAGACGGCATCCGGTGTCGACCAGGAAGACGGAAAGCCTGTAGGCATCCTCGCTGCGGCTCTTGATGGCGGCGAACAGCCGCGCCTCTTCGTCCCTTTCGAGGAAGCGAATCCGACCCGCCCGCTCCTTCTGGCGGCGGAACTCGGGCAGGCTGTGGATATCCCCCATCTTGTGAGCCTTGCGCAGCAGTTTGCTGAGGGCAGCCATCTTTCGATTGATGGTTGCGTTGCTGTTGCCGCGCTGGCGCAAGGTGCCGATAAGGTTGTCCAGGGTACTTTGGTCAAAGGCGCTGAAACGCTCCCCAAGGAGGATCTCGTCTATTTCGCCGATGAACGAGCTGACATTATACTTATGCCGCCCATCATCCCATAATATGTCCCGATATGCTGAAAAAAGATCTCCGACCCGATGCGACTTTACTTCTCTAATCTTGTTGTAGGTATATCGAATCTTCGGACTTTGAGAAGAAAACATCGAAAAATGATCAGAGGACTCACCCTCTTGAATCGCTTCGTTCGTCATCATTTGCCACACCCCCGAGTGGGATAGGTCAGCCCTACCCGCTTGGAAGCGTCCTTTCAAGAGATTTTAATCACGCAGTTGTGATTTCATCCGCCCATCAGCAGATCCCACGAAATCACCCCACGGATTCATTCAGCTACCGTTACCCCCATCCTTCCGTTTGCCTTGATCCAGTCGCGAAAACAAAAACAGCCCGGGCGTTGTGCGCCCGGGCTGGATTTCACCTGTAAGGAACCAGCCCTTAGAACGAGCGCTGGAAGCGGAGGATACCGCCGATGTTGTTTTCTTTGTCGGCGCCAGTCCAGTTGGAGACGGTGTCATCACCAACATGGAGGTAGTCGACTTCCGCCGTGATCGTCAGACCCGGGACGATATCGTAGGCAATGTTAGCCGCGGCGCCGAAGTTCTTGCCATCGTCATAAGACAGCTGAGCATTGAACGAGGTCTTCTCGTTGAACTTGTAGGTGCCACCGCCCCATACGGCCCAGCTACCGCTCCACAGCTTGTACATGGAGCGACCACCGCCGAAGTCGTTGATATTATCATCAGTGCCGTAGCCACCCATGATAAACAGCGAAAGTTCATTCGTGGCGTTCACATCCAAACGAACCTTTCCAGAAACTTCTTCGTAATTGCTGTCATAAGCAATGACGCCGCTGATGCCACCCCAACCCTGCGTCCACTTCACGCCGCCAACGACATGAGGGACGTAGCTGTCGATCGTGTAGTCGCCATAGCCTTCTTCGAGCGAGACCACAGCCGAGAAGCCGTTCCCAGCGTCGAAGTAGTACTGAATCACGTTCGTGTCGAAGCCACCATAAGGAACGAGCGTATCCTGGATGACGTTGCCAGCATAACCGGTAAACGTATCGAACGCCGATTCGTCCTTACCGACGCGCAGGCCACCGAGCTGGATCCAGGCGAAATTAAGCGAAATGCCCTTATTGAAGGCTTCGTCGCTAAAATTCGTGTTGCCGAAATTGATACGGGTCTCGGTGTAGGTCTTCAAGGTGCCGAGTTCGGTCTCCTGGCCGGTCCAGGTCTTCAGCGCGAAGCGTGCATTTTTTCTCCAGGTATCCTGGACGTCACCATCCATCCGGTCGATAGCACGAGCACCATTAAACGAACCAATGTCACCAGCGCCGATGTCATAACGGACATAGCCGCCGATGCGCAGGCAGGTTTCGGTGCCGGGGATGTAGAAGTAGCCAGCGCCGTAGACGTCGCAAATCTTGACGTATTCAGCGGGTTCCGGCTCGGCGACGACGACGGCGTCGGCGGCGCGCGCACCGGAAACTGCGATCAGGGCCGCAGCGGAGCCGAGGAGAAGGCTCTTGATGTTCATTTTCTGACCTCCAGTCAAAAGTTAAAAAACGGGTCTGGGTATTCTTTGCTGAAGGACAGCGTTCCCTGCCCCATCCCCACTACCGAAAAAGATGCGCACCGCGCCGCTCCTTCAAAATCGACATTACTCATGAGACGGCGGCGTTCAACCACGATCGTACCGGTGAAAGGGCTGCCTGGCTGCTATCCCCCGGCGTTGTTGCACAAATGACACGATTTGGCCTCACTCAGAAAGCTCTCGTTAACCATCAGGCCACCGCAACCCCTTGCTCGTCGCCGAATCCGGCGATGGACCGACGGAATCATGGCGAGTTCCCGAGTCGCTGGCCAGAAACAACCGCAGAACCGCCACATCTATGGAAGGTCGCGGTTCGGCGCCTTCTTATTTTGCATATAATGATGCGGGCTTGTTGATTGTGCCGGCGCTTTTCTTTATCCAGCGGCCCAACGGAGAGGTGGCCGAGTGGTCGAAGGCGCTCCCCTGCTAAGGGAGTAGAGGTCAAAAGCTTCTCGTGGGTTCGAATCCCATCCTCTCCGCCATCCTGCTTCGCGCTGCGCGCTTCGCAGGACAAGTCCCGACCTCCCCGCGCGAAACAGGATGCCCTCCGAAGCCGTAGCGAAGGAGGGCTCAAGCGCCTGAATTTCTTGCAAAAACAGGGTTGGCAGCTGCCCTTCGGCCAAGCCGGATACCTTCTCGCATTGGCAAAGGAGGGGCCGGCTCATGTGGTACGTTTATCTTCTGGAGAGCGAGGTTGCGGAAGGTGGCGTTATGTCGGCATGACGTCGGACCTAAAACGACGGCTTGCCGAGCACAATTCGGGAAAATCCAGCCATACGTCCAAGTTCCTGCCATGGCGGATCGTCACCTATATGGCCTTCTCGAATCAGGCCAAGGCAGCTTCATTCGAACGTTATCTCAAATCCGGGTCAGGCACGCTTTCGCCAGTAAACGCTTTGGTGACGACCGCAGGCCTACCGAAAAATGCTACGGTTTTCCAAAAAGAGATAGCGATAACAGCTCGTTACTCCGATGAAGCGGACGGCGGCTCCCGTAATTTCATTCGATTCTGACTGGAGGTCAGAAAATGAACATCAAGAGCCTTCTCCTCGGCTCCGCTGCGGCCCTGATCGCAGTTTCCGGTGCGCGCGCCGCCGACGCCGTCGTCGTCGCCGAGCCGGAACCCGCTGAATACGTCAAGATTTGCGACGTCTACGGCGCTGGCTACTTCTACATCCCCGGCACCGAAACCTGCCTGCGCATCGGCGGCTATGTCCGTTATGACATCGGTGCTGGCGACGTCGGCTCGTTCGATGGTGCTCGCAGCAACGACGTGCAGGACGGCAAGAACCAGGGAGCCTGGTACAAGAACACCCGCTTCACGCTCAAAACCTGGACCGGCCAGGAGACCGAGCTCGGCACCTTGAAGACCTACACCGAGACCCGCTTCAATTTCGGCAACAGCAACGGTGATCCCGACTTCGGCCCGAACGATGCGCACAACAAGGACGTATCGCTGAACTTCGCCTGGATCCAACTTGGCGGTCTGCGCGTCGGTAAAGACGAATCGGCCTTCGATACGTTCATCGGCTACGCCGGCAATGTCATCCAGGATACGCTGGTTCCCTACGGCGACTTCGACACCAACGTCGTCCAGTACTATTTCGACGCAGGCAATGGTTTCTCGGCCGTGCTCTCGCTCGAAGAAGGCTCGGGCGCTGGATCCGTCGACGATCTTGGCAACGGCAAGTATGGCGTTGGCACGATCGACAGCTATGTTCCGCATGTTGTCGGCGGCGTGAAGTGGACCCAGGGCTGGGGCGCGATCACTGGTGTTGTTGCGTATGACAGCAACTACGAAGAAGTCGCCGGCAAAGTTCGCTTGGATGTGAACGTTTCCAACGAGTTGTCGTTGTTCATCATGGGTGGCTATGGCACCGACGACAACCTCAACGACCCGACCTATGATCAGCCCGCGGGCGGTCGCGGCTTCTACAAGCAGTGGGGCGGCAACTGGGCAGTGTGGGGCGGTGGCACCTACAAGTTCAACGAGAAGACCTCATTCAACCTTCAGGCGTCTGCTGATGACTGGAAGAACGTCGGCGTTGCAGCGAACGTCGCCTATGACATCGTTCCCGGCTTCACCGTCACGGCCGAAGTTGACTATCTTCATGCCGGCAAGTTCGATGAGGGCAGCACGGACAACGTCGCCTGGACTCCGGCCGACAAGAAGAACAGCGTCGGCGGCCTCCTTCGCTTCCAGCGCTCGTTCTAATAAGTTGCGACTTGTCGAATCGAAAACCCGGCGGGCAACCGCCGGGTTTCAGACTGCTGACAAACCCCGTCGATTTTCGGCGGGGTTTTTTGTTATGTGATTGAAGTGTCTTGGACTGTTTGTGTCAGGAGATGGGCAGCCGCGGCAGATGGCGGGGTCGCTCTTGTAGCGGCGGTAGCCATTGCGGTCGGTGGTGGCGTAGGCCAGCACCTGGCCCTGTGGGCCATCAGCCGCCGGCTCATGGGTGAAGGCCGACGGTGCCATCATGCCGGGCTTGGGCGGTCTCGGTCGGCGATAGCCGGTGACACCGCACATGGCTCGATCCTCCAGTCCTTTGGCGATGCCGGCCGTGGCATAGCCGGCGTCCAACCCGACGGCGCCGACATCAAAGCCGAAGCCCTCCACCTGCCGATCGAGCCTCGACAGGTAGACGGTCGAATCATGGACGATCGCTGTCGCGTGTGTGTCGGTGATGATGGCATGCGCCGCATCCACCGTGCGGTGATCGAGATAGAAAAAGCCTTTCGGCTTGCCCTCGCGCACCATGTAGCCGCTGTCGGGATCGATGCGCGAGACCTTGGTCTCTTTCTCCACCGGCTGGCGTTGCTTCTCCTTCAGCCGTTTCTGGCTATGGACGGCGCGCTCTTCATCGATCGCCGCGTCCAGCGCCTCCCAGTAATGGGCCCGCGACTTGGCCACGAACGCCAGATCGAAGCGGGTCTTGTTGGCGTTGGCCTTCAGATGGGTGGAGGCGGTGTAAAGCACCGTGCCATCGACAAGGCCCGCCCGGATCGCCTGCTCGACGATGCGGTCGAAGATCGCCTGCGACACGCTGGTGTCGTCGTAACGCCGCCGCCGGTTCTGTGACAACGTCGAGGCGTCGAACACCTTGTCCGTCAGCTTCAGCCGCAGGAACCAGCGATAGGCGACATGACCTCGATCTCGCGCACCAGCTGCCGTTCCGAGCGAACTCCAAACAGATAGCCGATGAACAGCGCCTCGAACATCAACGTCGGATCGAGTGGCGGGCGGCCATTGTAGGGGCAATACAGTGGCGCGGTCAGTTCGTGGATGAAGGAGAAATCAATCACACGGTCGATCTTGCGCAACGGTGATCAGCCGGAACCAACTGATCCAGCGTCACCATCTCGAGTGCGGTCTGTTCAGGGGCGGGTCGCTTCAACATAACCCAGTGAATCAAAAACCCCTAGCAAATGCTAGGGGTTTGTCAGCAGTCTGCAACCCGGCGGGCAACCGCCGGGTTTTTTTCAGGACATTGTGCGACTATTGGATGCGGTGCTGCAACCCGCTGTCTTAATTGATTGATTCGGTATTAACAGCGAAAGTCGCGGGCGCATTGCATGCACCCGCACAGCTCGGATTGGATTATTTGTCCGCTAGATCGCCCAACGCATCAATCAGCGTCTGAATCTCATTTTCATAATTCTTCCAGCGCTTGACCGACGATTTGTAGATCGGTTGGCGAACCTGCCAGCGGCTGGGCGTATTGACCGAACCATCCCTGTCGAAAAAACGCAGGCAGGCGTCATCCCAGGGCAGCCCAAGGTAATCTATGAGGCGGCGTGACTGCGCCTCCTGATCCTCGACCAGCGTTTCGTAGCGATTTTCGAAGATAAGGCCTGGAAAAACCTCGTTCCAATGGCGCATCAGTCGGTCATACTCGCGGTAGTACAGACCTAGTATCCGCAAATCAGTATTGTAGCTGTGTCCTTTGTTGAAGCTCTGGACAAAGCAAGAGACGCAATTGTCGATGGCATCACGGCGACAATGAATGATGCGCGCGTTGGGAAAGAGAAGGCCGATAAGGCCGATCATTTCAAAATTGTGCGGCATCTTGTCCACCACGCGAAGCGCGGCAGGCGCCCACTCCCTAAGGTAGGACAGATGCTCTTCCGCCAACTTTCTGGACAGATCTTGCGTGACCGACATGACCGGCCGGCTCAAATCGCCGGCCGATGAGGTTTTAAGGCCGATTGCATTGGCGACCCGCCTTAATTTGTTAAGCTCGCCTGCCCCTTGAACATCGGGATGGCTGGCGCAGATCTGTTCCGTGAGCGTTGTGCCCGACCGCGGCATACCGACCACGAACACAGGCACTTCGGAAGGATTTCCATAGCCGGCCCTGGCCGCCAGAAAGTCCGGCGTGAAGGTTTCAATCAGGGAGTCGATCCAGCGGCGATACAGATTGATGTCGAAGGTGTAGCCGGAGGCCCGTTTCCCCCTATTGAAATGGTCGAATGCCTCACTGTAGCGCTTGAGGTCGTTCAGTACCTTGCCGGCAGCGTGATGGAGCTTGTAAGCACCGTCCGGATCAAGCTTGGGATTGCCGAGTTCACGCAGGATGGATTGGAGTTCCTCCGGCTCTTCGGTGAATTTTTTCGTCTGTACGAGGTCGTGGTAGGCAGCCGGCACGTCGATGCGACGTCCGATTGCTTCTTTCAGAAAGGCGGCGGCCTCATCCATGCGCCCCAGGCCGCTGAGCGCGCTGGCCAGCCCCGCCCGCACTTTGGGATGATCGCGGTTGATCTTGAGCGCTTTCTCGTAAAGCGGCAAAGCCAGGTCGGGTTTGTCAAACTTGGTGTAGGCGCGCCCCAGTGCACAAAGCACTTCGATAAGTCTGGGCTGCAGTTCCAAAGCATACAGCATATGCTTGATGGCTGGCGAATATTCGCTGACCTTCACATAGGCCTCGCCGAGGCTGAGGTGGTAGTAAGGGTTTTTAGGTTCCTCGCCGACCGCCCGCGCGAAATATCGCAAGGCCATCTCGTCATCGTAACGCTGGTACAGGGTCCCCAGGATGTACAGAGCGAGCGGATGGTTTGGCGTGCGCGCCAGCACCCGAAGGCACAGGTCCTGAGCCTCGTCGAGCCGCTGGGCCTGCTGAAGGGCATAGGCCTGGTTCAGCAGCGCTTCGTCGGCCTGCGCTCGCGATTGAGCGTTTCCTTGGCTCACTGTCGGCTTGAGTATCGGCCCCTTCGCTTTCGGCGTGGGCCCGGGCTTGATGTGCTTTGACCAAGCAGGCGGGAGACGGTTGTTCATGATATCTCGCTAGCAAAAAGAGCCGGATGAATCCAGCGTTACGGATCTGCCCAGCGGCAACTTGCACCGACCCATCCGGCGCGCTAGCAAGAAGGCCCTTTTCAAACGAGCTTCCACCATGCCCCAGCGCCCTCCCCTCATGCCGCTCATCGCAGCGCTTCCCTCGACGGTGCCGTTTGTCGGCCCCGAAGCGCAGGAGCGCGAGCGTGGCCGCGCTTTCCGCGCCCGCATCGGCGCCAATGAGAGCAGCTTTGGTCCCTCGCCGCGCGTCACCGCCCGGATGGCCGAGATCGCCGGCGACATGTGGATGTATTGCGATCCCGACAATCACGATCTGAAGCTGGCGGTTGCCGCCCATCACGGCCTAGAAGCCGAGAACGTCGTTGTCGGCGAGGGCATAGATGGCCTGCTCAGCCTTGTGGCACGCATGTACGTCGCGCCCGGCGATGCTGTGGTCACCTCGCTCGGCGCTTACCCGACCTTCAACTTCCACATTGCCGGTGTCGGCGGGCGGCTGGTGACAGTTCCTTACGAGAACGACCGGGAAAGCCTGGATGGCCTGCTGGCGGCGGTGCGCAAGGACAAGGCCCCGCTGGTCTATCTCTCCAACCCGGACAATCCAATGGGCAGTTGGTGGGAGGGGAGCGAGATCATCCGCTTCATCGAGGCGCTGCCGCAAACCACCATGCTTGTGCTCGACGAGGCCTATGGCGAACTCGGGCCGGCCTCGGCGCTGCCGCCGATCGATATCTCCAGGCCAAACGTCATCCGCATGCGCACCTTCTCGAAGGCTTACGGGCTGGCGGGCATACGCTGCGGCTATGCGATCGCCGAGGCCCAGGTGATCCGCGACTTCGAGAAGATCCGCAACCATTATGGCGTCAGCCGCATGGCGCAGATCGCCGGCGTCGAGGCGCTCGCCGACCAGGACTATCTCAGAAGCGTGGTGGCGCGGGTCGCGGCCGGCCGCCGACGCATCGCCGGCATTGCCGAAGCGAACGGGTTGAAGCCACTGGCGTCGGCGACCAATTTCGTCACCATCGATTGCTGCGGCGATGGCGCCTTCGCGCTGAAAGTTCTGCAAGGCCTGCTGTCGCGCGACGTGTTCATCCGCAAACCGATGGTGCCACGGCTCGACCGCTGTATCCGCGTCAGCGTCGGTCTCGATCACGAACTCGATATTCTTGCCGAGGAGTTGCCTGGCGCGCTGGCAACGGCGCGGGGGAACTAGAATCGCGTCTGCAAGCAAACCGGCAGCAAAAGCTGCCTACAAATCCATTTCCCAGGTCTGGCCGGTCAGATCCTTGCCGAAGCTGTGGTGGTGCTCCTGCGAGACCAGCCTGAAGCCGGCACGTTCGTAGATCGCGCGCGCCGCAACGAGGATATCGTTGGTCCACAGCACCAGCTTGGCGTAGCCGCAAGCCCGGGCCTGGTTCACGCATTCCGCGACCAGTCGTTTGCCGATGCCGAGGCCGCGCGCCGGCGACTCGACATGCAGCATTCTCAGCTTGGCCACTTCGTCGTCCTGATGAACCAGGAACACCGCGCCGACCGGCTCACCACCGCGCTCGGCGATCCAGCAGAAATCGCGGCCGGGCACGAAATTGCGAATGAAATCGGCGCCGATCTCGGCGAGCATGGCCTCGAACTCGATCGTCCAGCCATATTCCTCGGCATAGAGTTGGGCCTGGCGCTGCACGACCCAGCCGACATCGCCGACGCGATGCGGCCGCAACGTCACCTCGCTGCTGTCACGGGTGGGATCGCCCAGCAATTCCCCCGCCTTGCGCAAGGCGCTGCGCAGTTCATGCAACCTGTCGTCGGGGACGCTTTCGATCAGCCGCGCCGTGTCCCGATCGGCCGCCGCTTGCAGTCTGGCAAGCGCTGCCTCGCCTCGTGAGGTCAGCGAGAGGACCCTTCGGCGCCCGTCAGCCGGGTCCGTTCTGGCCTCGGTCAGCCCCTGGCCCGCGAACTTGCGCAGGATCCGCGTCAGATAGGCGGCATCGACACGCAACTGTCTTGATATTTCAGAGGCCGCCGGGCCATTCTCCAGCCGAAAAGCCCCAGCCAGGAAACCTCGCTCGCCCGCGATTTCGGCGGAAGCCGGGTTGCTGCGGTGACCCAATTCGAACAGCACGCGCGCCTCGGTCAAAGTGAATGCACTTTGTGTCAGCGTCTCGTCGAGAAGGCCGACGGTGCGCGTGTAGAAGCGATTGAAGCGCCTGACATCGGCCACCAATGCGTTGCGTTCGTCCAACATCCAGCCAACTCCCAATAGGGCAGCTCCATTTTTCAAAATTAATGGACTGAGTCAATGAAATTTCAAAGCCAGAGGGCCCAGCTATTGCGTCGTGCGCGCAACTCTCATGTTGCATTCCCTGAGCCATGCACCAGATTTTAACGAGACAGGCTTGGAGAGATTCATGACTGGTCATCGCAGGAAAGTGCAGGCGCGCATCTACGGCAATGTGCAAGGCGTCGGCTTCAGAGCATGGGCCCGGGATGAGGCCACAGGCCTTGGTCTTGCGGGCTGGGTTTGCAATGAAGCGGATGGGGCCGTAACGACGCAAATTGCAGGCCTTGATGAAGCGGTCTCGACAATGATCAAGCGCCTCTGGGAAGGGCCGGCCGGAGCTTCTGTTTCCAAGGTCGACATCGAGGAGTTGGTGGCAGAAAACGCTTCTGTTGGGTTCAGGATCGTTGCATGAAGGTGAGTTTGGATTGGCGTCTTGAATTAATTGAACGTTCGTTTTATTATTGCTTCGCAGAGGAGCTGACATGGCACGCACCGCTGGGTCCGATGGCGAAAAGACAGAAGCGACCATCCGTGAGGCGGCGGTCAACCTCATCGCGCGCCTTGGCTACGAAGCGATGTCGATGCGCCAGTTGGCCGCCGAGGTCGGCGTCCAGGCAGCCGCGCTCTACCGCTACTTTCCAACCAAGGAAGAGCTTCTGTTCACGCTGATGCGCGAGCACATGGAAGGTCTGGCCACAGCATGGGAAGCAGCCCGGCCGGCGGATGGAGATCCGGCGCAACTGCTCTCCGCCTATGTGCGCAATCACATCGCCTTTCATATCGAGCGACGGCACGCCACGCATGTGTCGAACATGGAATTGCGCAGTCTGTCGCCCGAACGGCTGACACAGATACTGCGTATGCGCACGGCTTACGAGAAGGAGTTGCGCGCCATCCTGCGCGACGGCGACGAGACGGGCGCTTTCAGCATCGACGACACCGGGCTGACGGCCATGGCGCTGATCCAGATGATGACCGGCGTCATCGTCTGGTTTCGGCCGGGCGAACGGCTGTCCATCGCGGAAGTGACCACGACATATCTTTCAATGACAATGCGGCTCGTCGGCGCGAAGATCGACGCCTACAGCGCCGCGCGTCCCTTCGGACGCGCAAAGGACGCTGCAGCATTTTGATTTCGCGCATGATCCCTTTCCGAAAATCAAAGTCGATTTTTCGGGGTCATGCGCAGGGAGGAGAAAAATGTACACCAACACGCTCAGCTTCGGGCATGACGAGGAGATCGAGGCGCTGCGCGACATGGTGCGGCGCTTCGCCCAGGATCGCATTGCGCCGATCGCCGCCGACATCGATCGCTCGAACGAATTCCCGGCGCATCTGTGGGGCGAACTCGGCGCGCTCGGCCTGCTTGGGATCACCGCCAACCCCGATTTCGGCGGCAGCGGCATGGGTTATCTCGCGCATGTGATCGCCGTCGAGGAAATCTCGCGCGCTTCGGCCTCGGTCGGCCTCTCCTACGGCGCCCACTCCAATCTCTGCGTCAACCAGATCAACCGCTGGGCGACGACGGCGCAGAAGGAAAAATTCCTGCCGCCACTGTGCTCGGGCGAGCGTGTCGGCGCGCTGGCGATGTCGGAATCCGGCGCCGGCTCGGACGTCGTCTCGCTCAAGCTGCGCGCCGAAAAGCGCAACGACCGCTACGTGCTCAACGGCACCAAGATGTGGATCACCAACGGGCCTGACGCCGAGACCCTGGTCGTCTACGCCAAGACCGACCCGGACCTGAAATCGCGCGGCATCACCGCTTTCATCGTCGAGAAGGCTTTTGCCGGGTTTTCCGTGGCGCAAAAGCTCGACAAGCTCGGCATGCGCGGCTCCAACACCGGCGAACTGGTGTTCAGGGATGTCGAGGTGCCCTTCGACAATGTGCTGCATGAGGAAGGGCGCGGCGTCGAGGTGCTGATGTCTGGCCTCGACTATGAGCGCACGGTGCTCGCCGGCGGCCCGATCGGCCTTATGGCGGCGTGCCTCGACGTGGCGGTCCCCTATGTGCACGAGCGCAAGCAGTTCGGCCAGGCGATCGGCGAGTTCCAGCTGGTGCAAGGCAAGTTGGCCGACATGTACACGACGATGAACGCCGCGCGCGCCTATGTCTATGCCGTCGCCGCAGCCTGCGACCGCGGCCAGACGACACGCAAGGACGCCGCCGGCTGCGTGCTGTTTGCCGCCGAGAAGGCGACGCTGATGGCGCTCGACGCCATCCAGCTGCTTGGCGGCAATGGCTACATCAACGACTATCCGACCGGCCGCCTGCTGCGCGATGCCAAGCTCTATGAGATCGGCGCCGGCACCAGCGAAATCCGCCGCTGGCTGATCGGCCGCGAGATCATGGCGGAGGGGGTATAGCATGGCTACGCTGCAAACCCAGATATCCCCCTCCTCCGAAACCTTCCGTGCCAATGCCGAGCGCATGCGGGCGCTGGTCGCCGACATTGCGGAGAAGGCGGCCACCGTCGAGCGCGGCGGCTCGGAGGAAGCGCGCGAGCGGCATGTTTCGCGCGGCAAGCTCCTGCCGCGCGAGCGCCTCGCGCAATTGCTGGATGTCGGTTCACCCTTCCTCGAGATCGGCCAGTTCGCCGCTTGGTCGATGTATGGCGAGGAGATTTCGTCGGCCGGCATGATCGCCGGCGTCGGCCGCGTCGAGGGCACCGAGGTGATGGTCGTCGTCAACGACGCCACGGTGAAGGGCGGCACCTATTACCCGCTGACGGTGAAGAAGCATCTGCGGGCGCAGGAGATCGCGCTGCAGAACAATTTGCCTTGCATCTACCTCGTCGATAGCGGCGGTGCCAACCTGCCCAATCAGGACGAGGTGTTTCCCGACCGGGAGCATTTCGGCCGCATCTTCTACAACCAGGCCAACATGTCGGCAGCCGGCATTCCGCAGATCGCCTGCGTCATGGGTTCCTGCACGGCGGGCGGCGCCTATGTGCCGGCGATGTCCGACGAGACGATCATGGTGGGCAACCAGGCGACCATCTTCCTCGGCGGTCCGCCGCTGGTGAAAGCAGCGACCGGCGAGGATGTCAGCGCCGAGGATCTCGGCGGCGCCGATGTGCACACCAGGCTCTCCGGTGTTGCCGACCACTATGCGCTGGACGACGACCATGCGCTCGCCATCTGCCGCCGCATCGTCAAAAACCTGAATCGGAACAAGACTGTAAGCCTAAACTTACAGAGATCGATTCCGCCGCTTCATCCGGCGGATGAACTCTACGGCATCGTGCCGACCGACCTGCGCCAGCCCTATGACGCACGCGAGGTGATTGCGCGCATCGTCGACGGTTCCGAATTCGACGAGTTCAAGCAGAATTACGGCACCACGCTGATCACCGGCTTTGCCCATCTCCATGGCATGCCGGTCGGCATCATCGCCAACAACGGCGTGCTGTTTTCCGAAAGCGCGCTGAAGGGGGCGCACTTCATCGAACTGTGCTGCCAGCGCAAGATCCCATTGGTCTTCCTGCAAAACATCACCGGCTTCATGGTCGGTCGAAAATATGAAGCAGGCGGCATCGCCAAGGACGGCGCCAAGCTGGTGATGGCCGTTGCCACCGCCCGCGTGCCAAAGGTGACGATCATCATCGGCGGTTCGTTCGGCGCCGGCAATTACGGCATGTGCGGCCGCGCCTATTCGCCGCGCTTCCTGTGGATGTGGCCGAACGCCCGCATCTCGGTGATGGGCGGCGAGCAAGCAGCAACGGTGCTTGCCATGGTCAAGCGCGAAGGCATCGAGCGCAAGGGCGGGGAATGGAGCGCCGAGGAAGAGGCGAAATTCAAGAAGCCGATCCTGATGAAATACGAGCATGAGGGCCATCCGCTCTATTCGTCCGCACGCCTCTGGGACGACGGCATCATCGACCCTGCGAGGACCCGCGACGTGCTGGCGCTCAGCCTGTCCGCTGCGCTCAACGCCGAAATCGAGGACACGCACTTCGGCGTGTTTCGGATGTGAGAATGGACGGTCAACTTCGACGGACAAACGGCGGAACTATACCAGCAGGCCGTTGCTGCCGTGCGAAAAGGCTGAACTGTATGGAACAACCGATTCATCAGCATAGGCGGCTTCGAATCTCAAACAGTGAACTGGCGGCGAGGCAAAATATTCGATACTGCTTATCCAGCATGGGGCAATGGGGACGGGCTGGAAATGAAACTGAAATATTGCCAGGGAACGGCTGCTTCGATACTTTCTGTATTTCTAATATTAACATCGACCGGCATCGGCTCGGCGGAATCGCTCGCGGGACGCAAGGGAGACGTGCGTTTTCCGCCGACCTTGGGTTCGGGCGAATGCAACGTTGCCTACAAGGGCTACGTCGCGGCGAGCGGCCATTCGGCCTACGCCACAACCTTTTATTCGCGTGTCGTCGACCTCTACATTGTCTGCGGGACGAAGCTCAACGCGCCGTCCCAGAAGGCGGCGGAAGAGACGGCGCTGCGCAATTGCCAGGCCGGCTTGACACGGTGGAAGCTCAAGACCGCGAGTGGCGGCTGCGCAATTTCGTCATCGAAATAGATACTACCGACCGCAAGGTAGAGCACTCCCTTGGTAAGGGAGAGGTCTACGCCGAGGGCTGGAATGGCTCGCTGGACAGTACCCCCCTCTGTCCTGCCGGACATCTCCCCCGCATGGGGGGAGATCGACTGTCGCTATCGCTTTCGCCAAATTCCAACATTGAAAGTTCGCAGCGAGGGCAAAGCTGCCAATCTCCCTCCTTGCGGGGGCCGGCAGGACAGAGAGGGGTGTTCAAGCGCCCTGCTTCCCATGGACTGCGAGCCTTACATGCGGAGGCTCCATGTTTGCCAAGATCCTGATTGCCAATCGCGGCGAGATCGCCTGTCGTGTCATCCGCACGGCTCGGAAACTGGGTGTGCGCACTGTCGCCGTCTATTCGGATGCCGACGCGAGATCCCTGCATGTCGAGATGGCCGACGAGGCGGTGCATATCGGCCCCTCGCCCGTCGGCGAAAGCTATCTGCGCGGTGACAAGATCATCGCCGCGGCCTTGACTACCGGCGCACAAGCCATTCATCCCGGCTACGGCTTCCTGTCGGAAAATCCCGATTTCGTCGACCAGGTGACGGCGGCGGGGCTCATTTTCATCGGCCCGTCGGCGGCCTCGATCCGTGCCATGGGGCTGAAGGACGCGGCCAAGCGTCTGATGGAAAAAGCCGGCGTTCCGGTCGTTCCGGGCTACCATGGCGAGGCGCAGGAGATCGTGCTACTTGCCTCCAAGGCACGCGAGATCGGCTATCCCGTGCTGATCAAGGCACGCGCTGGCGGCGGCGGCAAGGGTATGCGCCGGGTCGAGCATCCCGATGAGTTTTCCGAAGCGTTGTCCAGCGCGCGGCGCGAGGCGAAAGCTGCGTTCGGCGACGACCGTGTGCTGGTCGAAAAATATGTCGACAAGCCGCGCCATATCGAAGTGCAGGTGTTCGGCGACAATTTCGGCAACGCCGTGCACCTCTACGAGCGCGACTGCTCGGCGCAGCGCCGCCACCAGAAGGTGATCGAGGAATCGCCCGCGCCCGGCATGACCGAGGCTTTGCGCAAGGCGATGACGGATGCGGCGGTGAAGGCCGCCAAGGCGATCAATTATTCAGGCGCCGGCACCATCGAGTTCATCGTCGATGCCTCGCAAGGCCTGAAAGCCGACCGCTTCTGGTTCATGGAGATGAACACCCGTCTGCAGGTCGAGCACCCCGTCACCGAAATGGTGACCGGCACCGATCTGGTCGAGTGGCAGTTGCGGGTCGCCAGCGGCGAAAAGCTGCCGAAGACGCAAAGCGAGATCGCGCTTACCGGCCATGCCTTCGAGGCGCGCATCTATGCCGAGGACTCGGCAAAAGGTTTTCTGCCGGCAACGGGCACGCTGCATCATCTGAGATTTCCAGACGCGGCCCCGCAAGGCGCCACGATGCGCATCGAGACCGGCGTGCGGGCGGGTGACGCCATCTCGCCGTACTACGATCCGATGATCGCCAAGCTGGTCGTCCACGCCACGGACCGCCAGGCGGCTCTGGAAGCGCTTGGCGCGGCGCTATCCCGGACCGAGATCGCCGGCTCGACCGTCAACACCGCCTTTCTTGCCGCTCTCGCCGCCGATCCGGATTTCGCCGCAGGCGACGTCGACACCAGCCTGATCGCCAGGTACCAGACGGCGCTGACCGAGGTCGCGCCGCCAAGCGGAGAAACCATAGCCGCGGCCGCAGTCGCAGCCTCGGGGGCCGGAGCATCGCCGTTGTCAGACGATCCGTGGTCGTCGCTTGCCGGTTATGCCCATTTCCACAGCGTGGCGCGACGCACATGGTTGAAGTTCGGTGAAGACGATATCGCGGCGAAGGTTTCGGTGCGGCCGGATGGGCGCTTCCAGGTCGCGCTGGACAAGCCCTATGACGACACCAATTCGCATGATTTTCGCTCAACATCACGCCTCGCCCACTGGCCAGGCCACATCACCGTGTTCGAAGGCGCCGTTGGCTACACCTTCGCCGTGCCGGACCCGTTGGCACGGGCCGATGAGGCGGCGGCAAGCACCGGCAGCCTGCGCGCGCCGATGCCGGGACTGGTCAAACTGGTGCGCGTGGGAAAGGGCGATACGGTGATCAAGGGCCAGCCGCTGCTGATCCTCGAGGCGATGAAGATGGAGCACACCATCGCCGCGCCGCATGACGGCGTGATCGCCGAGATCGCCACCGAGGGCGCGCAGGTGACCGACGGGACGGTGCTGGTGCGGTTCGTCGGGGAACAAGCCGCCTCGACCGCTGTAGCCAGCTGACGGTTCGAAGGTAAAAAGAAAATGGCCGGGACGGACCCGGCCATTTCTCTACGCTACTTGGTCGCCAAGTCGGCGATTACTGCGCGATCGGCGCGTATTTGCCGTCATGCCACTGGTTGATGTCGTAGCTGGCATTCTTGAGATCGCCCTTCTCGTCGAAGGTGACATCACCGACAACGGTGCTGATCGGCGTGCCGTTCTTCAACGCTTCGGCAACCTTGGCCGGGTCGTCGCTGCCGGCACGCTTGATGCCTTCGGCGAATGCCTGGATGGTGGCGTATGAGAACAGCGTGAAGCCCTCCGGCACGAAACCGCCGGCCTTGATCTTCTCGACGGCAGCCTTGGCTTCCGGCTTTGCCTGCGGATCCGACGGGAAGACGAACATGGTGCCCTCGCCGGCCGGGCCAGCGACCTGCCAGAATTCCGGCGAGGCGATGGAGTCCGGCATGATCAGCTGGAACTTCAGGTTCTGTTCCGCCGATTGACGCAGGATCAGGCCAGCTTCAGGATGGTAGCCGCCGAAATAGACGACGTCGGCTTTCAAGTCCTTGAGCTTGGTGACGAGAGCCGAATAGTCCTTCTCGCCAGCGTTGATGCCGTCATAGTAGACCTCCTTGAGGCCGCCGGCATTCATCGTTGCCCTGACGGCGTCAACCACGCCCTGTCCGTAGGCGCTCTTGTCGTGCAGGACGACGACATTCTTGCCGGCAAACTTCTTGGCGATCCATGGGCCGATGAAGGCGCCCTGCGCATCGTCACGCGTGTAAAGGCGCATGATCGTCGGCCAGCCGGCCTTGGCGGCCGCGTCGGTCAGCACCGGGTTTGACGAGGCCGGGCTCATCATCAAGGCGCCGGCTTCGGCATAGACGGCCGAGGCCGGAATGCTCGAACCCGAGCAGGCATGGCCGTCGATGAACTTGACGCCATCGGCGACGACGCGGTTGGCAACCGACACGGCCTGCTTGGGATCGCATTGGTCGTCTTCGATGCTCAGCTTGATCTGACGACCGTCGACACCGCCCGCGGCGTTGATCGCATCGGCGGCAGCCTGTGCGCCCTGCTTGAACTGATCGCCGATGGTGGCGAGCTGTCCGGTCATCGGGCCGATCACCGCAAAGGTGATGTCGTCTGCGAATGCGACCGGCGTGCTCAACATCAGGCCGAATATGGCCGCGTTCAAAATACTCAATTTTTTCATGATGGTAGAACTCCTCCACTCACGCGCGGCCGCCCCGGCCGCGCTTCTTCCAGAGAGGCCGGACAATTTCACCCTTCATTGAGCCTGTCTAGGCGCATTGGCGCCGCTCGATTGGGCCTGCAAGACGTCATCCACGCAAAAAGCCACGCCAGCCTTGTTCCGGCTGGTCGTGACTTTTTTTGCCCGTCGAGCAATCTCCGGGCGCTCTCGCGCCTAAGAATCCCGCTCGCCTTCCCCGTGTCGCGCACAGCTGAGCCTTGCGGCCTGCCGCGTTCTTTCTCTTGCCTTCGCGACCGTCTTGCGCGGCCTTCAATTTCGCCGGGTCTGGCCGTCTGTGCGGCCTTGATCCCGGAGCTTCCCTGTCTTCGATGGACCTGTCTGCGATTGGCGGATTTTAATGCATGGTCATCCATTCGCGGGCTTCGCGAAGCGCCGTGGCGATCTCGACCTTCGACATGGCGGCCGACAGTTCCGAGCGCAGCTCGGCGGCGCGGGCCGAGCCCTTGATTGCGGCGATGTTGAACCATTTGTGGGCGGCAACGACATCGGTCTCGCAATCGCGGCCGGTCGCATACATCATGCCCAATTCGAAAAGGATGTCGGCCTGGGCAGTTGCTCCCATGGCGCCGAAACCTGCTTCAAGCATTTCAAAACGTGCCATTTCAATCCCCTGTTTTCCGGCCCCTGTCAGGCTTCCGAGAGCTGCCTTCTTTCGTCTTGCCGGCTGCTCTTCCGATGCTTTCGAGAATGCCGTGCAGGCTTGAATCCGCCGTTAAATGGCGTGCTTAATTTGAGGAAAACAAAGCTAAAACAAGAGGTAAACGCCGAAATTCGTTAAGGATACAAACCCAGCAATTCAGCCTGCTTGCGTCAAATTTGACGAGAGTTTTCTCACGCGGAGGCAAGACTTCGCTAACCACGGCAGACAAAGGCGATGCGCCGAACGTTTCATTTCGTCGTCGAGGAGGCGCTTTCAGGCGGCTTCAAAATCCCAAAGTCTTCCGCTACGGCACCGCTTTTGTTTTGCCGGGAGCTGGATTAGCTTACGTTTGCGTAAGCGGCAGACCGGCGAGGCGGAGCGTCCGGCCGGACATCCACAGGGAGGAAGACATGTTTCGAAAACTGAGCCTGGCCCTTGCGGCCACATTGATCGTGGCGGGTGCGGCATGGGCCGATCCGATCGAAGGCAATTGGAAGACGCAGGCCGGCGAAACCGCGGCCATCGCCGGCGGCGGCTCGTTTTCCATCACCCTCAGGTCCGGGAAATATGCCGGCAAGACCATCGGCTCGCTCAAGGCGACGGGCGACAACAAATATGCCGGCAACATCACCGATCCGGCAAACGACAAGACCTATTCGGGCAAGGCGACATTGTCGGGCAGCTCTCTCAAGATGAGCGGCTGCGTGCTCGGCGGACTGATCTGCAAGAGCCAGACCTGGCACAAGCTCTGATCGACCGCACCCTTACGACATGATGACGGGGCCTCGACGGGCCCCGTTTTCGTTTTGTCGACACATCCTGCGCCGGTGATGCTCGATACCCGCCGGCGGCTATCCAAACCGACGCCGGCGCCGTCGAAGCCCCGTCAACCATCTTGAACCGCAGATGAACGCCGGCATCAGAGCCGGTTCAGTTGCATCAGGGCATTCTCCGGCGTGTTGAAGGAGACCGACCCAATGCTTGCTCGCCGCTTCACCATCGTCTGCCTGCTGGTGAGCCTGTTTGGAATGTTCTTCGCCATCCTCGTCGCCGAAGCGGGCCGTCCGGCCCGCGCCTGGGACGAAGCCAGTTCCGGAACCTGCCGCCTCGCCTGCCCCACCCATCTTCGCAACTGAACAAAGAACCAAGACCTCGAAAAGAAAAGCTGAAACACCATGAACCGCATCGCCGCCAACGCTCTCAAGACCATTCGGCTTCTGCCGCGGGCGGCGCTTATCCTGGCGGTTCTGGCCGCTCCGGTTCTGGCCGTGCCGATGATGCGCTCCGATGCCGGCTCGACGATCGACGCACCTGCCCTGAAGAAGTCCGGCGTCGGCTTTGTGCTCCTGGTCAGCCTGCAGCGCGGTTGAAGAAAAACGGCGCTTTGGCCGCCTTCGGTCGCGACACCCCTCCCAAGTGCCGATCCAAGTCTCTATATTGAGCCATGGAAAAGCGAATCTACCCACAAGCCATCGAATCTGTCGTCATGCCGGAGCCTTTTGGCCGGCAAAGCTTTGATAGCGCCGAAAAGGCCGTCAAGGCACTGCAGGCGCTTTACGACCGCAACACCAAATTCCTGCGCGACTCCTTCGCAGAGCTGGCGGCAGCAGGCGGCGACAATGGCAAGCGCTACCGGGCCTTCTATCCGGAGATCGGCGTCACCACCAACTCATTCACCCAGATCGACTCGCGCCAGGCCTATGGCCATATGCCGACGCCTGGGCATTTTTCCACCACCATCACCCAGCCGGGCCTGTTCGAAAGCTACCTCGTCGAGCAGTTGCGCCTGATCATGCGCAATCATGGGGTTGCGGTCACGGTGTCGGAATCGACCACACCCATCCCGCTGCATTTCGCCTTCCTTGAAGGCACCCATGTCGACGGCGCGACGGCGGAGCGCATCAAGCGGCCGATCCGCGACCTGTTCGACGTGCCGGATCTCGATGGCACCGACGACCAGATCGCCAACGGCACCTTCGAAGTCGCCTTCGGCGAGCCGAGGCCCCTGGCCCCTTTCACGGCGCAGCGCATCGATTATTCGCTGCACCGGCTGTCGCACTATACGGCGACCACGCCGCAGCATTTCCAGAACTTCGTGCTGTTCACCAATTATCAGTTCTACATCGACGAATTCGTCGCCCGCGCCCGCGACCTGATGGCCAATGGCGGCGGCGGATACACGGAGTTCGTCGAGCCGGGCAATGTCATCACCAAGGGCGGGCAAAGCGCGCCCAGTGAAGGCGTCGCAGTTCCCCGCCTGCCACAGATGCCGGCCTATCATCTGAAGAAATCGGGACATGGCGGCATCACCATGGTGAATATCGGCGTCGGGCCTTCCAACGCCAAGACCATCACCGACCATATTGCGGTGCTGAGGCCGCATGCCTGGGTGATGCTCGGCCACTGTGCCGGCCTGCGCAACACCCAAGCGCTGGGCGACTATGTGCTGGCGCATGCCTATGTGCGCGAGGACCATGTGCTGGACGACGATCTTCCGGTCTGGGTGCCGATCCCGCCGCTGGCCGAGATCCAGGTGGCGTTGCAGGAAGCCGTCGCCGAAGTCACCGGCCTTACCGGCTACGACCTGAAGCGCATCATGCGCACGGGCACCGTCGCCACCATCGACAATCGCAACTGGGAACTGCGCGACCAGCGTGGCCCGGTCCAGCGTCTGTCGCAATCTCGCGCCATCGCACTCGACATGGAATCGGCGACCATCGCCGCCAATGGCTTCCGCTTCCGCGTTCCCTACGGCACGCTGCTGTGCGTTTCGGACAAACCGCTGCATGGCGAGTTGAAGCTGCCCGGCATGGCGACCGAATTCTACAAGCGCCAGGTGGCGCAGCACCTGACCATCGGCATCAGGGCGATGGAGAAGCTCGCGGAAATGCCGATGGAGCGGTTGCATTCGCGCAAGCTCAGAAGTTTTTCGGAAACGGCGTTCCAGTAGGCCGATACCACGCATCGCGTAGGCATTTCTCATCTTGATTGGGCCGCATTTCTGCCGATAAGCAGGCGGCATGGAGAGAGCGAGCTTCGGGACATTGCTGATTTCGGTTGCATTCCTGGCAATGCTGGCCTGTTCGATCGCGCTGGTGGCCGGGTTTTTCGGAACGCTGCATCCCGCCTTCGATTCCTTCTCGCATTTCCGCGTCCACCTTGCCGTGCTGATGGCGCTTTGCGCACTGCCGCTGCTGGCCACGACATTTCGCCTGCAGGCGGCCGTGGCACTGCTTTTTGCCGTGGCGGCCTTCGCCACCACTTCCGGGTCGCTGTCCTTCTCCCGCCTGTGGCCGGTTCAGGCCGCCTATGAAGCCAAGAACGAAGACCGCGCGATCTACAAGCTGCTGCAGATGAACCTGCGCTACGACAATCCGACGCCGAAGAAGGTGCTGTCGCTGATCGGCCGGACCAATCCCGACGTGATCACCCTGGACGAGGTATCGGCGATGTGGGCGACCGAGCTTGGCTATATCAGCAGCGCCTATCCATACCGGATCCTCTGTCCTTATCCCAACGGCATATTCGGCGTCGCGCTGCTCTCGCGGCGGCCCTTTGCCGCCGACACCGAGGCGCGTTGCGAAAGGCGCGGCGCCATGGCGACAGCGACCGTCGACTTCGGCGGCATCGACGTCGATGTCGCCGCGATCCATCTCAGTTGGCCGTGGCCACGCGAGCAGTACTGGCAGATCGGCGAGTTGACGGAGCCGCTTTCCGCGCTCGGCGAGACGGCCATCATGGCGGGCGACTGCAATGCCGCGCCGTGGAGTGCCGCCGTGCGGCGGGTCGCGGCGCTTGGCGGGCTGACCGTGATGCCGTCCGCCGGCCCGACCTGGATCCACATCAAGCTGCCGGACTTGCTGCGGCGCTTCGCCGGCCTGCCGATCGACCAGGTTTTCAGCAAGGGCGGCGTGACCATCCATTCCGCGACACGGCTGGAGGACACGGGCTCGGATCACCTCCCGGTCATGGTGGAGTTCTCACTCAGGCTGAACCAGCAAAAGCCGCTCGACGAACATGAAACCGCGACCGCGGCCATAAGCCAGACCGGCAAGACGCCAGGCTGAAGGATCAGGGCCTGACCAAAGCGATGACGAGATGCTGGACATGGCCGCCATCGCGATGCTCGCGCGCATCGAAAGCGAGCTGCTTGGCCTCATATGCGGCATTGGTGGCCTTGATACGTCGCTGTGCCTCGCGACGTGTCTTGTAGCAGAACCGGTCGTCGGCAATCCTGAGGCCGGAGATCGATCTTTCCGTGGCCCGCATCATCTCCCTGGCGATGCGGCCATGGGTTTCCTCATGGGCGCGGACGCCGGCGAAGAACCGCGTCCAGCGCTTCCGGAGCGTCGGAGTGGTGGCCGAGGCGACACGCGGAAACGTATAGAAGAGATTGAGCGTGCCGTTGGCACGCCGCAAGCGGCAAACGCCATTGTCCTGGCTGGTGTCAAGGTCCCAGTCCACTGCGTAGCCGGTCAGCGCGATGGCATGCGTCATGAAGCCGTGCTTCGGCCCCTTGCGGTCCATAGCCTGCATCAGCGCCAGCCCCGTGTTCCCGGTGATGTCGTAGGTCCGCGTCTTGACCACCACCCTGGTGCCGGCCGGGGCCGCCGAAGCCGAACCGAACAGCGCACCGATCGCCACAAGGCATGCCAGAACCGCCAGGCGCATTGGCCATCTCCTTATCGTCAAGGAATGGAACCATAACCGCGCGGCAGTTTCAACAGTCCTAATGTTCACATGCCACGGGAGACCCCGAGCCGACGTCGGGGTCTTTGCACGCTGTGGCCGGCGCGGGCCTACATGCCCTGGTAGACCGGGCCTTCTCCGCCTTGCGGCGGCACCCAGTTGATGTTCTGGTTCGGGTCCTTGATGTCGCATGTCTTGCAGTGGACGCAGTTCTGCGCGTTGATGACGAAGCGCACATCCTTGGCCGTGGGATCGGCGGCGGCATTGCCATCCTTGTCGACCCACTCGTAAACCCCGGCCGGACAGTAGCGCGTCGAGGGGCCCGCAAAGACATCGTGCTCGGACCGCTTCTGCAGTTCCATGTCGCCGACAAGCAGGTGGACCGGCTCGTTTTCCTCGTGATTGGTGTTGGACAGGAACACCGAGGACAGCCTGTCGAAGGTCAGCACGCCATCGGGCTTCGGATAGGCGATCTTCTTGTGCTGGGCGGCAGGCTCGAGCGTCGCATAGTCGGCCTTGCCATGCTTCAGCGTGCCGAAGGGCGAGACACCGAACAGCGTGTTCAGCCACATGTCGAGGCCGCCGAGGCCGACACCGACGATCGTGCCGAAGCGCGACCACAGCGGCTTGACGTTGCGCACCTTCTTCAAATCCTTGCCGATGTCGGTCGCGCGCCAGGCTTCCTCGTAGGAAGCGAGTTCGTCGTTGGCGCGCCCGGCACCGATCGCCTCTGCGACATGCTCGGCCGCCAGCATGCCGGACAGCACGGCATTGTGCGAGCCCTTGATGCGCGGCACGTTGACGAAGCCCGCCGCACATCCCATCAGCGCACCACCGGGGAAGGAGAGTTTCGGCACCGACTGCCAGCCGCCCTCGGTGATGGCGCGCGCGCCATAGCCGAGGCGCTTGGCGCCGTCGAAAGTCCCGCTGATCGCCGGATGGGTCTTGAAGCGCTGGAATTCCTCGAACGGCGACAGATAGGGGTTCTTGTAATTGAGGTGGAGGACGAAGCCGACCGCCACCTGATTGTCCTCGAGATGGTAGAGGAACGAGCCGCCGCCGGTCTTCAAGTCAAGCGGCCAGCCGAAGGAATGCTGGACCAGCCCCGGCCGGTGGTTCTCCGGCTTGACCTGCCAGAGTTCCTTCAGGCCGATGCCGTATTTGCCCGGTTCGCGGCCATCGGAAAGGTTGTACCTGGCGATCAGTTGCTTGGCGAGCGAGCCGCGAGCGCCCTCCCCGATCAGCACATATTTGCCCATCAGCGCCATGCCGGGTGCGAAGCCCGGACCGTGCGTTCCGTCCTTCTCGATGCCCATGTCGCCGGTGACGACGCCGGTGACGGCGCCTTGCTCATTGTAGAGCAGGCCGGCAGCGGCAAAGCCCGGATAGATCTCGACGCCGAGCGCTTCGGCCTTGGTCGCCAGCCAGCGGCAGACATTGCCGAGCGAGACGATGTAGTTGCCGTGATTGTTCATCAGCGGCGGCATCAGCATGTTGGGCAGGCGAAACGAGCCGGCAGGGCCAAGGACCAGGAAATGGTCTGATGTGACCGGCGTCTTGAAGGGATGGCCGTCCTCGTCGCGCCAGCCCGGCAAGAGCCGGTCGATGCCGATCGGATCGACGACGGCGCCGGAGAGAATATGGGCGCCGACCTCACCGCCCTTCTCCAGGACGACGACCGAAAGCTCGGGATTGACCTGCTTGAGGCGGATCGCGGCGGCGAGGCCCGCCGGTCCGGCGCCGACGATAACCACGTCGAATTCCATGCTTTCGCGTTCGATGTCGCTCATCAACCCCTCCGCACTGGCTTATCCCATTCGGGTATCTTGCTGGCTCCCGCGCTGCATAGCGCATCAATTGACGACAGGAAACCGGCGCATACGTGACAATGCCGTTTTGGCCAAAAAGTCGCGCATTGCGAGGCTGGAAGACTGCTTTTCGCCCGGCATTGCCTGCGAAGCGCGCGTTTTTAATTGTTCGACGGCTTGCTTATCGGCCATACTTCACGCCATGCGCATTCCTGGGCCAGCCGGCTTTTCATCGACGCGCTTTCTTTTCCCGCCCGGCCGGATCCGCCGGGCGCTCCTTTTGGCCCTTCTGATGCTGGCGCCGCATCACGCTGCCGCCGACGAAGTGAAGGTCTGGGCGGCAGGCGCCTACTCCTTCTCCGACGAGCTTGGCGGCTTTCGCATCACCGGCGCCTCGGGCATCGGGACGAAGGACGATCCGTTCGTCATCACCGAAGAGCTGAATTCGTCAACGCCGGTGACGCTGACGATCCGCACGACAAAGCCGATCCAGGCCTTCGGCAAGGCCGGCGAATTCGCCAACGGCATGATGTATATGCGCATCGAGGTGCTCAACAACAGCGGCCAGGCCTGGGTCGAATTCCAGTTCGAATTGCAGGAGATCCTGAATCGGCCGAGCGTGTTCGGCGACGGGCTTTCCTTCGACCAGCGCAACAAGACGCCGGACAATATTTTGTCGAGCAATTTCGCCGATTTCGATCGCGATTTCGAACCCTATGACCGGCTGCTGTTCCGGAATGGCAAGGTCGACCCGTTGAAAACCGCCAGGTTCGAATTCCTGATGACCGACTACACGCCGCGCTGGACCTTCTATTTGGTGCAGGATCCGCGCATACCGACGGGGTAGACATGATAGGAATTTTTTCTTGACTCGGTGACCTCAGCTATGGTACATTTTTGCCCATGGTGCTGATTTGCGCCAGTGACCCGCCGCACAGGCGGGTTTTTCGTTTGATGCTCCGTCAGCCAACGCGCCGGCGAAAGGCTCCGAAGGAACCCGTCAACCCGAGTTCGTTGCCCTGGCAAAGAAGCTGCCAGCCTTGCAAATTGCCGCCACGCGGACGAATGTGAATCGATGACTGCCGCTTCCCCAACCAACAGACCTGATATCGCCGACCTGCTGGCGTTTTACGCCAGCGTGGGCGTCGACGAGGCGCTCGAAGAGCAGCCGGTGAACCGGTTCGCCGAGGTTGCGCCAAAGCCGATGGAGCGCGCGCCGACCGCAGCGCCTTCAGGTGACACCGCCGCTCCGCTGCGCTCGACGAGCGTGTCCCGCGGCGAAGCCGGGGACAGAGCAAATGCACCACCCGTTGCGCGGTCGCCGTCTGCGACGACTGCGGTTCCCGATGAAGCGCAGGCAGCACTGGCCCGCCAATTGGCAACGACGGCAACGACGCTGGACGAGCTTCGCCAGCATATGGCGGCATTCGAAGGCTGCAACCTCAAAGCCACCGCCAAGAACCTGGTGTTCGCCGACGGCAACCCGGAAGCCGCCGTCATGCTGGTCGGCGAGGCACCCGGCCGCGACGAGGACATCGAGGGCCTGCCCTTCGTCGGCCGCTCGGGCCGGCTGCTCGACCGCATGCTGGCGGCGATCGGGCTAGACCGCACTTCAGTCTATATCGCCAACGTCATTCCATGGCGGCCGCCGGGCAATCGCACGCCGACGCCGCACGAGACCGAGATCTGCCGGCCGTTCATCGAGCGACAGATCGAGCTGGTCAATCCCAAGGTGCTGATCAACCTTGGCGGCCCGTCAGCCAAGACCTTGCTCAACACCTCGGAAGGCATATTGCGGCTGCGCGGCAACTGGCGCGTCCACACGACGGCATCCGGCATCGCCATTCCGGCAATGCCGACGCTGCACCCGGCCTATCTCTTGCGAACGCCCGCGCACAAGAAGCTGGCGTGGCGGGATTTTCTCGAGGTGAAGGCAAAGCTGCGGGAAGTTGGCTGAGGCTTGGCGAGTAGCCAATCTCCGACATGGATGCCGTACCGATAACCTCCGAGGTAATTGAAATACGTCTGCTCTCGACCTAATCATGCCTCATGACAACACCCCAAACGTCCGCCGGCAGCCTCATTCGCGAATGGCGCACCCGCCGCCGCATGTCGCAGCTCGACCTCGCCATGGAGGCCGAGATCTCGCAGCGGCATCTGAGCTTCGTCGAAAGCGGCCGCGCCGCGCCCTCGCGCGACATGGTGCTGCATCTGGCCGAGCAATTGTCGATACCGCTGAGGCAACGCAATCAATTGCTGCTCGCCGCCGGTTTTGCGCCCAGCTTCGGCGAACGCTCCCTGACCGACACGACGCTGGCGCCGGCGATGGCGGCCGTCGAGATCGTCCTCAAAGGCCACGAGCCTTTCCCGGCACTCGCCGTCGACCGCCACTGGAACCTGGTTTCGGCCAATGCCGCCATTGCACCCTTCCTTGACGATGTCAGCGAGGCTTCGCTGCTGACGCCGCCGGTCAACGTGCTTCGCCTCAGCCTGCATCCCGGCGGCATCGCACCGCGCATCGTCAACCTTCAGGAATGGCGAACGCATCTGCTCGAGCGCCTGAAACACCAGAACGACGCGAGCGGTGACCCTGTGCTGGTCGAATTGGAGCGCGAATTGCGCAGTTACCCGTCCGGCTTGAAAGGCAGCCGGCCGGTGTCGGTCGAGCCGAATGCCATCGTGCATCCGCTCAGGCTGGCGCATGGCGATCAGGTGCTATCATTCATCAGCACCATCACGGTGTTCGGCACGCCGCTCGACGTGACGCTTTCGGAATTGGCGATCGAATCGTTTTTCCCCGCCGACGAGCAGACGAGGACGGTGCTGGTTCGGTTGGCGAAGGAGCGAGCCGAGCTGTCGTAATCACCCTTCAGGCAAAGATGCCTTGCGCGTGCGGGTGCGCTCCAGGCCAAGCTGGCGTTCGCGCCAGATGATGAAGATGCCGGCGGCGACGACGATCAGGCCGCCGACAAGCATATGGAGCGTGGCGACGTCGCCGAAGACGAGATAGCCGACGACGACGCCGAGGATCATCGAGGTGTATTCGAACGGCGCCACCACCGAGGCCTCGGCATGGCGATAGGCCGCCGTCATCAGGATCTGACCGAGGCCGCCGCAGAAGCCGGCGGCAACAAGAAGAGCTGCCTGGAGCGGCGTCAGCGCCTGCCAGCCGAATGGCAGCGACAGCAGCGACATGACGCTCGCCGTCACCGAAAACCACAGCACGATGGTCGCTGTGCGCTCGCTTTGCACGAGATTGCGCACCAAGAGCATGGCGACGGCCGAGATCGCCGCCGCGACAAGAGCGGCCATGACGCCAAGCACTTCCTGATCGTCGAGCGCCTCGTCGGAACTCAGCAGCGTCAGTTCCGGCCAGGAGATGATCAGCACGCCGACAAGACCGACCGCGACCGCACTCCAGCGATAGACACGGATGGCCTCGCCGAGGAAGATGGAGCTGAACACCACCACCAGCAGCGGCTGCGCATAGTTCAGCGTGATCGCTTCCGGCAGCGGCAACCGTGTCAACGCAAAAAAGCCGAGCCCCATGGCGCAGACGCCGACCAGGCCGCGGGCGATGTGGTTGAACGGACGCCTGGTGGTGAAGGCAGTGCCGAGTTCTTTCCTGAAAGCCAGGAAGGCGATGATCGGGAAGATGGCGAAAAAAGAGCGGAAGAAGACAATCTGGCCGGCCGGAATCGTGCCTGCGGCTTTGATACAGGTCTGCATGCCGACGAAGACCGCCACCGACACGATCTTGAGCATGATGCCGGTAAGCGTGTCGTGCCCGCCGGCATCATCGCTGGCTGTGGCCGGGGGGCTGCCGGGGCCTGCTGTCACGCTCCCGACGCTTCTCGGATCGCCGCCCAGATACGCGCCGGCGTTGCCGGCATGTCGATGTGCTTGACGCCGTAAGCGCGCCAGAGCGCGTCGGTCACCGCATTGAGTGCCGCCGGCGTCGAGCCGATGGTGCCGGCCTCGCCCGCGCCTTTGATGCCGAGTGCATTGGTGGTCGAAGGCACGTTGCGGGTCTCGAAATGGAAGAACGGGAAATTGTCGGCGCGCGGCATGGCGTAATCCATGAAGCTCGCCGTCAAAAGCTGTCCATCCTCGCCATAGATAGTGTCTTCGGTCAGTGCCTGGCCGATGCCTTGCACGACGCCGCCATGCACCTGGCCGGCGAGCAGGATCGGGTTCACGGTGACGCCGAAATCGTCGACGATGGTGTAGCGGACGATCTCGGTCGCGCCGGTGTCGGGATCGATCTCGACCTCGCAGATATGGGTGCCGTTGGGATAGGTGCATTCGTCCTGCACGAACTCGCCAAAGCCCTTGAGATCGTCTGATGTCTTGGCGGCCTTGGCGATGGCGGAAAAATCGATCGAGCGATCGGTGCCGACGATGCGGGCAACACCATCAGACAGCTCAATGTCGCCGGCAGAAGCCTCCAGTTCGTCGGCTGCGATGCGCTTGATCTTGTTGGCCAGATCCTCGCCCGCGCGGGAAGCCGATACACCCCCCAGCGGAATGGAGCGCGAGCCGCCAGTGCCACCGCCGGCCTTCAGCTCATCGGTATCGCCCTGGCGGACATGAATCTTGTCGATGTCGAGATTGAGCTTTTCCGACAGGAACTGCGCATAGGCGGTGGCGTGTCCCTGCCCGTTGGTCTGGGTGCCGATCTTCAGCGTCACCGTGCCATCGCCATTGAGTTCGACGAAGGCCGGTTCGGAGCCCGGAAAGGCACAGGCCTCGATATAGGTCGCCATGCCGAGGCCGCGGATTTTTCCGCCGGCCTTCGATTGCGCCAGCCGCTCCGGAAACGCTTTCCATTCGGATTGCTCAATGGCGCGCTCCATATGGCCTTCGAATTCACCGGTGTCGTAGAGGCGGCCGGTTTGCGTCCGGTAGGGAAATTGCTCCGGCCGGATGAAGTTGCGGCGGCGGATCTCCTCGACAGGCAGGCCGAGATCGTGGGCGCAGGCATCGACCAGCTTTTCCAGCAGGAAGGCTGCTTCCGGTCGGCCGGCACCGCGATAGGCATCGACCGGGCAGGTGTTGGTGTAGAGGCCGGTCACCGAGACGTCGAGCGCCTGGATATCATAGACACCGGTCGACATGGTGACGCCGATATAGGGGATGAACGGACCGTATTGCGAGATATAGGCGCCGATGTTGGCGAGCAGGTCCACCTTCATGCCGAGAAAGCGGCCGTCCTTGTCCAGCGCCATTTCGGCCGTGACGAAATTGTCGCGCCCTTGCGCGTCGGTCAGGAAGTGTTCCGTGCGGTCGCCGGCCCATTTCACCGGGCGGCCAAGCCGCTTTGCCGCTTCCAGCACCAGCGGATATTCGCGGTAGACGAAGCTCTTCGGCCCGAAACCACCGCCGACATCAGGCGTGATGACGCGCAGCTGGTCTTTCTTGATCTTGAACACGCTGGCCAGGATATACTGCATGGAGTGCACGCCTTGCGACCCGGTGGTCAGCACGAAGCGCTTCTCCTCGACGTTCCATTCGCCGATCGCGGAGCGCGGCTCCATGTAGTTGCACACCAGCCGGTTGTTGACGAACTCGATGCGGGTGACATGGGCGGCCTTGGCGAAAGCCGCTTCGGTCTTTTTCTTGTCGCCCATGTGGTAGCTGAAGGCGCGGTTGGAACCAAGCTCCGGCCAGACCAGCGGCGTGCCTTCGGCAAGTGCATTTGCCGTCCCCGAGGCCGCGTCTTCGCCGTCATAGTCGACATCGATCAGTTCGGCGGCATCCTGCGCCAAGGCTCGGCTGTCGGCGACGACGAAGGCAACGGCATCGCCGACATAGTTGACGCGGTCGCGGCACAGGATCGGGATGTCGCGCGTCGGAGCCTTGGTGCCGTCCGGCTGTTCCTGCATGACGCCGGATTTCAGATCGCCGAGATGGGCAAGATCCTTGCCGGTCAGCACCAGATGGACGCCAGGTGCCGCCTTCGCCGCCTCGGTCGAACCGATGGTGAAGCTGGCCTTGGCGACCGGCGAGCGCAGGACATAGCCATGCAGGACGCCAGCCGGCTGGATGTCGTCGGTATAGCGGCCCTGGCCCTGGATGAAGGCGGCATCCTCGCGCCGCAGCACGGATGCGCCCATGCCGAATTTCGGTGTGACGACGGTCATGGATGCCTCGTGATGATGACAGGAGAAGGAACGCCTGAAATAGGCATTGCCTCAGTTTTGTCGAGGGGCGGTTTCGTGTAAAGAGCGCGGACTTCAAATTTCTTGGACCAGCGGACACAATCCGCCGCCAACGCAATCGACAGGAAAACCCACGGAATGCGCACGGACACCGGCCAGGTCTTCAAACTCGAAGACTATCGCCCCAACGACTACCTCATTCCGAAAACCGACCTTACCTTCCGCCTTTCGCCAGACGCAACGCGTGTCACCGCCGTGCTCACGATAGAGCGTCGTGACGACGTCTCCGTGTCGGCACCGCTGGTGCTCGACGGCGACGGGCTGACCCTCAAGCGCATAGAGATCGACGGCAACAAGGTGAAGCCGGCGGATCTGCTGGCGACGCCCGATCAACTGACCATCCTCAAGCCGCCGGCGGCGCGTCGCTTCCAGTTGCTCATAGAGACCGAGGTGGCGCCGGCCGGCAACGAAGCCCTGATGGGCCTCTACCGCTCGAGCCATGTCTACTGCACGCAATGCGAAGCCGAGGGCTTTCGCCGCATCACCTATTTCCTCGATCGTCCCGACATCCTGTCCGTCTACACGGTGCGCATAGAGGCAATACGTGACGAAGCGCCGCTGCTCCTGTCCAACGGCAACCCGGTCGACAGGGGCGACCTCGGCGACGGCTGGCACTATGCAGTGTGGCACGACCCTTTCCCCAAGCCGTCCTATTTGTTCGCGCTGGTGGCCGGCAATCTCGGCCAGCTTGCGGACAGTTTCGTCACGCTATCGGGCCGCACGATCGAACTCGGCATCTATGTCGAGCCCGGCAAGGAGAACCTGGCCGGCTACGCGATGGATGCTCTGAAGCGGTCGATGAAATGGGACGAGGAGGCGTTCGGCCGCGAATACGATCTCGACGTCTTCAACATCGTCGCCGTGTCCGACTTCAACATGGGCGCGATGGAGAACAAGGGCCTTAACATCTTCAACGACAAATATGTGCTGGCCGACCGGGAGACCGCGACGGACGCCGATTTCGCCAATATCGAGGCGATCATCGCGCATGAGTATTTCCACAATTGGACAGGCAACAGAATCACTTGCCGCGACTGGTTCCAGCTCTGCCTGAAGGAAGGCCTGACGGTTTTCCGCGATCACGAATTCTCTGCCGACCAGCGTTCGCGCGCGGTCAAGCGCATCGCCGAAGTGCGCACCTTGCGCGCCCACCAGTTTCCCGAGGACCAAGGTCCGCTGGCGCATCCGGTGCGGCCGCGCCGCTACCGCGAAATCAACAATTTCTACACGGCGACGGTCTACGAGAAGGGCTCCGAAGTGGTGCGCATGATCCGCACAATTCTCGGTGCCGACGTCTTTCGCGCCGGCATGGACCTCTATTTCGAGCGACACGACGGTGACGCGGCGACGATCGAGGATTTCATCAAGGTGTTCGAGGATGCGTCCGGCCGCGACCTGTCGCAGTTCGCGCTCTGGTATCATCAGGCAGGCACGCCGAACCTGACGATCAGTTCGACGCACAATCCGGCCGCGCAAGAATTCACGCTCGAAATCGAGCAGTCGGTGCCGCCGACACCGTCCGAAAGCCGCAAGCGGCTGATGCACATCCCGCTGGCTTTTGGCCTGATCGGCGCCGGCGGCAAGCCTGTGCCGTATAGCGGCGTCGAAGGCGCCAGCGTCGAGGACGGCGTCATCCATATCCGCAAGCGCCGCCACATGGTGCGGTTTTCAGGCGTCACCGAGCGCCCGGCCGTGTCGCTCAACCGCGGCTTTTCGGCGCCGGTGACATTGTCCGTCGAGCAGAAAGCCGACGACCAGTTCTTTCTCGCCCGCCATGACAGCGACGCCTTCTCGCGCTGGCAGGCCTTCAACACATTGCTGACCGATGCACTGATATCAGCCTTCCGCGAGGTCCTCGGCGGCAAGCAGCCGGCCTTTGCACCGCGGCTGATCGAACTCGCCGGCAGCATCGCCGGTGACGAGACGCTGGAGCCGGCCTATCGAGCACTGGCGCTGGCATTGCCCGGCGAAGCCGACATCGCCCGCGACATCGGCAGGAACATCGACCCCGATGCCATCTATGCCGCTCGCGAGGCACTGGCGCTGGCGATCGGCACTGCGAACCGGGACGTTTTTTCGGGCCTCTACCGCAGCCTTGCCGACAGAGAAGCGTTCAGCCTCGACGCGGCGAGCGCCGGACGACGCGCCTTGCGCAACACCTTGCTGGATTATCTGTCGCTGCAGCCGGGTGGAGCAGCACTCGCCGCCGGGCATTTCCAGTCGGCGACCAACATGACCGACCGCGCGGCAGCACTTGCCGTGCTCGCGCATCGTCACCACGGTTCGCCCGAGGCGGTCGAGGCGCTGGCGGCTTTCGAGACGACCTATGGGTCCGACCCGCTGGTCATGGACAAATGGTTCCAGATCCAGGCCAGCGTTCCGGGGCCGCAAACCGTCGACACCGTGAAGGCCCTGACCAACCACCCGGCCTTCTCGATGGGCAATCCGAATCGAGTTCGCTCGCTGATCGGCACCTTCTCCAGCGCCAACCAGACCGGCTTCCATCGTGCTGACGGCGAAGGCTACTGGTTCTTTGCTCAGACTGTGCTCGAGGTTGAAAAGGGCAACCCGCAAGTGGCAGCCAGGCTGGCGACGGCGCTCAGATCGTGGCGTTCGCTCGAACCTTTGCGGCAAGCCAAGGCCAGGGAAGCGCTGCTGTCGATCGCCGGCGCCGAAAACCTATCGGCGGATCTGCGGGATATTGTCGAGCGTACGCTGGCATAAGCGGGCGCCCGGCAAGAGACATTGGGCCGTTTCGGCGTTATTTTAGTCGATTTTTAATCTTTTTTCGCCGGACCACTGGACAAGGCGAATCACCTTTGATTCTTTACTGACGATTCGGATGTGCGGCGTTTGCCGGATCGCCAAGCAGCATAGGCAAATTCGGGGAGTGCCATTTATGGCGAAGGCGGACGCGTGGGGCGCGCCCGGAGGGACGGTTTTTGCGCATCGCGAGACGCGCGGCGACGGTCTTGCCGGGAATACGCGGCTCATCGCCGAACCGGCCTACCGGCGGCTTCTGGCCGCCGAGCCGCTGCTGCGCCGATCAATACCCGCCCTCATCATCACCTTCCTGATCGTCATCGCAGCGCTGCGCGTGCTGTCACTGATGAACGAGCGCGACGATGTCGAGCGCAATGCCAAGGCGATCCTGACGCTGGCGGCGGGCCAGTTGGCCAGTTCGCTCGCCACCACCTCGGAAACGGTGCCCGGCGCCATACAGGATCTGCTGGAGACCACCAGCCGTCAGGGCGCGATGGGCCGCAGCCATGTGCTTGTCATCACCGACAGCGCTTTCAAGATCGTCGCGGTGACGCCGCGCTCGATGCCATGGCAGGGCCATTCGCTGGACGGCCTCGTCGAGGGCGGCCAGCCCTTGTTCATGTTCGGCGATCGTGCCGGCGTCATGGACGTCAACATCGACGGACGGGACTGGTACGCCGCGGTCAGCCTGGCGGATGGCGGAAAGGGCGCATCGGCGGCCCTGGTGCCACAGGACGCGGTTTTCGATGCCTGGCGCAAGACCGTTTCGCTGAACGTCACCCTGTTCGTGCTGACGGCCGGCGTGCTGATCGTCATCCTCTATGCCTATTTCGGCCAGGCCGCGCGTGCGCAGGCGGCCGACCGCATCTACCTCGAAGCGCATCAGCGCATCGACATGGCGCTGGTTCGCGGCCGCTGCGGCCTGTGGGACTGGGACATGGTGCGCGGCAAGATGTACTGGTCGCGCTCGATGTACGACATGCTCGGCTACAAACCCTGCGACACGATGCTGTCCTTCGGCGAGGTCGATCAGATCATCCATCCCGAGGACGGCGACCTGTTCGAGCTCGCCAACAGAATCGTCGCACGCGAGATCGACCACATCGACCAGGTGTTCCGCATGCGCCACGCCGACGGCCAATGGATCTGGATGCGCGCACGGGCGCAGGTCATCGATCCGGAAGCCCCGGAGATCCAGCTGATCGGAATTGCCGTCGACGTCACCGAACAGCGTCATCTGGCGCTGCGTTCCGAGGCTGCCGACCTTCGCCTCAGAACGGCGATCGAGAACATCAACGAATCCTTCGTGCTGTGGGATTCGACGCAGCGCCTGATCATGTGCAATTCCAAATACCAGCAGGACAACGGGCTTTCGGACCGCGACGTGATGCCGGGCACCGCGCGCGCGGCGCTGGAAGAACGCATGCTGGCCTTTGCTTCCGAACGGCGGCTTGCCCACACCAGCGGTCTGCAGGGCGGCGCCACTTTCGAGCGGCAGCTGGCCGATGGCCGCTGGCTGCAGGTCAACGAACTGAAGACCCGGGACGGCGGCATCGTCTCGGTCGGCTCCGACATCACCCAGATCAAGCTGCACCAGGAGAAGCTGGTCGACAGCGAGCGCCGGCTGATGGCAACGATCCATGATCTCAGCCTCGCGCGGCGGGCCGAAGAGGAGCGCTCGCGCGAACTGGTCGACCTCAACCGCAAATACATGAAGGAAACCGAACGCGCCGAAGCTGCGAACCGGGCCAAATCCGAATTCCTGGCCAACATGTCGCATGAGTTGCGCACGCCGCTGAACGCGATCATCGGCTTCTCCGAACTGATGGAACAAGGGCTGTTCGGCCCGCTCGGATCGGAGCGCTACGAAGAATATGCCACCGACATCAACAGCAGCGGCAAATATCTCCTGGGCGTCATCAACGACATTCTCGACATGTCCAAGATCGAGGCCGGCCAGTTTTCGCTGGACCGGGAAGAGATCGATCTTGGCCCGCTGATCAGCGAAACGGTTCGCGTCGTCTCGCTGCAGGCGGCGCAAAAGGCCATCACCGTGGAAACGCGCATTGCCGATGCGCTGACGCTGGTCGCCGATCGCCGCGCGATCAAGCAGATCGTCATCAACCTTTTGTCCAATGCGGTGAAATTCACCGGCCAGGGCGGCCACATATCGGTCAGGGCCCGCAACACATCCGGCGCGCTGGTGCTGACGATCGAGGACAATGGCTGCGGCATTCCCAAGGAGGCGCTCGGCAAGCTAGGACGGCCCTTCGAGCAGGTGCAGAACCAGTTCTCCAAGAGCCATGCCGGGTCTGGCCTTGGCCTTGCCATCTCACGTTCGCTGGCCGAGCTTCAGGGCGGCGCGCTGAAGATCCGGTCGAGCGAAGGTGTCGGCACGATCGTGTCGGTGCGCATTCCGGTGAAGAGGGCCGTGCCGGCGATCAAGGTTGCAGCGTGAATATTTTATCACCATCCCAGGCCTGATCCCACCTCATGGACGCGAGGTGAAACGCTTTGACAAAGTTATCTATTTTATCCACCTTAGATAAGAAAGGTAGACTTTGTCATGCGAGTGACTTCAACAGAATTCCAGCAGAATGTCGGGCGTTTTCAGGACGCTGCCCAGCGTGCGCCGGTCGCAATCACAAAGAATGGCCGGACCCACACGGTACTCCTGTCGGCGGCGATGTTCGAGGTGTTGGTCAAGGGACGAGTCGCCCGTAACGCGGAAGAACTGGATGATGAGACGCTGAACGCCATCGCCGAAAGCGCCGTACCGAGCGAATATGCCGGGCTCGATGCGATGCTCAAAGACTGGACACCGTGAGCCTGCCCAAACCTATCCCGGGTCTGGTGATTTCCTATTCTTACCTCTGGGTGAGAGAACACGAAAGGGTGCCGAAGAAGGTCGCAAAAACCGACCATGCGCCATTGTCGCCGCGCGCCGGGTCGTGGAGGGCCGTGAAGTCATAACGGTCGTTCCGGTCACACACTCGCCACCGGCTGATCCTGCCGATGCAGTAGAAATACCTGCGCCACTCAAAGCCCATCTCTGCCTCGATGACACGCCGTCATGGATCGTCGTGACCGAAACCAATGACTTCCTCTGGCCGGGTCCCGATCTCAGGCCCATCGCGAGAAGCAAACCGTCCCGATTCGACTATGGTATGCTGCCGCCGCGCTTCTACGCCTATCTGCGGGAGAGAATTTTGCAGGCTCACGCACGCCGCGCGCTCCGGCAGATTCGGCGAACAGAGTAGCTGCATGAGACTGGAAACACGAAACGTCTTCAATTCCAAGGGACGATCGCTTCACGGTGATCCCGAACGAAACAAAAGATCAAAGTCCTTCCTGACCTTCTGCGACGTCTCCTTGAGGTGTGCTTCCAGCACACCGAAATCCGGCAAGTCGGTCACCGCCAGAAGCAGATCCGAAAGCCCCGGCGGAACGTCGTCGCGCTCAAAGGCTCCGGTGAGGCACAGCCGCGTCATCTGGGTCAGTGCAAGATAGAGCGCGTAGGCATCGCCAAGCTCCTGCCTTATCCCGGCATCGGCGAAGCCCGGTGCGAGGCGCGACAGGATCTCGGCGGTGCCGGTGGCGCGGCGCCCGGTCTCGACCTGCCCGGTGATGACGGCCACCTGGGCGATGAATTCCAGATCGATCAATCCTCCGGGAATAAGCTTGATGTCCCAGAGATCGCGCGGCGGCTTTTCCTTCTCGATCATGGCCCGCATGTCCGCAGCCTCGGCCATCACCTTGGCGGCGTCGCGCGGCTGTCCAAGCACCGTCGCCACTTCCGCTTCAACCTCGCCGCACAGGCTGGCGTCGCCGGCAATGGCGCGGGCGCGGGCCAGCGCCATGTGTTCCCAGGTCCAGGCTTCCTGGCGCTGGTATTTCTTGAAGGCATCGATATGGGTGGCCACCGGCCCCTTGTTGCCGGACGGCCGCAGGCGCAGGTCGAGTTCGTAGAGCACGCCCTCCGCCGTCGGCGCGGACACCGCCGCGATCAGCCTTTGCGTCATGCGGGTGTAGTAATGCGAAGGCGCCAGCGGCTTGTCGCCGTTGGACTCTTCGGCATCCGGCGCGTGGTCGTAGAGCAGGATCAGGTCGACATCCGATCCGGCAGTCAACTCGCGGCTGCCGAGCTTGCCCATGCCGAGCAGCGAAACCACGCCGCCGGCAATGATGCCGTGGCGTGCCGCGAATTCGGCCGTCACCGCCTTCAACGCAGCCTCGATGGTGAGATCCGCCAGATCGGAAAAGGCGCGGCCGGCCCGCGCCGGATCGATCGAGCCGGCGAGCAGCCGGACACCAATCAGGAATTTCTGCTCGGAGGCAAAAATGCGCAGCCGGTCGAGCACATCCTCGTAAAGTCGGTCGCCCTCGACGAAGGCGGAAAGCCGCGCCGACAGATAGGCGCGGTCCGGTAGTTCGGTGAGCAAGGCCGGGTCGAGCAAACCATCGAAGACATGCGGCCTGCGGGTGATGATCGCCGCCAGCCGGGGAGCGGCCCCCATGATCGTCGCCAGAAGCTTCAGCAGGGCAGGATTGGACTGCAGCAGGGAGAACAGCTGGATGCCAGCCGGCAGGCCGGCGAGAAACTCGTCGAAGCGCATCAGAGCTTCGTCGGCCCGGCGCGTCTGGCCGAAGGCGCGCAGCAGCGCCGGCGTCAGTTCCGTCAGCCGCTCGCGTGCCTCCGCCGACTGGGTGAGGCGATAGCGGCCGAAATGCCAGCCACGGATGACGCGGCAGATGTCGCTTGGCCGCTGGAAGCCGAGCCCGTGCAAGGTCTGCAGCGTATCGGGATCGTCGACATCGCCGGTGAAGACCAGGTTGCCGATGCCGGTCGACAGTTCGGGTGCTGTTTCGAACAGTGCCGCGTAGTGACGTTCGACCTGCTGCAGCGAGGCACGGAACGCTTGAGAAAAGGCAGAAGCATCGGCAAAGCCGAGCATGTAGGCGATGCGCTCCAGGCCTTCATCATCTTCCGGCAGCGTGTGCGTCTGCTCGTCGGCAACCATCTGCACGGCGTGTTCGACGCGGCGCAGGAACCAGTACTGGCGGGCGAGCGCATCGCGCGCCTCGGCGGTGATCCAGCCGCGGGTCGCAAGCTCGCCGAGCATCGGCACGGTCTCGCGGCCACGCAGTTCAGGGAAGCGTCCGCCGGCGATGAGCTGCTGGGTCTGGACGAAGAACTCGATCTCTCGAATGCCGCCTCGGCCAAGCTTGACGTTGTGGCCTTTGACCGCAATCTCGCCATGGCCCTTGTGGGCGTGGATCTGGCGCTTGATCGAATGGACGTCGGCAATCGCCGCGTAGTCCATGTATTTGCGCCAGATATAGGGCTGCAACTCCTTGAGGAAGGCCGCACCCGCGGCCAGATCGCCTGCCACCGGCCGTGCCTTGATCATCGCGGCGCGCTCCCAGTTCTGGCCGCGTGCTTCATAGTAGCGCAGTGCCGCCTCGACCGGGATCGCCAGCGGTGTCGAACCGGGGTCTGGGCGCAGTCTCAGATCGGTGCGGAAGACATAACCGTGTTCGGTGCGGTCCTGCAGGATGCGCACCAGGCGGCGCGTCAGCCTCGAAAACAACTCGGTGGCGTCGAGCGGATCGACGACGGCGGGCGCTTCCGGATCGAAGAAAACCACCAGATCGATGTCGGAGGAAAAATTCAGCTCATGCGCGCCGAGCTTGCCCATGCCGAGCAGGATCCAGCCCGACTGTTTCGATGGATTGCCGACATCCGGCAGTTTGAGTTTGCCCTGGCCATGCGCGTCACGCAGCAGGAAGTCGACGGCCGCACGGGTGCAGGCGTCTGCAAGATCGCTCAATCGCCGGACCGTCAGCGCCGTTTCGGCCTCGCCGGCAAGATCGGCCAGCGCGATCAGGAAATGCGCCTCCGCCTTCCACTGGCGCAGCTCCATCATCAGGCCGGATTCCGAGACTGCTTCGGCTGGATGCACCTGGTCGATGGCGGCGCCGATCGCCTTCAGCCGAGCCTCGATCGTCTGCTCGAACAGCCCGTCCAGGATTTGCGGCCGGCGACGTGCGGTATCGCGCAGGAACGGCGACAGATCGAAGACGGCGGCAAGGAAATCCTGGCCCTCCCCTTTGCCTGCCAGGAACTTGGCCAGCCGCGTCAGTCCTTCTTCGCGCGCGGCGGAAGCGATCTCGGCCAGTTCCAGCCGCGCACGGTCCTTGTCGAGCGGGGCAAGCCTGGCAGCCGGCTTCAGCCGCCATCCAGTCTCCACCCGCTTCGCTGCAGTGCTCATCAGTGATCCTCCCGAGCCGGGAAACTCATGACCACGGATAGTCCAGGATTGCCAGGCAAGAGTTCAAGCCGGCCATTGTGGAACGTCATGACCGCCTTGGCGAGGCTGAGGCCAAGACCGGAACCCGGCTGCGAACGGCTCTTCTCCAGCCGCACGAAACGTTCCGTGGCGCGCGCGCGGTCGCCATCGTCGGGAATGCCGTGTCCATTGTCGGTAACCGACAGGCGAACGTCCGCACCGGTTCGCTCGAGCGTGACGCGCACCGCCGGCTGGGCATTGGCGCCGGTGGAATATTTGATGGCGTTGTCGACGATGTTCGACAGCGCCTGGCCGATCAGTTCGCGGTTGCCGTCGACGGACGCCGCCTTGCGCGCGTCTGCTTCCAGTGACACGCCTGCCTCTTCCGCCACCGGCTCGTAGAGTTCGACGACATCGCGCACGGCCTCCGCCAGATCGACGCGGTTGGTGTTCTCCGAGGAGTAGCCAGCCTCCAGCCGGGAGATCATCAGGATGGCGTTGAAGGTTTTTATCAACTGGTCTGACTCGGCAATGGTGCCTTCCAGCGCCTGCCGGTAGTCGGTAGCCTTTTGCTTGCCCGAAAGCGTCGCTTCGGCCCGGTTGCGCAGCCGGGTCAGCGGCGTCTTCAGATCATGCGCGATGTTGTCGGAAACCTGCTTCAAGCCTTCATTCAGCGCGGCGATCCTGGCCAGCATGGCATTGAGATTTTCGGAGAGCCGGTCGAACTCATCGCCAACCCCCGTCACCGGCAGCCTGCCCGACAGATCGCCGCCCATAATGCGGCGGCTGGCTTCCGACACGCTGTCGATGCGCTTCAGCGCGGCGCGGCCGACAAAAAACCAGATCAGCAATCCGCCCAGTCCCATCATGCCGAGCGCCAGCATCAGCGCACGGCGGATGACCGCACGAAACCGCTCCGGCTCGCCAAGGTCGCGGCCGACCAGCATGATCATCTGGTTCGGCAGCCGCAGCACCAGCGCAATGGCGTTGTGGCCCTTTTCGCCCTGCGCCTGCGCATCGTTCTGCTCGGATTGGGTGGTGGTACCCTGCTCGGCGGGAAGGTTGCGCAGGCGCTCGAGCTCTCCCTCGCCAAAGCGCTGATAAGAGAACGGACTGCTGGTCCAGCCTTCGTTCTCGAGAACGCCCGGCTCCAGGCTCTGCACATTGCCGGTCAGGATTTGGCCGTTGGCGTCGGCGATCAGGTAAAGGTTGGCGCCGGGCTGGCGCGAGCGCTGTTCCACCACGCGCACCAGGATCGGCAGGCCACCGCGCTGGTAGGCGCGGGCAAGGCCGAGCACTTCGTCATTGATGGTCTCCTGCGTCTGCGCGGTCAGCATTCGCGCCGACAGCGACGTCATGTAGAAGACGAGTGCCACCGCGCACAGCGCGAAGAGCAGGAAGTAGAGCGCCGAAAGCCGGGCTGCCGTCGTCTTCATGATGGCTGGCACGGAAAGAGCCATGCCGCAGCTAGCCGCTCTTCAGCATATAGCCGGCGCCGCGAACCGTATGCAGGATGGGCTTGTCGAAGCCCTTCTCGATCTTGCCGCGCAGCCGGGAGACATGAACGTCGATGACATTGGTCTGCGGATCGAAATGGTAGTCCCAGACATTTTCCAGCAGCATGGTGCGTGTCACCACCTGGCCGGCATGCCGCATCAGATATTCGAGCAAGCGGAATTCACGCGGCTGCAGCGTTATCTCGCGTGACGCACGGCGGACCGAATGCGACAGCCTGTCGAGTTCGAGATCGCCGACGCGGTAGACGGTTTCGGCTTCCTTGGCGCTGGCGCGACGGTTCAGAACCTCAACGCGGGCGAGAAGCTCGGAGAAGGCATAGGGTTTCGTCAGGTAGTCGTCGCCGCCGGCGCGCAGCCCCGTGACCCTATCATCGACCTCGCCGAGCGCCGACAGGATCAGCACCGGCGTCGTGTTGCCCCTGGACCGGAGACCGGCAATGACCGACAGGCCGTCGCGACGCGGCATCATCCGGTCGATCACCATCACGTCGTAGTCGCCGGCGTCGGCGAGCGCAAAGCCGGTTTCGCCGTCACCGGCGACATGAGCGGTGTGACCGGCCTCGGCAAAGGCTTTCTGCAAGTAATCCGCAGCCTCGCGATCGTCTTCTATGACGAGAATCTTCATAGGGCTGTTATACGCGATTTCGCCGGAAGGTTGAGTGGCAGACATCTGCATTGTGGCCTTTGCCAAAGCGCACCGCGATCAAGATTGCCCGAAGCCGTGCGCGATAAAGCTGCTCGCCGCCGATGTCGTTTGCATCGGATCGCGGAAGCGCTTTTGAAAGTGTGCGGCAGCGGGCGATGGGAAGCCCGCTGCCGCCGGGGGAAGGCGCGATGACTGACTAACGCGCGCTCCTCCATGCTTTCCCTTACGGCGGCTCGGGGGTGTTGAACCGGCGCACTGGAAAAGTCCAACCTGCCGCCGGAACGCCCTCACCCACCTGGAAAGGCCGAGAGAACGCTCCGGGACCGACCTCAGCCCTTGGCGACGGGCAGCGCGACGAACCGATTGGTGTCGTCGCGGGTGATCTGCATCAGCACTGCCTTGCGGCCGGATTTGACTGCTTCGGTCATCGCCTTGGTGACGTCTTCGGTGCCGTTCACTTCGGTCGAATTGACTGACGTGATGACGTCGCCCGGCTGGATGCCGCGATCGGCGGCGTCGCTGTCGGGATCGACATCGGTCACCACCAGTCCCTTGCCGTTTTCAGACTTGGTAACGGTCAGGCCGAGATCGGCCAGCGTGTCGGGCTTGGCCGGGGCGGCGGGCTGCTGCTGATCGACAGAGGCCTGCTTGTCGCTCGAAGGCAGTTTGCCGAGATCGACCTTGACCGTCTGGCTCTTGCCGTCGCGCCACACGGTGACGTCGACCGATTTGCCAGGCGAGAAGGCGCCGATCAACCGTGCCAGTTCCTTCGGCGAAGCGACGTCCTTGCCGTCGACCTGGGTGATCACGTCACCGGCCGTGATGCCCGCCTTCTTGCCGGGACCATCGTCCTGCGCGCTGGAAACCAGTGCGCCGTTGTTGGACTTCAGACCAAGCGACTCAGCGATGTCGGAGGTGACCGGCTGGATTTCGACGCCGAGCCAGCCGCGCTGCACGGAACCGCTCTTCATCAGGTCCTGAACGACCTGCTTGGCGGTCGAAGCGGGAATGTCGAAGGCGATGCCGACGCTGCCGCCGGACGGCGAGAAGATCGCGGTGTTGATGCCGACGACCTGGCCGTTGAGGTTGAAGGTCGGGCCGCCAGAATTGCCGCGGTTGACCGATGCGTCGATCTGGATGAAGTCGTCATAAGGGCCAGCGCCGATGTCACGGCCGCGGGCGGAGACGATGCCGGCGGTGACGGTTCCACCAAGGCCGAACGGATTGCCGACGGCCACCACCCAGTCGCCGACGCGAACCTTGGAGTCATCGGCGAAGTCGACATAGGTAAACTTGCCGACGCCGTCGACCTTAAGCACGGCGAGATCGGTGCGCGGGTCGGTGCCGACCAGCTTGGCGTCGAGTTCCTTGCCGTCATGCATCACCACGGTGAAGGCCGAGCCTTCCGAAACGACGTGGTTGTTGGTGACGAGGTAGCCGTCATCCGAGATGAAGAAGCCGGACCCTTGAGCAACCGGCCGCGGCTGGTCGTTGTTGCGGTCGCGGTGGCTGAAGCGCCTGTTGCCGCCACCCTGGCCGTCCTGGTCACCAAAGCCACGGAATTCCTTGAAGAAGCGGCGCAGCTGTGGATTGTTGGGCAGGTTGTTCATGCCATCCTGGTCGTCGGACGGGTCGGAGCCATCATCGGCGGCCGGGCTGATCTTGGCCTTGACCTTGACGCTGACAACGGCGGGAGAAACGCGCTCGACGACATCGGCGAAGCCCGGCACCTGCGGCGCCTCGACGCGCACGGCATCGGCCAGAACAGGGCTGGTTCCGCTGGTCAGCGCGCCAACGCCGATCGCACCGGCCACGGCGACAGATGCGACGGCAGCCATGAGACGCTTGCGGGTGACCGAATATGAATTGGGGGCAATATTCATGGATTTCTTATCCTCTTTCAACGGACGCTGCTTGGTCGGCATCCTCAGGAAAGGAGAATTAGAGCGGCACACATTACAGCGCCATTTCCGACACATGAAACTTTGGTAATGTTTGGGAGTCAGGGGACGTACAATCCCCTTGGCTGCCATGTCCGATGTGCTATCTTGTACACAACTCAGCACAAGGCTTTCATAAATGACAGCAAGCACCACCATGACCATCCGGGTCTCTCCCGAAACCAAGCTGAAGCTGGAGCGGATCGCCACCGACACCCGGCGTAGCAAATCGTTCCTCGCCGCCGAGGCGGTCTCGGCCTACGTCGATCGCGAACTCGATATCATTGAAGGCATCAAACGCGGCATGGAAGATGCGGCGGCTGGCCGTGTCGTGCCTCATGACGACGCGATGGCGGAAATCGACGCAGTCATCGAATCGGCGGAAGCCAGGCGCTTGGGCAAGGCGTGAAGCGGTTCGTCGCCTGGTCGCGAGAAGCGCTGGACGATCTTAAGCAGCAAGTTGCCTTTATCGCTCAGGACAATCCTGCTGCCGCCCGACGCCTGGCGGATCGTATTCATGAAATGGGCCAGGGCCTTGGTGAGATGGCGACGGGCCGCCCAGGCCGAGTGACAGGCACATATGAGAAGCTCATCGACCGCCTGCCCTACATCATTGCCTATGAGTTGCGCCCAATCGCTGGCCGTCAGAGCGTCGTTATCCTGCGCGTCATTCACACGTCGCGAGACTGGCCCTCGGAGGAATGGCCAAGCTAATTGCCTAGTATCTTGTCCAGCGCCGCCTGTTCCTCAGTGGTCAACGCATTGGTCGCCAGCACGCGGCGCGACCGCGCGGTCAGCACGATGAAAACGCCTCCTATCAGCAACAGCAGGACGGGCGTGCCCCATAGCAACGCATTGCGCAGGTCGAAACGCGGCTTCAGCAGCACGAACTCGCCATAGCGCGAAACCACGTAGTCCATGACCTGCTGGTCGGTGTCGCCGGCGACGAGGCGCTGACGCACAAGGACGCGCAAGTCGCGGGCAAGGTCGGCATCGGATTCGTCGATCGACTGGTTCTGGCAGACCATGCAGCGCAAGCCTTCCGACAGCGCCCGCGCCCGCGCCTCCAGCGTCGGATCAGGCAGCACCTCGTCAGGCTTCACCGCCAGGGCCGTGCCGGCAAAGGACAGCGCCAGCAGCAGGGCAATGGAGGTCAGCGAAAGCCGCGCGTTCATGGCAGGGTCGCGGATGGCACCGCGCTCGCCTGCTTGCGCCGCCGCGACGGCGCGCCGACGCGCAGGCGCCGGTCCATCAGTGACATCGCCGCGCCCGCCATCATCATCAGGCCGCCGCCCCAGATCAACGTCACCAGCGGTTTCCACCACAGACGGACGACGACGGAACCGTCATTGCCCTCGTCGCCGAGCGAGATGTAGAGCTGCGAGAAACCAATCGTCCTGATGCCCGATTCCGTCGTCGTCATCTGCCGCACCGGATAAAACCGTTTGGCGGAGCTGATTTCGCCAACAGGGCTGCCGCTGACGCCGATCAGTTCGAAGCGGCCGAGATCCTCGCTGTAATTCGGTCCCTGGGCCGGATGAAGCCCGACGAAACGCAGCGTATGGCCGGACAGTTCGACGGTCTCACCGGCATGCATCGACAGAATCTTCTCGGTGCCGAAGCAAAGTGTGCCGACGATGCCGAGCGTGGTCAGACCGAGGCCAAGGTGAGCGAAGGCGGTGCCGAAGACCGAGCGCGGCAGGCCGAGCAAGCGCCTGACCATGATCCCCGCTGCGACATTGCCGACCCCCGATTTGACGGCGAGGTCGGTGAGCGCGCCAAGGATCAGCCAGACGGCAAGGCCAACGCCCAGGGCTGCGAACACCGAGGCGCCGTCGATGAACAAAGCGGTGACCAGCGTCGCCAGCAGCGCCGCTGCAAAGGCCGCCATAAGGCGCTGCGCGACGGCGAAGACATCGCCGCGCTTCCAGGCCAGCAACGGCCCGAACGGAACCACGAGCAGCAGCGGCACCATCAGCGGTCCGAAGGTGAGATTGAAGAACGGCGCGCCGACCGAGATCTTGTCGGCTGAAAAGGCTTCGACGGCGAGCGGATAGAGTGTGCCGACGAGGACGGTCGCCGTCGCCGTCGTCAGGAACAGATTGTTGAGGACCAGCGCCCCTTCTCGGGAAATCGGTTGGAACAGGCCGCCGGTCGTCAGCCGGGAAGCGCGCAGCGCAAACAGCGCCAGCGAGCCGCCGATAAACAGCGTCAGTATGCACAGGATAAACACGCCGCGCGTCGGATCGGTGGCAAAGGCGTGCACCGAGGTCAGCACGCCTGAACGCACGAGGAAGGTGCCGAGCAGCGACAGCGAAAAGGTCAGGATGGCGAGCAGCAGCGTCCAGATCTTCAGCGCCGAGCGCTTTTCCATGACGATGGCCGAATGGAGCAGCGCGGTCCCCGCCAGCCACGGCATGAAGGAGGCGTTCTCGACCGGATCCCAGAACCAGAAACCGCCCCAACCGAGCTCGTAGTAGGCCCAGTACGATCCCATGGCGATGCCGCCGGTCAGGAACATCCAGGCGACCAGCGTCCACGGCCGCACCCAGCGTGCCCAGGACGCGTCGATGCGGCCTTCGATGAGAGCGGCAACCGAGAAGGAAAAACAGATCGAGAAGCCGACATAGCCGAGATAGAGAAAAGGCGGGTGAATGGCGAGGCCGAGATCCTGCAGGATCGGGTTGAGATCGCGGCCTTCGATCGGCGCCGGATTGAGCCGGATGAACGGATTGGACGTCGCCAGGATGAACAGGAAGAAGGCGGCGCCGATGGCGCCTTGCACCGCAAGCACATTGGCGCGCAGCGTCGCCGGCAGGTTGGAGCCGAAAGCGGCGACGAGCGCGCCGAAGAAGGTCAGGATCAACACCCAAAGCAGCATCGAGCCTTCATGATTGCCCCAAGTTCCGGTGATCTTGTAGATCAACGGCTGCAAGGAATGCGAGTTTTCCCACACGCTCGCCACCGAGAAATCGGAGCTTGCATAGGCACTCGCCAACGCTGCGAAGGACAGCGCCGTCAAGGCAAAGCCGGTCACTGCGACCGGACCGCCGACGGCCATGAGGCGCTGGTTGTTCAGGCGCGCGCCAAACAGCGGCACCACCGTCTGCACCAGCGAAAGCGCAAACGCCAGGACGAGGGCGAAATGTCCCGTTTCAACCATGCCCGTGATCCATTGTCGCTCTCCTGCCGGAGCTATTCACTCTTGTTCTCCTGCCAGACGCCCTTGGCCTTGAGGCCGTCCGCAACCTCCTTGGGCATGTAGCGCTCATCATGCTTGGCCAGCACGCTATCGGCAACAAAAACCCCGTCCGGGCCGAAAGTACCCTCGGTGATGACGCCCTGCTCTTCGCGGAAAAGGTCGGGCAGGATGCCGGTGTAGGTGACCTTGACCGATTTGTGCGTGTCGGTCACCGAAAAGCCGACCGTGGCCCCCTGCCCGCGCTGGATCGTGCCTTTTTCGACCAATCCACCCAACCGGATGCGCTGGCCAGGCTGAACACTGGCGGTGGTGAGATCGGCCGGCATGTAGAAATAGGAGGCCTTCTGGCCAAGCGCGTAAAAAGTCAGCCCGGTCGCGGCAGCCAGGAAGACCAGCCCGCCCGCGATCACCGACAATCGTTTCTGCTTGCGCGTCATGTCTTGTTCTACTCCGTCGCCGCAAGCCCAAGCGAAGCGGCAAAGGCAGTGAATTTCTTCGCCTGGTCGCTGTCGGCTCCAAAGACGGCAATGGCGCGACCGAGCGCCTCACGCGCCTGATCGGCCTTGCCGAGCACGACATAGGAACGAACGAGCCGCATCCATCCTTCCGGATCGCGCGGATTTTGCCGCAGTTTGTCGTCGAGGCCGGCAACCATCGTATTGATCATGGTCTCCCGGTCCTGCGGCGACATCGAGGATGCGGCGTCGACATCGCCGGCATCGGGACCGTTGGTGGCGCCGCCGGAAGCGACGTCGGAGCTTCCGGATTTGGCGAGCGCCTGCTCGACGGCACCGCGCCATGGCGAATCCGGCGGCAATCTGTCCAGCATCGCCTGCCATGCCGTGGTCGCTTCCTTGGCGCGACCCTCCTGCGCCAATGCCATGGCCAGGTAGAAGCTGGCCTTCGCATTGGCCGGATCGAGCTTCAGGGCTGCTTCGAAAGCATCCTGGGCATCGGCCGAGACAATGCCGCCTGCCGCGCTGGCGATCGCCTCGCCGAGACCGGCCTGGCGAACGGCGCTGTCGCCATCGAGCCGAATGGCGTTGCGATAGGCTCCTGCCGCGTCGGAAAAGCGCTGCATGCGCAGATAGACCGGTGCCAGCACGTCCCAGCCCCTGCCGTCAGTGGGATTGGCGGCCAGATGGGCTTCGGCCCGCGCCACCAGCTCGTCGACCGAACTGTCGGCAGGATTCTTGGCCAACCGCTCGCTGAGCGGTTGCGACGGCAGGTCAGGAGAGCCAAGCTTGACATAGAGCCCCCAACTGACCAGCGGCACCGCCAGCACGGCTACGGTTGCCACCAGCCTTGCCGTGACCGGCGCTCGGCCAGGGTTTGCGCCGCCGACGGCACCCGCATTGTCAAGGCGAAGGATGCGGCGAGCGATCTCGGCGCGGGCCTCGGCGGCTTCGGCCGGCTGGATCAAGCCACGCGCGGCGTCGCGGTCAAGCTCGGACAATTGGTCCCGATAGACTTCGAGATCATGTTCGCCGCTCGACGACGCGCCCTTGGCGCTGGCGGCCAGCGGCAGCAGCACCGCCAGGCTTGCACCCAGCGTGAGAATGGCGGCTATGACCCAGAACAGCATGGTTCTTCCAATACCGGCAGAGCTCTGCCGTGCCAACAGATGCATGCTGCGACGCTTTGACGACGCCAGCCGCCAATCGTCGGCAGACGGTCGTCAGGTCAGCGGCGTCCAGCTGCCATCGGCGTTGCGGCAAGCGGTTCCACGCGCCGTGACCCCGGCGCCGCCGGAAAATACCGTCTGCGTGTACTGGCGGCAGTCCTGCGAACCGACGCGGTAGGGCTGGGCCGGAACCACCTCGCCGTAGCGCGAAGCCTGGGCGCCCTTCCACGTCACCTTCTGGCCGCTGGTCGTGTATTCTAGCGCCTTGTACTCAGCCTCAAGCGCGCTGCGCTTCTCGGTCTCGCTGAGACCGTTGCCGATCGCCCCACTGATGAGGCCGCCGCCCATCGCCGAAATGATCGTCGTGGTCACCTTGCCGCTGGAAGGAGGTGTCGAGGCCGGTGTCGCGGACACGGTTGGACCCTTGCCGCTCAAGGTGGTGCAGCCGGAAACAGCCAGCAATGCGGAAACAAGAGCGACGCGAATCTTCATGCCAACAACCGGTTTTCTTGAGTTGGAGCCTGCCATGGATGCGCCGGGGGCCGCGTCATCGGAGAAGTTGGCGTGGCCATAGTATTGATATTTGTCGGAAATTTGGCGCTGGCCGCTGCGGGACCAATGGACATGCCGCCAATAACATCTTCCGTCCCTCTATGTCGATTGGCCCGGGTGAACATCACTGAAGGCTCCGCAATCGCACCACCGCCTTCAATCCGCCCATACCGGATCGTTCGAGCGCCAGAACGCCTCCATACTCGTTGACGAGGTCTGCGACAATGGCTAGGCCCAGCCCCGTTCCGGGCTTTGTCTCGTCCAGACGCCGTCCGCGCTTCAGCGCCTCGCGCGCCTTATCCTCGGGAATGCCCGGACCGTCATCCTCTATGCCGATCTCGAAAAGGCCGGCCGGGTCGTCCTTGCCGGTCAAGGGCACGACCGAGACCTGCACCGCGCTCTTTGCCCATTTCATCGCGTTTTCAAGGAGATTGCCCAGCAATTCCTCAAGGTCCTCGCGCTCGCCGGCGAAGACGATCTCGGTTGCCGGCAGTGACAGCGACAGATTTGTCTGCGGATTGAGCTTCTGCATAACCCGCACCATGCGCTGCACCAGCGGCGTCACCGGCGTGCGGTAGACGACGCTGTCGCGTTGTGCCGCGACGCGGGCGCGCTGGAGATAGTGTTCGACCTGCTTCTGCATGGAAGCGGCCTGTTCGGCGATCAGCTGCCCCTTGGCGCCGCCGAGCGCGCGGCCCTCGTTGAGCAGCACCGCCAGCGGCGTCTTCAGCGAATGGGCGAGATTGCCGACCTGTGTTCGCGACCGCTCGACGATGCGCCTGTTGTTTTCGATCAACGCATTGGTTTCGTTGGCAAGCGGTTCGATCTCGGCCGGGAAGCGGCCGTCGAGCCTCTGGGCGGTGCCTTCGCGCACCATGGCGAGCGCGTTCCTGACCCGGCGCAGCGGCTGCAGGCCGAGCAGAATGGCGATCGCGTTGATGGCGATCATGCCGACGCCGAACAGGCTGAGATAGGTCAGCAGGCGGCGCTGAAAGGTAGCGATTTCCTGTTCGAGTTCGCTCTGGTTGCCCATGACGCGGAAACGCGCGGCCCGGTTCTTGGCGTCGAGAACGAATTCGCTCTCGAAAACTTCGAGTTGCTCGCCGTCGATGCCTTCGGCTGCGTAGCTGCGCTGAAAGCTGGCATTGAACGGCACCTCGGCAACGCTCGGTGACGGGATCGTCGTGGTCATCGACGACGAGTGAAGATCGCCATGCACGCCTTCCGAAGCGGGCTCCACCGACCAGTACCAGCCCGAATTCGGCTCCGAGAACCGAAGGTCGCCGAGGTCTGGCGCGCCAGTCAGCGCCCCGCTGTCGGAGATGCCTATCGAACCGATCAGGTTGAACAGATGCGCCGAAAGCAGGCTGTCGAAGCCGCGTTCGCTGGCCTGGCGGTAGAGCGTGGTTATCAACGTGAAGATGACAACGAGCGTCACGATCGCCCAGACCGTGGAAAAGGCGATGACGCGGAACGTCAGCGAACGCGGCCACAAACGCAGCGAAAGCGGCGCCCTTGCGGTTGGTTTGAGCGGTTCCGAGTTACGCCTCCGGCTCACGCATGCGGTAGCCCATGCCGCGCACGGTTTCGATCATGTCGATGCCCATCTTCTTGCGCAGCCGCCCGACAAACACCTCGATAGTGTTGGAATCGCGGTCGAAATCCTGATCGTAGAGATGCTCGACCAGTTCGGTCCGCGAGACGACCTCGCCCATATGGTGCATCAGATAGGCAAGCAGGCGGAATTCGTGCGAGGTCAGCTTCAGCGGCACGCCGTCGACATCGGCCTTGGAGGCCTTGGTGTCGAGGCGCAGCGGCCCGCAGGTCAGTTCGGACGAGGCATGGCCGGCAGCGCGCCGGATCAGGGCCCGCAGCCTGGCCAGCACCTCCTCGATGTGGAACGGCTTGGTGACGTAGTCATCGGCGCCGGCATCGATGCCGGAGACCTTGTCGCTCCAGCGGTCGCGCGCCGTCAGGATCAGCACCGGCATCTTGCGGCCGCCGCGCCGCCAGCGCTCGACCACGCTGATGCCGTCCATCTGCGGCAGGCCGATATCGAGCACGACGGCGTCGTAGGGCTCGGTGTCGCCAAGGAAATGGCCTTCCTCGCCGTCGAAGGCGCGGTCGACGACATAGCCGGCATCGACCAGCGCATCCGATATCTGCCGATTGAGATCCTTGTCATCTTCGACGACGAGTACGCGCATGCGGAGTTCGATACCTGTTGATGAGCTTTGTCAGATTGAAGAGCTTTGTCAGATTGAAGACTGGGGCAGATATAGGCCGATTCCGGCGGTCTGGGAAACTGAGGGTCTATAAGTTGGAAAAATGGGTCAGTTCAGCGGAACGACGATCTCGGAACGGCGCGGACGTTGTCCGTCCTTGCCTGGAACGAGCACGACGATGACACAGACAGGCTGACCGCCGCGCGTCGATTGCGAGGCCTTGGCCAGCGTTCCGCCATTCTGCTCGGCCACCTGCTGGCCGATGGCGTAGCAATCGGACGCCGCCAGTACGATCGGGCTGGCCAGGTCGGGCGGCGCGACGACCGGTATCGCTATCGCCTGCGACGCGAACAGTCCGGCAGCACAAAGCGCCAGTGTCGCGGTTCGGAAGTGGGAGCGAAGCGTTTTCATGACCGGCGTTGTAACGCATCGGTGCTGAACGTGAAATGAACGGTGAACGCCGCTGAAAACATGCTCGCCACACCCCTGCAACGCGAGACAATCAACCTGGAATTTCACCGCCTCGAACAGGTGAAATCCCGCGAAAGTCCAGTCTAGACTCGGTTTTGACCATATTGAAAGCGCATCAGGCATTTTCCTGCGTTATCGCGCGAAAACGCAGCAGCCCGTGATGCACGAGCAGATCCTCGTCATGGCGGGCTTCGGCAAATTCCAGCGACAGTCGTGTCTGGCCGCGAGGGCCAATCACCAATGCTGCGTCGGCAAGGCGCGCCTGGATGGCGGCCATGATGGCTAGCGTTTCGGCGTCGCCATGGGCTTTCGACCAGACATGCAGCGTAATCAACTGGTCGTCGGTGTTCTCGGTGCTCGTATCCCAGTCGAAAGCGGAGGTATGGCCCCAGGTCACGTACGGAAAAGCGGCATTGTCGGCTGGCCGTTCGAGCAGTCCGGCGCCGCCCAGCAAGGCCGACAGCGATGCATCGCTTTTCAGCCTGAGAAACAGTGCCTGCTGTAAATCGCCTGGCGCGGTCATCGTCTTTTCCTCCGGTTCCTGCGCTGCCGACTATTGCTTTTCGGAAGCCTGTCCGCGTTCTGCGTGTTCTGACAGATATAGCCATTCGACGCGCGGAGGCGATGGCGATTCGTCATCGCAATGATGGATGCCGATGATCTCGAAAGGGCGACTTTGCCAACACCATCGTCCGCGGGGACCGAGCTGTGAACATGGACTCTCGATTCCTGGTCACATATTCTCGCTCCATACAGCGTCGCATGACGCAATGTTTCCTTGCCGTTTTTGATCCACGAAGCCATTTCGAAAGCTGATGATGCTCGATGCAGAAAAGACCAGGGCTGCGTCGCGGTTGTTGGTAGGCCACCGGGACAAGGGCACCCGTCTCGACGCCATACCTGAGGCGTTGCGCCCACAAACACGGCTCGAAGGTTACGCCATCCAGTCGCATGTCATGGATCGCTCGGTGGCCCCACTTTTCGGCTGGAAGATTGCCGCGACCAGTCTGGCCGGACAAAGGCACATCAACGTCGACGGCCCGATGGCCGGACGTCTCCTGGCCGAGAAAGCGGTGGAGGTCGGCGGGACCGTTTCCCTGGCGACGAGCAAGATGCGCGTGGCCGAGATCGAATTCGCTTTCCGCTTCGGCCGCGAGCTGCCGCCTCGTCTGGCACCCTATGAAATCGCCGAGGTGATGGAAGCCGTGGCGACCTTGCATCCGGCGATCGAAATCCCGGACTCACGGTATGACGATTTCTGCGCCGTCGGGGCGCCGCAGCTCATTGCGGACAATGCCTGCGCCAATCTGTTTGTCATCGGCGAGGCGGCGGAAGACGACTGGCGGGACGCGGACCTTGCAAAGCACCCCGTGGTCGCCTCCGTTTCCGGAAGGTCGCAACATAGCGGATCGGGAGCAGCCGTGTTGGGCGATCCTCGCATCGCGCTCACCTGGCTCGTCAACGAGCTGTCGGGCCTGGGCATAGCGCTCCAACCGGGACAGGTGGTGATTACAGGTACCTGCGTGACGCCGATTGGCGTCGAGGCAGGTGACGAAGTCACTGGCGATCTAGGCAGGTTTGGCCGTGTCTCTGTGCGATTTGTTTAGGCTCCGCGCTGCCTGGCCACGAAACTGCGCACCGCCAGCACCAGCACTGTGATGATGATCAGGATCACCGAGAGCGCGGCGATCGCCGGGTCGATGTTGTCGCGCAGGCCCATCCACATCAGCCTCGGCAGCGTGATGGCGTTGACCGAGGTGATGAACAGGGTGACGCCGATTTCTTCCCAGGACAGCACGAAGGAGAGCAGTGCCGCGGTAATGATGCCGAACTTGATGTTGGGCATGATGATGCGGGTGGCGCGCTCCCACAAAGTGGCGCCTAAGCCCCGGGCGGCAAGGTCGATGCGGCGGTCGAGCTGGCTGAGCGAGACCAGCATCAGCACGGTGGCGAAGGGCACGGTCATCACCGAATGGGCCATGGCGACGCCCAGCCAGGTGTCATAGCCGAAGAAAGAGCTGAAACCCGAGATCGAGGTCAGCAGGAAGTAGAGCGTGATCGCCGAGACCACCGGCGGCACCACCATCGGCAGCAGCACGAAGCCGACCAGGGCCGCGGTGAAGCGCGGCTGGAACATCCAGACGCCAAGACTGAAGCACAGCGCGAGCACGGTGGAAAAGGCGCTGCTGACGACGCCGATGCGGATCGAGAGCAGGATCGATTGGAGCCAGCGTGGATCCTCGATCAGCGCCCGGTAGTGGCGCAGCGACAGTTCGCCCGACGGCATGGCCAGCATGCGGCTCGGCGTCAGCGACACAGGGATGACGGCGAGCAGCGGCATCAGCAGGAACAGCGCCACGAAGGCGGCGATGATCAGCGAGACGGGACCGGGGCGGTAGGTCGGCATCAGATCAACTGCTTCGGTCTGACATAGCGGAACAAAAGCGCCATCAGCGCGCCGACGAACAGCACCAGCACGACGCTGATGGCCGCGCCCAGGCCCCAGTCCGGGCTCTGGAAGATCCTGAGATAGATCAGCTCGGCGATCATGACGCTGCGGCCGCCGCCGAGGATCGCCGGCGTGACGAAGAAACCGAGCGAGAAGACGAACACGATCATTGCCGCGCCTATGATGCCGGAGCGCGTCATCGGCACGAACACCGTCCAGAAGGTGCGCATGCGGCTGGAACCGAGGCCACGCGCAGCTAAAAGCACGCGGTCGTCGAGGCTGCGCATGGAAGATGCCAGCGGGAAAACGGCGAAAGGAATGAGGAAGTGCGTCATGCCGACGATGACGCCGAATTCGTTGCGCACCAACGCCAACGGTTCGGAAATGAAGCCGATCGCCTGCAACCAGGTGTTGATCAGGCCGCGATTGGAGAGCAGCGCCACCCAGCCGAAAGCACGGGTCAGCACGGAAATCCAGAAGGGGACGAGAATGCAGAACTCGGCGATCAGGCGCTGTGCCGGGGTTCCACGCACCCAGACGACGGTGATGGCGTAGGCAGCTGCCACCGAAACGACAGTGACGACCGCCGCGATGCGCAGCGTGCGGATGAACACCGACTGCACGAGATCGTCGGTGAGCAGCGCCTCATACTGGCCGAGGCCGGGCGTCGGCAGTGTAAAGCTCCATTTGACGACGCCGAGAAACGGCCAGGCATAGGTCAGGACAAGAAACAGGAGCAGCGGCGCCATCAACAGCGCCGCGCCCATCCTGTCGGAGAGATAGGATCTCATTTCGACCCGATTACCCCGCCCCTGATCAGGCCGAGATGATCTTGGTGTATTCGTCGAGCGCCGGCCCATAATTCTTGGCGTACCAGTCCATGTCGAGCGCGATCTGCTTCTTCATGTTCTCGGGATCGACCGGATTGATGCGCTTCTTGTCGGCGGGGATCAGCGCGTCTGCCGCCGGGTTTGCAGGACCTTGGCCGAGCTTGTCGAACATGACCAGCTGCTTTTCAGGGTCCTGGGCACTGGCGATGAACTTCATCGCAGCGTCCTTGCCGCCGGGGTTGCCCTTGAGCACGGCCAGCGCGCCGGGCGAGATCAGGCCCTGGTCCCAGATGAACTTGATCTTGCCGCCCGAATCCTGCTCGATCAGCGAGGCACGGGTCGACCAGACGATCGCCATCGAGGCCTCGCCATTGAGCAGCACGCTCTGGCTTTCGGCGCCGCCGCCCCAATAGGCAACGACGTTTTCCTTGAAGGCGGCGATCTTGTCATGGGCGCGCTTGAGGTCGAGCGGGTAGAGCGACGCAGGCGCGATACCGTCGGCGAGCAGGGCTGCTTCCCAGCTCGACACGCCCCATTTGTAGAGCGAGCGCTTGCCGGGGAATTTCTTCACGTCGAAGAAATCGGCCATGCCGGTCGGCGCGTCCTTGCCGTACTTCTCGGAATCATAGGCGATGACATAGGAGAAGAAATAGGTCGAGGCGGCGTATTCCCAACCAAAGCCGGGCCGCATCTTCTTCTTGTCGACGATGTTGTAATCGATCGGCTCGAGAGCCCCTTGGGCGCCGAGCGTGATGGCCGAGAACGGGTCTACGTCGACGAGATCCCAGGTCGGCGCGCCGCTCTTGAACTGCGCGGCGATGGCGCCTTCGGTCGGACCCGAACCGTCCATCTTGACGGTGATGCCGGTGTCCTTGGTGAAAGCCTGGCCATAGGCGGCATCGTAGGCGGTGATGGCATCGCCACCCCAGTTGACCAGCACAAGTTCCTTGGCCTGCGCAAAGGCACCTGTCGAGCGCAGCAGCATCGGCGTGCCGGCCAGCACGAGTGCCGCCAACTGTGTGAATTGCCGGCGCGAGATCTCGCCGCGACCTGCCCTGGCGGACAGGCTCTCGATGGCTTGTTTCTTGGTGTCATGTGTCATGTCAGTTCCCCTTTTTTGTTGTTGATAGTGCCGGAAAACGGTGCTGCGATATCTCGCCACACCGTTCGTCATTGCCCTCCATGCGGAAGGAGGAAACCCTTTTCCGCCGGCCAGGTGAGCCAGACGGAGTTGCCCTTGCTCAAGGCCGCGGCAGCCACCTCGTTCGGCACCGAGACCGTGACCTTGGCGCCTTGCCGCGTTGTCAGGTCGAGCCGCGTTGCAGCACCTAGGTAGGTGGAGTTGGTGGCGGTAGCGGCGATCCCATTCTCACCATCTGCCGCCTCGCCCGATATCGACATGTATTCGGGCCGGATCGCCAGGATGGCATCGCCGCGCACGAGTTCGGCCTTGCAGCCCATGCTGACCGCGCGGTCTTCGCACAGGCCAGTCGAGCCATTGCCGGCGGGCTTGACGCCCTTTAGCGGCAGCATGTTGATCTCGCCGAGGAATTCGGCGACGAAGCGGTTGTCCGGCCGGTCGTAGACCTCGTCGGGCGCTCCGACCTGCAGCAGTTTGCCGTGGTTGAAGATGGCAACGCGCGACGACAGCGCCAGCGCCTCGCTCTGGTCGTGGGTAACGAAGACGAAGGTGGTTCCGGTCTCCTGATGCAGCCGCTTCATCTCGGCTTGCATCTGGCCGCGCAGGCCCTTGTCGAGTGCGGAAAACGGCTCATCGAGCAACAGCACGCCCGGCTCGAACACCAGCGCTCGCGCCAGCGCCACGCGCTGCTGCTGGCCGCCCGACAGCTGCGCCGGCAGTTTCTTCTCGTGGCCCTTGAGGCCGACGCGCTCGATCATCTCGCCGACACGGCGCTTGATGTCGGCGGCCGATTTCTTGCGCACCTTGAGTGGGAAGGCGATGTTGGCTTCTACGCTCATATGTGGGAACAGCGCGTAGCCCTGGAACACCATGCCGGCGGCGCGTTGCTCTGCCGGCCGGTCGGTGATGTCGACGCCGTCGCTGAACAGCTTGCCCTCGGTCGGCTGAACGAAGCCGGCAAGGATCATCAGGAAGGTGGTCTTGCCCGAACCGGACGGCCCGAGCAGGGTCAGGAACTCGCCACGGCCGATATCGAGCGACAGATTGTCCAGCGCACGGAACGAGCCGAAGCTCTTGCCGATCCCGATTGCCTTGATCTCTGCGGCACGGCCGGGTTGCTGCATACTGCCCTTTCCCTAACGCTTGTCGAAATCGTAGGCAGGGTGCCGGCTCACCGCAACCGAATAGTTTTCGCCTGATCGGCAAATTCCATTCATCTATGGCGAGATGTCGCCACCTGCCCTCAATACGGCAGAATGCGGTTCTCCTGGAGTTTCGACCGCAGCCATCCTGCGAACGCTTCCAGAACCGGATGCGAAGCCTTGGCGTGTTCGGAGACCAGGAAATAGGAGCGCGGCGACTTGATCGCTATGTCGAACGGCCTGACCAGCCGGCCCTCGCTCAGCGCCCGCCGGCTGGTCAGTTCGTCGCCCATGGCGATGCCCTGGCCGGCAATCGCCGCCGAAAAGACGAGGTTCATGTCCGAAAAGAAGATGCCGCCCTCAATGTCGGGGTTTTCCACCTTGGACAGCGCCAGCCAGCGTGCCCAATCCTCGGTGTCATCGAGATGCAGCAGGTTGGCGCGTAGCACGTCCGACGGCCGGGAAAAACCGCCGACCTTGTTGAGCAGCGTCGGGCTGCAGAGCGGCGTGAACGAGATTTCGCAGAGTGGTTCGACCGCCCGGTTCGGCCAATTGCCGACACCAAACGCAATGAAGGCATCGGCATCGGCATTGCTGACATCGTCGAGCCGGCGCGGCGTCAGGATGCGCAGCGCCACGTCAGGATACATCTGCCGGAACTCGCCGATATGGGTGCACAGGAACAGCGAGGCGAAACCGGGCGTGCAACTGACGGCGAACGAGCCGCCGACGCCGGTGCCGGCATCACGCGTCACCGCATCGCCCAGAACGGTGAGCGCCTTGCGGACGTCGCTGGCGTAGCGCTGGCCGCGGGGCGTCAGCGCCACGCCCTTGCCGATGCGTTCGAGCAGGTCGAAGCCGAGGTCGCGCTCCAGCAGGCGAAGCTGATGGCTAACAGCGCTGCGGGTCAGGTGCAACTCGTCGGCGGCGCGCCAGACGCTGCCGTGGCGGGCGAAGCTGTCGAGCGCGCGCAGCGCTTGTGTCGATGGTATACGCAAGGAGCCTCAGGTGAACCGAATTTGCACGAACCGGGAAAACATATCACTTTTTAGCGAACCGCTTCACTGCTTTCTTCTCATGCCATGGAGAAACCGGTGGCCACCTCGGCGCAAGCAACCGCCCTTGCCTGTCTCGACGGCATCCAGCCGTTGTTGTCCGCGTGGACACGCACCATCTTCGATTACGGCGAGACCGCGTGGCGGGAGTATCAATCAGCCGCCTGGTATGTCGAGCGACTGAAACTCGAAGGCTTTTCCGTCGAAGAAGGCTCCGCCGGCATGCCGACCGCCTTCTGCGCGCATTGGACCAACGGCCCCGGCCCGACCATCGGCATGTACGCCGAATACGACGCGGTGCCGGGCAATTGCCAGGATGCCGCTACGGTCGAGCGTCCGCGCCGGGGACTTGGCAACCAGGCCGGCGGCCACACCGACCCGCATTCCGGGCTGGGCATTTCGAGCCTGGGCGGGCTGCTGGCGACCAAGGCGGCGATGCAGCGCCACGGCATATCAGGCACGCTGCGCTTCACCGGCGAGCCGGCGGAAAAGGTGCGCGGGTCAAAGCCGATTCATGCCGCCAGGGGCTATTATGACGGACTTGCCGGCATGATCTCCTTTCATCCGTTCTATATGCTGCCGCTCTGCAACACGGCGCGCTGGGACACGCATTGCGGCGCGGCCTACGCGATGATCTATCGCTTCATCTGCGACCAACCGGAGCGCTGGGCGCTGGCTGCGGGTGCCGCACCCATTCCGCAAGCACATTCGGCGGCGCGCGCCCCCGGCGCCAACGACGCATTGATGATGATGTATATGGCCTCCAAGGCTCTGCGCGATTCCATGCTGCCTCACCAGGGCGGCTGGTCGATCAGCGAGGCGATCCTGACGGCGGGGCAAGCGACCGCCGACAATTTGCCGGCGGGACTGGCCGAGATCCAGTACATGATCCGCGTGCCGACGCTTGCCATGGCCGAGCAGGTCACCGCGGTGCTCGACCGCAATGCCGAGGCCGCTGCCAGCATGAGCGGCTGCCGCCATGAGCGGCATTGGGTGTCGAAGTCACGGCCGGGACTTGCCAACCACGCCATGGCCGAGATCGCCTATGAAGCACTGTCGACGGCTGGGCCGCCGCGCTGGGACGAAGACGCCAAAGCCATCGCACGCGAAATACAGGTCAATGCCGGGCGCATGGCGAGCGACGAACCGTTCATCGGAGAACTCGAGCGCCTGATCGAGCCGCAGGCGGCGGAAGCGATCCTGCGCCGCGATCTGCCGCCCTCGCAAGTCAATTCGACCTCCGACGATTACACCGACATGAGCTGGCATACGCCGACGGCGCGGTTCTATGTCGCCCGCCCGGCGCTGCGTTCGGAGACCGGCTACCCCTATCCGGCATGGGTGATGAATGCGATGGGCGGCATTTCGGCGACGATCGACCCGATGGTCATCTGCGCGTCCAAGACGGTCGCGCTGGCGGCGCTCCGCCTGCTGGAAGACCAGACCGCCCGCGATGCGGCGATGAATGAATTCGTCGCCCGCACCGGCGGCGGAATCGGCGGCTCGAACTGGATCGCGCCGCTCTGCGATTACGAACCGCCGATTGGATTTCGCTGGCCTGAATATGTCACCACCCCGCGCGGACGGGACTGGTGGATACCGAGCAACCAAACACCCCAAGCTGCCTCACGAGGAGAACCCCATGACCGTTCATGACCGCATTGTCGCCGAGCCGTTTTCGCTGCAGCGCCGGAACCCCGCCGGCGGCACCAAGCCGCTGACCGCCTGGGGCTTCGCCAACGAGACCGACGTGCTGACCGACGTCCTGCTTGGCTCACCCAATTTCCTGCGCCATCTGTCAACCAGCTCGCTGTCGCGAAAGCATCTGCGCGAGGCGCCCTGCAACGTCCAGATCGCCCAGGCCCAGCACAAGGACCTGGTTGCCGCCTACGAGCATTTCGGCGTCAACATCCACTGGCACGAGCCGACGCCTGAGCTGCCGATGCAGGTCTATTCCCGCGATTCCAGCGTCATGACGCCTTACGGCGCCTTCATCACCGCCATGGCCAACTGGTGGCGGCGCGGCGAGAACTATGCCGCGATCCGCACCTACGAAAAGCTCGGCATCCCGATCTACGACATGGTCACCGCGGGCACGTTCGAGGGCGGCGACTTCAACGTCATCGAGGACGGCGTCGTGCTGATCGGCTGCGGCGGCGCGCGTACGCAGGAAGAAGGCGCACGCCAGGTGCAGGCATGGTTCGACAAGGAAGGTTGGGAAACCCGCATCGCCTTCATCGACGAGTATTATGTTCATATCGACCTGATGGTGGTGCCTATCGCCGAGAAACTGACCGCTGTCTGCCTCGCCTGCACCGAACCCGGCATTGTCGACTGGTTGAAGGGCAAGGGCCACGAGATCATCGACGTGCCGTTCCAGGATACGATGGCGCTCGGCTGCAACTTCATGTCGCTGGGCAGGGACCGGGTGATCGCGCCGACCTCCAGCCAGGCGCTGATCGGTCAGCTCAAGGCGCGCGGCTTCGAGGTCGCGGCCGTCGACATGAGCGAGATCTCGAAGACCGGCGGCGGCATCCACTGCATGGCGCAGGCGCTGAAGCGTGAACCGGCCTGAGGAGTGGGATAGCGCTACGCTGCTTCGCTCACATTCGCATCAGCATGATCGGCATCCTGGCGGCCGAGGGTGCAAGGTCGCGCGCGCAAAACGGCTGAGATCGCCGGCTGGCGGCACCGTGTGCCCCGCTTGCGAGTCGCAACGCTGCCCGATGCGAAACTTGCGCGATAGCTAATATAAGCGCACAGTAAAAACGTCTTTTGGGAGAGGACAGCTCATCTGCAAATCGGGAGGAAAGCATGAACACCATGAGCCTCACCACGCTTGAACGCGGCAAAACGACAGTCGACGCCGCAGCCCTGGAAGCGTTTTCGGCACAATTGCGCGGCAAAATGCTGAGCGAAGGCGATGCCGCGTATGACGAAGCACGGACCGTCTGGAATGCCACGGTCGACCGGCTGCCCGGGCTGATCGTGTGCTGCGTCGGAGCTTCCGATGTCATCAGTGCCGTGAATTTCGCCAGGGAGAACAGGCTTCTCGTCTCGGTGCGCGGCGGCGGCCACAACATTGCCGGAAGTGCGGTCTGCGATGGTGGCCTGATGATTGATCTGTCATTGATGAAATCGGTGCGGGTCGATGTCGCTGCGCGGCGGGCATGGGTCGGGCCTGGCGCGACGCTTGCCGATGTCGACAAGGAAACGCAGGCCTTCGGGCTGGTGGTACCGACCGGCATCAACTCGACCACCGGCATATCCGGCCTGACGCTGGGTGGCGGCTTCGGCTGGATCACCCGCAAATTCGGGCTGACCATCGACAATCTTGCCTCGGCCGATGTGGTCACCGCCGATGGCAAACTGCTCCGGGCCAGCCAGACTGAAAATCCCGATTTGTTCTGGGCGCTGCGCGGCGGCGGCGGCAATTTCGGCGTCGTCACGGCATTCGAGTTCCATCTCCATGAGTTTGGACCGCAAGTGCTGGCAGGGCTTGTCGTCCATCCCTTCGCCGATGCCGAAAAGGTGCTGCGGGAGTATCGCAAGGCGCTCGAAACCGCTCCTGACGAGTTGACCTGCTGGGTAGTCATGCGGCAGGCGCCGCCGCTGCCCTTCCTGCCCGCGGAATGGCATGGCAAGGAGGTTCTGGTTCTGGCCATGTGCTATTGCGGCGACATCGAGGCAGGTGAAAAGGCGACGCAAAAGCTTCGAGCCATCGGCACGCCGATTGCCGATGTCGTGGGCCCCAGCCCGTTCACCGGCTGGCAGCAGGCATTCGACCCACTGCTCACGCCCGGCGCCCGCAACTACTGGAAGAGCCATGACTTCACCGAGTTTTCCGAGGAGGCGGCTGCGGTCGTCAGGGGGGCAATAGCCAAGCTGCCGGGACCCGAATGCGAGATATTTATCGGCCATGTCGGCGGCGCGGCAGGTCGCGTCAAGGCGGACGCAACGGCGTTCCCACAGCGCAGTTCGCATTTCGTCATGAACGTTCACGCCCGCTGGCGCGAACCCACGATGGACAAGGCTTGCACCGACTGGGCTCGTTCAATCTACGAGGCGGCCAAACCTTATGCCGCCGGCACCGCCTACGTGAACTTCATGCCGGAGGACGAGGTCGACCGGGTCGAAGCGGCCTATGGTGGCAATCATCGACGGCTTCTGGAAATCAAGCAGCGCTACGACCCGCTGAACCTGTTCCGCATGAACCAGAATTTGCGTCCGAAAGAAAGCTTGCGAGCCGCATGAGGCGCGCCGTGCTGCAGTGAAAAAGCTCACGCCTCCGCTGGAGGCGCGGGCACATGCTGTTGGCGCCGGGCTGTATTCTTGGGCCGGCCCATCAGCAACAAACCCAATACTGTGTCTTCGCCGCCCTTGTGAGTGCTGGAAAAATGGAGGAATAGTCTCCCGGAATGCATCGCCCTGAAATTGCCGGTTTGCGGTTCTCAGGTCGTGCAATTGCTAGCCGGATTCCGAATGGCCAGTCCCGAACCGCGCAAGAGAAGAGGTCCGATCGCCGCCCGGCTGCTGGCGCTCGATGCGTGGATCGATTCCTCGCTCTATGAGATCGGCTTCAAGGCGCGCCAGTTCTGGGAATCAGCGACGATCTTCTCGCGGCGCTTCCGCGTCAACGGCTGGCGCCGTGGCATCATCGAACTGTTGAGCGAAGGTTTCACGCTCGGCGCCGTCGGCATCGTGGTGATGCTGGCGCTGGCCATTCCGGCTTTCCAGGACACGGCTGGCGACTGGCGCGCCCAGGGCGACTTCGCCGTCACCTTCCTTGACCGCTATGGCAACGAGATCGGCCAGCGCGGCATCATCCAGCGCGATTCCGTGCCGGTCGACGAGATGCCCGATCACGTCATCAAGGCGGTGCTTGCCACCGAGGACCGTCGCTTCTTCGATCACTACGGCATCGATGTGCTCGGCCTGTCGCGCGCGATCTTCGAGAATGTGCGGGCGAACTCCGTCGTCCAGGGCGGATCGAGCATCACCCAGCAGTTGGCCAAGAACCTGTTCCTCACCAATGAGCGCACGCTGGAGCGCAAGATCAAGGAAGCCTTCCTGTCGCTGTGGCTCGAGGCCAATCTGTCGAAGAAGGAGATCCTGCAGCTCTATCTCGACCGCGCCTATATGGGCGGCGGCACGTTCGGCATCGAGGCTGCCGCCGACTTCTATTTCGGCAAGAGCGTCAAGGACCTGAACCTGGCCGAGGCGGCGATGCTGGCCGGCCTGTTCAAGGCGCCGACCAAATATGCGCCGCACATCAACCTGCCGGCGGCGCGCGCGCGCGCCAATGTGGTGCTGTCCAACCTTGTGGATGCCGGTTTCATGACCGAAGGCCAGGTTCTGCAGGCCAGGCTGCATCCGGCCGATGTCGTCGACCGCGGCGAACAGAAAAGCCCTGACTATTATCTCGACTGGGCGTTCGACGAGGTCAAGAAGATCGCCAAACCTGGCCAGCACTCGCTTCTCGCCCACACCACCTTTGACGCCAACATCCAGAAGGCGGCGGAAGAATCGGTGGAGTTCCACCTGCGCCAGTTCGGCAAGGAGTACAACGTCACCGAAGGTGCCGTCGTCGTCATCGAGACCAACGGCGCCGTGCGCGCCATCGTCGGCGGCCGCGACTATGGTGCCAGCCAGTTCAACCGCGCCACCAAGGCGCTGCGCCAGACCGGCTCGTCATTCAAGCCCTATGTCTACGCAACCGCGATGGAACACGGCTTCACCCCCAACTCCATCATTTCCGGCGGCCCGATCAGCTGGGGCAGCTGGTCGCCGCACAATTACAACGGCGGATCGGCCGGCAACGTCACGTTGATCATGGCAATGGCCAAGTCGATCAACACCGTGCCGGTGCGGCTGGCCAAGGATCATCTCGGCATCGGCCCGATCAAGGCCATGGCCGAGGCGATGGGCGTGGAATCGCCGATCGAAGCACATAAGACGATGGTGCTCGGCACCTCGAGCATGACGGTGATGGACCAGGCGACGGGCTACAGCGTGTTCGCCGACAACGGCTTCGTCGGATCCCGGCACGGCATCAGCCAACTCGTCACCCGCACCGGCGAGGTGGTCTATGATTTCGCCAAGGACGCGCCGCCGCCACACCGGGTGCTGTCCGAGCAGGCGCTCAAATCGATGAACACCATGCTGGCCGCAGTGCCGGTGATGGGTACGGCGCGGCGAGCCCAACTTCCCAACATCGTCGTCGCCGGCAAGACAGGCACCACGCAGTCCTACCGCGACGCCTGGTTTGTCGGCTTCACCGGCAACTACACGGCGGCGGTATGGATGGGCAATGACGACTTCACGCCGACCAAGAACATGACCGGTGGCTCACTGCCGGCGATGGTGTGGCAGCGACTGATGGTCTACGCGCACCAGAACATCGACCTCAAGCCGATCCCTGGCATCGACAAGCCCTTCGTCGATGAGGAGATCGCTGCCAAGGCCGAGGAAGCACAGAAGAAGAGCGACGATCAGGCGGCGGCCGATGCAGCCGCCGAACGGCCGCCGGTGCTGTCCAGCCGCACGACCCAGACGCTGCGGGACATGACCACGCTGTTCCAGTCGGCGCCCGTCCTCAGTACGCCGCAACTGCCGGAGACGCTGTCGGCGCTGTGATTGGCGCCGAGACAGTTGAGGGGTGATGGCCGGATCACCGCCATTGCCAAGCTGGAACACCCCTCATCCGACCGAGCTTCGCTCGGCCACCTTCTCCCGAAAGGGGAGAAGGGAGAGCCGTCTGCAATTCTACGTCGGCCCGCTTGCCACAAGGCCCCACGCCGCGATATCCCCGAGCGGCAACTCTTCGTGTTCCCGGCCCCTCATGCTCAAAACTGCCTTCCTGACGCTGCTTTCGCTTGCCATAGCCATCGTCGGCGGTGGCGGCAGCGTCTGGTATGCGCTGAAAATCCAGGATGGGGTCGGCGCCATCAGGATCGGCCAATGGACGGCCTTTCCCGATATCGGCACACCGGCCGCCGATCCCTATTCCAAGGCCCGCGTGGCGCGCGAGGGTGTGCTTGCGCTCGGCCGCGCCGAGGGGCTGTCCTTCGTCGCCGAGCGAGACGCGGCCGGCGCCGAGCTCAAGCGCGAATGCACCTACACAATCGAGGGTGATTTTCCGACGGCACGGTTCTGGACGCTTTATGCCGCCGACCAGTCGCTCGGCGTGGTCGAAACCGGCAAACCCCGGCTGGCGGCGCTGCAATCCTACGGGGTGGTGCGCCAGCCCGACAATTCGGTGATCATTTCAGCCGGCCATCACCCGATGCCGGGCAATTGGCTGCTGACAGACGGCTTCGGCAGGATGTATTTCGTGCTGACCTTCTACGACACGCCAATCGCCAGCAGCACCGGCCTGTCGGACGTCTCGCTGCCGCATATCGTCAAGGTCGGCTGCAATGCGTAGTTTTTACGCTGCGATGCGCGGACTTCTGCATGCCGTCCTGCTCGGTCTGCTCGGCGCCGGCATCGTGCACATCGCCGTGCTGCTGCTGGTGCCCGAGTTTTCCGAACGCGATGCCTGGTCGCGGCTGTCCATGGCGTCGGATCTCTACAAGATGACGCGGCTCGATGCCGAGGCCGGTGGCGCGCCCGTGGTGAAATCCGTCGACCCGCTGTTTTACGCGACGGCCTGCCGGTTCGATCTGGGCGAAGGCATGGTCCGCGTCAAGGCACCTGGGCATGTCCCGTTCTGGTCGGTGTCGGTCTATGACCGCAGCGGCCACAACATCTATTCCTTCAACGACCACACAGCGACCGGCGGCGTTCTGGATGCCGTCGTGCTGACGCCGGCGCAGATGATCGACGTGCGCAAGGATCTTCCCGAGGATCTTCAAGGAGCGATCTTCGTCGAAGCGCCGATCGAGGAAGGCATCTTCGTCATCCGCGCCTTCGTGCCCGACAGCAGCTGGAAGCCGATCGTGTCGCGCTTCTTCGAACAGAGTTCCTGCGAGTTGCAGGACTTCTAAAGCGTGTCGCGTCTGAACGGATTCAGACGACCCGCTTTGGATCTTTGTTTTTATGCATGTCGTTCTCCCAAAACCGAGGTCACTTTTGGGCGACATGCACTAGACATGACCCCGGACCAAAGGTCCGTGGCCGCCGAAACTCAGTGGTGCGGGGCCGGTTTTGGTCCTGGCGAACCCGGCTTGTCGGGATCGACCGGCCGCACTTCGCCGGCATGCGGCCGCTCGTAGCGGATGCCGGGAAAGATGATCACCGCCGCCGGCATTTCGGCGGTTTGCTTTACTCTGGTGTTTGGTGCCGTACGCGGCACGAAAGACAGTACCATGCCCATGGTTCGCGCATTCCTCTCGGTTTCCCCGGAGCACAACGCAACGCCTCCAAATGTCATTAAGGCCGGCAGAGGGTTAACGGAACGCTAACGGATCGTCGCTAACTTGAACTTTGTTCTTGGCACTCTCGGAACCGGCACGGTCCCGGTCGAGCGTCGTCAAGGTTGTGTCGAGTACGGGCGTATCCTTCGTGTCATCTTCGGACTTCAGGCAAATCGCGGTGCGAAAAGACTCGGGAAAGGCCGAAAGGCTGTTCCGCGCCGCGGTGTCGGCGTTCTGCTCGCTCACCCGCCCTTCACGCCGCGAGATCGGTCAACTCGAAGACCTGACGCTGCCGCTGTTCAATGACGTGTCCGTCGAATCTCGCCGTTACGTGGCAGCCGCCCTTTCCGAATGCGAATACGCCCCCGCCGCCCTGGTGCGCCGTCTTTGCGAGGAACCGGTCGACATTGCCGCGCCGCTGCTCATCCGCTCACGCGCCGTCAGCGACATCGATCTCATCGCGCTGATCGGGCGACATGGCCTGCCGCATGCGCGTGCCATCGCGCGCCGCAAGGGCTTGAACCCGACCATCGCTGATCTGATCAGGGCCCTCGAGAGGCCAACCCTGGTGCGCGCGCCGCAACCGGATCCGAATGCCGCCGCGGCAGACAAGATCGCGCCAGCGAGCACGGAAACCGCCTCTGACGAGCCCGCCCGGGAACAGGCACTCGGCATCGCGGCTGAGAATGCACGGCGCAGGCTGCGCTCGATGATGCGCACGGGCGACGAGGCGGCAGCGACGAACGCCGATCCTTTCAAGGGCGCCGACATCTATGTGAAATTGCGCGAGACAGCGCTGACGGGAAACGCCGCGTTCTTCCAGACCGCGCTCGCCGATGCACTCGATATCGATTTCGAGATCGCGCGATCGCTCACCGCCAACCAGAATTATGCCTCGCTGCTTGCCGCCTTGCGCTCGCTCGACCTCAGCGAAGACAGGGCCTTCCTGATCACGGTTGCCGTCTATCCCAACCAGTTCCCGCATCCGCAGGCTATCCGCACCTTCCTCGACCGTTACCGGCTGCTGCATCGTGAAGCGGCCCAGGACAAGATGCGGTCGTGGCGGGCGGAAGCCCTTTCAAGGGTGGTTCGCGGCGCAGCACCTGCCAACGGCGATACACGCACCGCCTCGAACAGCGACGATGCGGCGGCTTCGTCCGGCCTCAGGGCGTCTTCACGGAAATAAGCTCCTCGACGGGCACGGTGCCGGCCTCGATCTCGACCACCCAGATATCGGGATCGAATTTTTTCTCCCTTTCCAGCCTGGCGTCGAGCACTGTGGCATCCTCGCCGGTTCCGAGCTGAGTGAAAAACCGGTCGTCGGGCTTGGCCGAATCATAGCTTGTCTGCGGCGCCGGCCCGAACAGGGCAACCTCGCCCAGCCTGCCCCGCGCCAGGACGAACACAGCGCCGGCCTCGGTCGCGCCGCGCTTGACCACGGCGGCAAATCCCCCGGCGCCGAAAACCCGGCGCAACAGGGCCGAGACCCACAGATCCGATGTGACGCGCATGAGAGAGCTCCCGAAACTGCCGGTTCTCTATCGATATTTCCGCCGCTGGGCGAGCCGTCGTTTCAGCCGTCAGTTGGTCAGGCCGATCTCGCGCATCTTGACGTAGACGATCTCATCGGGCTCGCCGGTCTGCGGCAGCCCGAACAGCGACTGGAATTCCTTGATCGCCGCCTTGGTGCGCGCGCCGACGACACCATCCAGCTGCATGTCGTCATTGCCGAACGCCTTGAGCCCGGCCTGGATCTTGACGATGCGGGCATCGGGCGCTTGCGTCTCGGCATCCGCCTGCCCGGAATTTGTCTGTCCTGAACCTGTCTGCAAAGACACCGGAACGGCGGCCGGCATATCCGGGCGCGGCTGCGGCCTGGGTACGACGGAAGCGGTTTTCGGCGTCGCGCCCAGTTGATCGAGCAGAAGCGCGTCGATCTCGCCGGACGCGTTGAGCCCGACCTTCTGCTGATAGTCCTGGATGGCCTTGCGGGTGTTGGGTCCGGAAATGCCGTCGACCGTTCCCGAATAGAAATCAAGATCCTTCAATATGCCTTGCACCTGCTCGACAACCGGATCGCCCTTGATCGGTGCCGGCGCGCCGGATGGCCGCACGATGTTGAACGTCGTTTCCGGCTCGTCGGGCGCCGCGTGCGGAAAGCCCGCAATGCTGCGGGTCGCGAAGAATGCGCCGGCATGCGGGAAAGGCTGGTACCACAAGGCATTTGCGGAGACGTAGAACAGCGTCACCAGGAATGCCGTCGAGCCGCCCACCAGGACAGGATTGCGCGAGATCATGCCGCCGACGGCAACAGCGCCGTCCTGAAAGGCATTGCTGCGGCGCTTGACCGCCTTAGCCGGTTTTGCGGAGCGAGCCATCTCTGTCCCCTTTCGCCATCGCTACAGGCATGGTCAGCACGCCGGCCTTCTCCGCCTGATGTCCCTTCGGTCCGTTCACCGGCAGGCTGATGGTCACCGTGGTGCCCTCGCCCGGCATGCTTTCGATGGACATCGTGCCTTCGTGCAGCGCCACAAGGCCCTTGACCAGTGAAAGGCCAAGACCAGTCCCCTCGAAACGGCGGGTATAGTCGTTCTGGATCTGCATGAAGGGCTTGCCGAGATTGGCGAAATCCTCCTCGGCGATGCCGATGCCGGTATCCCTGACCCAGAAATGGAGGCGCGAACCGATCCGCTTGGCACCGACGACGACGTCGCCGCCGTCGGGGGTGAACTTAATCGCATTGGAGACCAGGTTGATCAGCATCTGCTGCACGGCGCGCTGGTCGGCATTGATGTCGCCGGCGTCCGGCGCGATCTGCGCCCGCAGATCGATGTTCTTGGCCTGCGCCTGCAGCTGCATCATCGACTGGCACATGTCGACCGCTTCCGCGAACCGGAACGGCTCCGGCTCGGTCGCATAAACGCCCGATTCAATCCTGGACACGTCGAGTATCGAGGTTACGACGGCGAGCAGATGCTGGCCCGAATCCCTCACCAGGCCGACATATTCCTTCTGGCGCGGATCCTTGAAGCCGCCGAACATCTCATGCAGCAGCATATCCGAGAAGCCGATGATGGCATTCAACGGCGTGCGCAGTTCGTGGCTGACCACCGCCAGGAAGCGGCCCTTCGCCACTTCGGCGGATGCGGCCGCCTCATTGGCCGCCGCGAGATCCTCGCGCAACCGGGCGATCTCGTCATTCTCGCGCAGGACGAGCGTAAAGACGTCACCCTGTTCCTCACCGCGCACCAGATCAAGTGAGAACGGGCGGTAATTGTCGGCCGTCAGGCTATTGCCGTTCTGAGGCAGGCGGATGCGCAATTCGAGCCGGCGCGACAGCGCACCGTCGCGCATGTCGGCCATTGCGCTGAGATAGGAAACGCGATCCGACAGATGGACGCGATCGAAGAGGCCGTTTCCAGACAGCAGTTCGGGCGGCAGTTTCAAAAGCGTGCGCGCTTTCGGCGACGCGTCCAGGACCTCGCCATGGCGGGCGACCCGCAAGACCACCGCATCGATGATTTCTTCGAGCCGGTCGGCAGTGTCGACCACAGCCGCGTCGGCCGTGTTTTGAAACGCCGATGCACGCGGCATCAGCGTAAGCGCCCACGCCAACGGCACCAGCCAGTGCCACGCCGCGATCTGCGCTCCTGCGAACGGAAATACGGTTCCAGCCAAAGGCTGAGCCAGGATGGCGACAGCGGCCGACACGGCTCCCCACAGTGCTGCACGTCGCGAGCCGCCGATCCACCAGGCTTCGAAAGGCAGCGCCAGGACAAGCATGGCGACAGGCGAACTCAGCCCGCCCGCGGCGGCAATGAGACTGCCGAGAGAAATGCCGGCCAGCACCAGGGCGAGCCCACTCGCCATCGCCATCTTGCCGGTCGCCGCCACCAGCAAGGCGACGAACCAGCACAGGCCAAAGGCGGCGAAGATGGCGGCCATGGTGACGGCAACGCCCATGCCTGAAGTGACCAGGGTGACCGCGGCGCCGGCGGCAAAGAAAGGAGCGGCGAGCATGACGCCGATGAAACGGCGCTGGCGCTCGCGGTCGCTCCGCCCAAGGATGGACGGATGGACCATACGTTCGCAACCGGCAGAAATCGCGCCAGGCAATTCAACGTATCTGGCCTTGATTGAACTCAACTCAACGCACTCGCACATGTCGTGGACAGCTCTGCTTTGCAGATGGTTCTGGTTGGCTTTGAAACTGGCATCCAGCGTTTAAGGAATGGATAAGGCAGGGCCGACCAAGGCCCTGGCCTGCGGCAAATATCGGGATGCCGGCCGCCGAAAGCACGGGCAAATGCAGCCATAGTAAACGGAGAGTTATCCGGCGACGGCACCTATCGGACAGGCGCACACGGCACCCGGACTTCCGCATTCCAAGAAAAATACAGGAAAATCAGGGGGATGTATGGTTATTTGTTGTTAAGGAAAATCACTGGCAATTGAGACAAATCGATCGCAGAACGCTTCGTCTCGAATTTGCCTAAAATTTGAGGAAAATTCTCTCTTTGCCCGCAAGCCGTCCTTTGCGCCTGTGTGCCAAGATCCTGCCTACAAAAGAGGTCATGCCATATGGATGCATGATCCGGTCACGACGAGAGGGCAAGGGCATGGTCTTCCTCATAAGAATGGCTTTCTGGTTTTCGCTGGTGCTGCTGGCGCTGCCGCTGGCTGTCGGCCCCGATGAATCGGGCCGCGAAAGCGTCGGGCCGATCCAGGCCTTGTTTGCGGCACGCGAAGCGGTTGGCGATATCGCCGGCATTTGCGAACGCAAGCCCGATGTCTGCGAGACTGGCAAGTCGGCAATGCACACCATCACCGCCCGCGCCAAGGAGACCGCCAAGATCGCGGCAGCGATGATGGACGACAAGTCCGCCGCCGGCCCCGACACGTCGACGATGACCGGCAGCCTGCCCGAAGAAATCGTCTTGCCCGAGACCGTCAACCTGCCGCCTCAGAATTAAGCCGTTTCGACGGCGCACCGCGGGCTGTCTGCCCTCTCGACGCCCGCGGTGTCCTTGTTTTTTCCGTGACGCGGCGCCGCCGCGTGACTATATCCGGCATTATGATCACCACGATCCAGACGATCCGCGACGATTTTTCGTTCCTCGAGGAATGGGAAGACCGCTATCGCTATGTCATCGAACTCGGCGAGGCGCTGCCGCCATTTCCCGACGAGCAGCGCAGCGCCGCCAACAAGGTGCCAGGATGCGTGAGCCAGGTCTGGTTGACCACCGAACGCGGGGCTGGAGCCGACCCAGTCATCACCTTCACGGGCGATTCGGACGCTCACATCGTGCGTGGACTGGTTGCGATCATACTTGCGCTGTTTTCCGGCAGGACCGCCAGCGAAATCCAGCAGACCGATGCGGAAGCGACATTGAAAGAACTCGGCCTCGACGAACATCTGTCGCCGCAGCGCGCCAACGGCCTTCGCTCGATGGTCAAGCGCATCAAGCGCGACGCCGAGGCAGCGCTCAAGCAGACCGCCTGACACCTTCATACCGGATCCGCGCCTCGCGGCGCAAAAATCAAACGGCGCCCGAAGGCGCCGTTGATGTCGATCCGATCTGGCTTATTTTGACGCAATTCCCAAGGGAGAGCTCTATGCGCTTTCCCGGGAAAACCGTTTCACTTTTCCTTGAATTGCTCTGGCAGCGATTACCGCGCTTTGCGCTTGCGGCCGAGGCCCATCTTCTTGGCAAGCTGTGACCGGGCAGCCGCATAGTTGGGTGCAACCATCGGATAGGTCGGGTCAAGGTTCCATTTTTCGCGATACTGGTCCGGTGTCAGGTCATAGTGGGTCATCAAATGGCGCTTCAGCGACTTGAACTTCTTGCCGTCTTCAAGGCAGACGATGTAGTCGTCATGAACCGACCGCTTCGGGTTGACCGCCGGCTTCTGCTTGTCGGCAGGCGGCTGTTCGGCGGTTCCGCCCACACGCCCGAGCGCAGCATGGACATCGGATATCAGGTTCGGCAATTCGCCGACCGGCACGGGATTGTTACTGACATAGGCGGCCACCACATCGGCGGTCAATTCGATCAGCGCATCGCTGTTTCTGGAAGGTGTTTCGACAATATCCATGGTCTTCGGGCCCCAACAAGAGTTACATCGATCTGCGCCCTTTTTTACAAGCAGGGCATCGCACGAATTTTGTGCAGGTAGAGTTTCTACGATTCGTGTCGCGGGCACATCAATGAGCGCCCAGACCAAGTAAGTCAATTCGGCCCTTACGCTATATTGAACGATATTGATCAATTATTCCGCGATCAGCTTCAATCTTTCGTGCATTGTGTAATTTATCGATATTTCGCGCGCTCGTCGGCAACGGCTGACGCAACGTCAGCTCACCGTTACATTCGCGGCATCTCACGAAATGGGTTTTAATGTTTGATTTTGCTTGGCTATCGTCGGGCAATATTGGTTGTTCATATTTGTCCACAAAACCACAGGTTGCCGTGGTCATACGCAAGCAATCAGGCGACATGCCTGTCATCCGGCGGATCGGCTGATTGCTGCCGGATCAATCAATGCGGCGTGATGTATTTGCCATACGCCCAGCCGGTGACGAATTTGCCGTTCTGGGCCGGATCATGCCAGACTTCGCACCAGCGAAAACGAATCTTTTGTTCCTGCTTCCATGCCGGCTGGTTGGCGATGTCGAGCAGGTTTATTCCGCCGGTGCATCGCCCGGTCATCTGCAGAACGGTCCCGTTCGGATATGCCGCCTGCTTCTGGGATGCGCCCGAAGGGTATTTGCGCACATTGAGCGTGTCGCCGAACGGCACATTGGCCACTTGCCAAGCCGCGAATACGGTCGCATGAGACTGGCCGGCAAAGGCCAGAGTTAGTGAAGCAACGGCGAAAGCCGCAGCAGTCCGAGACCAAATAGTCATCATCTCTTCCTCCCGGCTCATCTCCTGGAGCCGACACAATCCATACGCTCCGGCTCTTGAACCTGCCCTGATCGGCGTGTTCATTCGCCGTTCAAGATATTTCTCCATTTGAGATGGTCCATTCAAGATACTGGCCTATTCAAGATACTGGCCCGTTCAAGATACTGCAAAGCGAGACGCAATGACCAAGACATCCATATTTCCGATCGTCAGCCCGCCTACGCCCGAGAAGCGGCCGGTTTCCGACACGCATCACGGCATCACGCGAACCGACGACTATGCCTGGCTGCGGGCCGACAACTGGCAGGAAATGTTCCGCGACCCGTCATTGCTCGATACCGGGATCCGCGCAGAACTCGAGGCGGAGAATGCCTACCAGTCAAAGCTGATGGCCGACACGGTCGAACTGCAAAAGCAGCTTTTCAAGGAGATGAAGGGCCGTATCAAGGAAGACGATTCTTCCGTGCCGATGAAGGATGGGCCCTATGCCTATGGCTCGTCCTTCAAACTTGGTGGCGAGCAGCCGCGCTATTTCCGCATGCCGCGAGACGGCGGTGCCGAGCATATCCTGCTCGATGGTGACGCGGAGGCCGCGGGCAAGGCCTATTTCCGTCTTGGCGGCGTCGACCATTCGGCCGACCACGCAAGGCTGCTGTGGGCATTCGACGACAAGGGCTCCGAATTCTACACGCTTCGCGTGCGTGACCTTGCCGACGGCAGGGAACTTGCGGACCAGATCCCCGACACCGGCGGTTCAGGTGTCTGGAACGCCGCCAATGACGGCTTCTTCTATACACGTCTCGACCCCAACCACCGCCCGTCGAAGGTGCTGTTCCATGCGCTTGGCAACAGCCCGCAAAGCGACCGGCTGATCTATGAGGAAACCGATCCCGGCTTCTTCATGAATGTCGACGGCACCCGCAACAACGAGTGGATCATGATCGGCATCAACGATCACGAGACCTCGGAATACCGCCTGATGCGCGCCGACGATCCGTTTGCCGAACCGAAACTGGTGTCGCAGCGCGAGATTGGCCTTCAGTACGAGTTGGAAGAAGGCGGCGATATCTTCTTCATCCTGACCAATGCCGACGGCGCCAAGGACTTCAAGATCATGACGGCACCAGCGGGCGATCCCGTGCGCGCCAACTGGCAGGAACTGGTGCCGCACGAGCCCGGCCGGCTGATCCTGTCGGTGATCGGCTTCAGAGACCACATGGTTCGGCTCGAACGCAAGGAAGGCCTGCCGCGCATTGTGGTGCGCGATCGCACCAGCGGCGAGGAGCATCTTCTGTCCCTCGACGAGGAGGCCTTCTCGCTCGGCCTGTCGGGTTCCTATGAGTACGACACCGAGATCATGCGCTTTTCCTACTCGTCGATGACGACGCCGGCCCAGGTGTTCGACTATAATATGCGTACCCGCGAGCGGGTATTGCTGAAGACCCAGGAAGTGCCGTCCGGCCATGATGCGGACCACTATGTCACGCGGCGGCTGATGGCGCCGGCCAGCGATGGCGAACTGGTGCCGATCTCGCTTTTGCACCATCGCGACACGCCGCTGGACGGATCCGCACCTTGCCTGCTTTACGGCTACGGCTCCTATGGCATCACCGTGCCCGCCGCCTTCAACACCAACTGGTTCTCGCTGGTCGACCGTGGCTTCGTCTTCGCCATCGCTCACGTTCGCGGCGGCAAGGACAAGGGCTATGGCTGGTACGATGACGGCAAGCGGGAGCACAAGATGAACACGTTCACCGATTTCATCGCCGTCGCGCGCCATCTGGTGACGGAGCGTTACACGGCGCATGACCGTATCGTCGCCCAGGGCGGTTCGGCCGGCGGCATGCTGATGGGTGCCGTCGCCAACATGGCGCCGGATTGTTTTGGCGGCATCGTCGCCGAGGTTCCCTTCGTCGATGTCCTCACCACCATGCTCGATGCGACCCTGCCGCTGACGCCGCCGGAATGGCCCGAATGGGGCAACCCGATCGCGTCCGCCGACGACTACCGGACCATTGCCGCCTACTCGCCCTATGACAATGTCGCTGATCACGACTATCCGCCGATCCTGGCGCTGGCCGGTCTCACCGATCCGCGCGTCACCTATTGGGAACCGGCCAAATGGGTGGCCCGGCTGCGCGACCGCAAGAGCGGGGACAATCCGGTTCTGTTCAAGATCAACATGGATTCCGGCCATGCCGGTGCCTCCGGCCGGTTTTCGCGGCTGGAGGAGATCGCCTACACCTATTCCTTCGCGCTGAAGGTGATGGGTAAGGCGCAGCCTACGGGAGAAATCGACCGATGATCGATCTCGCTACACTGATTGCTTATGTCGCGGTTGTGCTCGGCTTCGTCTTCATCCCGGGCCCGGCCACGCTCCTTACCATAGCGCGGGCAACGAGTTCCGGAACCAAGGTTGGCATCGCGACCGGCGCCGGGATCGCTGTCGGCGACATCTTTCACACCGTCATGGCCATGATCGGCATATCGGCGATCATCGCCGCATCGGCGACGCTGTTCAGCGTCATAAAGTACGTCGGCGCGGCCTACCTGGTTTATCTCGGCATTCGCGCGATCATGGAGAAAACACCAGGCGGCCCGGCTGCCGGCGCGCTTGCGATCTCTGCCGGGAAGCCGTTTCGACAGGCTGTCCTGACCGAAGTGCTCAACCCCAAGACCGCTCTGTTCTTCCTTGCCTTCCTGCCTCAGTTCGTGCGGCCTGAAAACGGAACGGTGATGCTTCAGATGGCCGCGTTGGGGGTCATCTTCGTCGTACTGGGCCTTTTCAGCACGGTCGTCTTTGCCGTGAGCGCTGGCCGACTCGGCACGTTCCTGCGCCGAAATCCGTCAGTGTTACGATGGCAGGGCAAAGTTGTCGGCGGCATCTACTGCGCTTTGGGCGTCCGTCTGGCGCTGCAGCAACGCTGACTCCAGACGATGATCGACGCGCCCTTTCCGGAGGGCTGGGTGATCAGGACTTTTTTAAGTTCCCGTTGCTCATTTTCACTCGCAATTGCGGTGACCGCGCGCTACCCAGTGCGCGGCTTTTCCCGGCCTGACAGCCTCCAATCGCGTAAAGGTCCATTATGCTGCTCGTCGACGTCTATCTCGACAAATCGCCTATCCAGGGAATCGGCGTCTTTGCCAAGAACCACATTCCTCGCGGCACTCTGATCTGGAAGCTGGACCCAAGGTTCGATCGGCTCATCGAGGTCGAGACTTATGAACGTGCGGCCGGCCCGGTGAAGAGCTATCTCGATCGCTACTCCTATCCCGACCGCCGCGATCCGAACTACATCGTCTTCGAAGCCGACGACGCGCGCTATATGAACCATGCCAACGAGCCTAATTGCGACGTCTCCTCGCCCGAGGAGAGCTTTGCGCTGCGCGACATTGCGCCTGGCGAAGAGCTGACCTGCAACTACAATCATTTCTTCGAAACGGGCTTCGATTTTCTCGGCGACCGCCACCTGTCATCCGCAGACTCGGTCTAGTTTGCCGTCTTCTTGGGGGCCGGATAGCCGTTTGGATGCGCTGGGATCGCCTTGAGATAGGCGACGATGGCCGCACGGTCCTGCGGCGTCAGTTCGGCCATGTTCCGCTGGACGTCGACCATGGCGCCGCCGACCGAATCGAAATCGGGCGTGAAGCCGGTTTCGAGATAGTTGGCGATATCTGCCTCCGACCATTCGGCGAGACCGCCCTCGCCTGATGTGATGTTCGGCACGACGCCACTGCCTTCCGCGGCCACGGCGCCCGCCAGCCATTCGTTCTTCTTCGTGCCGCCCGCAAGATCGCGCGGCGTGTGGCATTCGCCGCAATGGCCTGGCCCTTCGACCAGATAGCGGCCTGATATCACCGGATCAGGCGTGCCTTCGGGGAAGGCAACAACCGGCTGGTCGCTGAGGTAGAGCAATTTCCACAGGCCGATGCCGCGGCGGATATCGAAGGGGAAATCGAGCGAATTGCCCGGCGCCTTGCCGGCGACGGCCGGCAACGTCTTCAAGAAGGCATAGAGATCGCCAATGTCGGCCGGATTCATGCGCGCGTAGGATGCATAGGGAAACGCCGGATAAAAATGCTCACCAGAAGGCGACACGCCCTTCAGCATGGCATTGGCGAGGTCCTCGACAGACCAGGCGCCGATACCGTCCTTGGGATCTTGCGAAATGTTGGGCGGCACGAAGGTTCCGAAGGGCGTCTTGAGTTCGAGGCCCCCAACGAGCTGAAGCCGCGTGTCGCCCTGTGAGCCCGGCTTTGCATGGCAGGATGTGCAACCGCCGGCATAAAAGATGCGCTTGCCCTTGGCAGCGTCGCCAGGACCGAGCTTGGCCAGAGTTTCCCTGTCGAGCCTCACCGGCGCCGACAGGACCCACCCGGCAACCGCGCCGACGCCGCCCAGAATGACGACGGCGCCGACAAGTTTTTTCAGCCACGCCATGGCTGGTGATCAGCCCTTCTTGATTCTGTAGCCTTGATGGCAGGTGCCGCAATCGGAGCCGATAGCGCCGACTTGCGCCTTCAGCGCGTCGGCATCGGCGGGAGCCGCAGCGACCGCAGCCTTGACGTCGGCGAGATATTTGTCCTCCGCTGCCTTGAAGCCAGCCATGTCTTCCCAGATCTTCGGCGAGGCCGTGGTGTCGCCGGTGTCGCTGCCGGCCGGGAACAGCGCATCGGCATCGAATTTGTCGGCATTCGCCTGCAGCGCCTGAAGTTGCGTCAACACAGCCGCCGCATCAAAGGGTTCCTCGCCCTTGACCACTTTCGACAGGCCGCCGACGATCTTTCCGCGTTCCTTCATCAGTGCCTGCCGATCGAGGATCGGGTCGGCAAAAGCCGCCGAGGCCGCGAGTGCGAGCATAGAGATGGCGATAACAAGCTTTCTCATTCAATTGGCTCCATGATGAAGGCATTTCGGGACAGGACGTTAACGGATGCATCAGGGGGAAAATTCCCTTCCCCCTGATGATTTTTGCCAGACCTTTGTTGTTACGGGAATCTCGACGCAGAAAAAGAAAAGCCCCGCGCGATGAACTGCCCCCCGAAAGTTGGGCATCAACCTTCGGGGGAGCAGTTCATCGCGCGGGGCTTCTCTACGATCGATCAGGACATCAAACGCGCTGTGTTCAAGCGGACTCGAACGACGCGGTTTGAGTCTTTGTTTTCGTGCATGTCGTTATCCCAAAACCGCTGCGCACTTTTGGGCAACATGCATCAGGCCTTTTCGTACAATTCGAGGACATGGTCCCAGTTGATCAGGCTATCGACGAACGCCTCGAGATATTTCGGCCGGGCGTTGCGATAGTCGATGTAATAGGAGTGCTCCCAGACATCGACGCCAAGGATCGGCGACGCGCCATGAACGAGCGGGTTCTCGCCGTTCGGCGTCTTCGAGATCGCCAGCTTGCCATCCTTGACCGAGACCCAGGCCCAGCCGGAACCGAACTGAGTCGTGCCGGCGGCAATGAAGTCGGCCTTGAACTTGTCATAGCCACCAAGATCGCTATCGACTGCCTTCTGCAAGGCGCCCGGCAGCTTGTTGCCGCCGCCGCCTTTCTTCATCCACTTCCAGAAATGGATATGGTTGTAGTGCTGGGCGGCATTGTTGAAGAGGCCGGCATTCTTGCCGAACGACTGCTTGACCACCTCTTCGACCGACAGATCACCCAAGCCGGCCTCGGCGGCGAGCTTGTTTCCGTTATCGACATACGCCTTGTGGTGCTTGTCGTGGTGATATTCCAGCGTCTCTTTCGACATGTAAGGCTGCAAGGCCTCATAGTCGTAAGGCAGAGCGGGCAATTCAAAGGCCATGGATAGTACTCCCTCGTGGAAAAATCCGGTGTCGATACCGGAGTAAGATAGGTCTGGAATGGATTGGGACAACTCCGGATGAAGCGTCGGTCGCCTTTTTATCCGCTCAAGCAACGGAAGTCGAATGCGCCCAAGCCCAATAGAGTTCGCGCGCCTTTTTGGCCACCGGCCCGGGTTGCAGATTGCGATCCTCGATACGCGTGACCGGCACCACCTTGGAATGGTTCCCGGTCGAAAAAATTTCGTCCGCTTCGAGGAAATCTCGCACCGACAGCGTCTTTTCTGTGGTCCTGAAGCCATATTCGCCGAGCAGCGTTATCGTGCGCGAGCGGGTGATGCCGGACAGGAAGGTGCCGTTCGGCGCAGGCGTAAAGACGTGACCGTCCTTGACCAGGAAGATGTTCGAGGTTCCGGTCTCGGCGACGTTGCCCAGCATGTCGAGCACCATTGCGTTGTCGAAGCCGCGCATCTTGGCTTCGAGAATGGCCCGACCGTTGTTGGGGTAAAGGCAGCCGGCCTTGGCGTTGGTCGGCATGGTTTCGATGGTCGGACGCCGGAACGGCGACACGGTCACCGAAAAGCCAGTCGCCGGAATCATCGGTGATTCATAGAGGCAAAGGCAGAAGCGGGTCGAGGCGGGATCGGCCGGCACGCCCATATAGCCGCCATGCTCGGCCCAGTACATCGGCCTGATATAGACCGCCGTCTTGCCGTCGAACTTCTTCAACCCATCCCATGTCAGCCCGACGATCTTGTCGGCGCTCATGTTCGGCTTCAGGCCGAGCGCGATCGCCGAGGAATTCACCCTGGCGGCATGGAGGTCGAGATCCGGCGCCACGCCTTCGAACCAGCGGCCACCGTCGAACACGCTAGTGCCGAGCCACATGGCGTGGCTGCGCGGCCCCAGAATGGCGACGTTGCCCTCGTGCCAATCACCATCGACGAAAGTCCATGTCGCGGATTGCGCCGCAGCCGCCAGTGTCATCGTGTCGTCCCGCCTCAATCGGTCTCGTGTGACGGCCATTGGAAGATGCTTTGGCGGGCGCCGTCAACCGGCATCATGGAGTTTTGTTGAGGCCAGTGCCGGGGCGCAATGCAATCAAAGCTTGCACCTTGTCGCACCTGCCCTCAAAACTGTTGTCATGCAATACGCCGCCTATGTCTTCGACGCCTATGGCACGCTGTTCGACGTGCATGCCGCCGTGCGCCGTCATGCAGACCGGATCGGGCCGGACGGCCAATTGTTGTCCGAGATCTGGCGCGCCAAGCAGCTCGAATATTCCTGGGTGCGCACGCTGATGGGCGCCTATGCCGATTTCTGGCAACTGACCGAACAGGCGCTCGATTTCGCCTTGCGCAAGGTTCCCTCGGCCGACCCCGGTCTCAAGGCGATATTGCTGGATGCCTACTGGCGGCTGGATTGCTATCCGGAAGTGCCGGCCGTGCTCAAGGCGCTCAAGGCTTCGGGAGCGAGGCTGGCGATTCTGTCAAACGGTTCGCCCGAAATGCTGCAGGCAGCGGTCAAATCCGCCGCGCTCGACCAGGTTCTGGATGACATCTATTCCGTCGACAGGGTGCGGCGCTTCAAGACCGATCCGGCTGTCTACGATATGGTCGCCACCGGCTGGCGCCTCTACCCCGGCGCGGTTTCCTTCCAGTCCTCCAACCGCTGGGACATTGCAGGCGCCACCAAATTCGGCTTTCGCACGGTGTGGATCAACCGTTCCAACCAGCCCGAAGAATACCAGGATTTCCCACCGGCCCTTATACTGCCGTCGCTCGAAGCCCTTGTGCCCGGCAGCTAGGAGACCTGTGTCTCTGGCGCCACAGTAGCGGCTCGGTCACAGCTTCGCCTTTGTTTGCCCACGTTCGGGCCAGAATCGGAACCGCCTATCGCCCCAGGTGTTGTCAGGCACCCTGCGGAACTGTCGGCGAATTCACGCTTTGTTGCGATTTGAGACTTAAAGAAGGCAACCATGTCCATAACCGAAATCGAATCTTTTCGCCTGAGCCGTCGCGGCTTTCTCAACGCCGCAGCCCTGGGCGCCGCTTCGATCGCGGTTTCCGCATGCGCCACTACCGGGCCGGGCCCGGTCGAGCCGCCGCCGCCAGCCTATGTCGAACCGACCCTGACCGATTATGTGACGATGTACGCGGCAGTCAGCGACGGCGGCTTCGATTTGCCGGCCATCCCCATCGACAAGATCGATCCGCAGTTCCTGCGTCAGATCGTTCCCGACCCGACGGGACAGAAGCCGGGAACAATAGTCGTCGATACCACCGGCCACTTCCTTTATCTGGTTCGTCCAGGCGGTCAGGCGATACGCTACGGCGTCGGCCTTGGCCGCGCCGGCTTCGAATGGTCCGGCGACGCCGTCGTTCAGTGGAAGCAGAAATGGCCAAAGTGGACGCCGCCGGACGAAATGATAGCCCGCCAGCCGGAATTGAAGCCCTACAGCGCCGACAATGGCGGCATGCCCGGCGGCCTCAAGAACCCGCTCGGCGCACGCGCGCTCTATCTGTTCCAGGGCAATGTCGACACGCTCTATCGTCTGCACGGCTCGCCTGAATGGCGGTCGATCGGCAAGTCGGTATCGTCAGGCTGCGTGCGTCTGATGAACCAGGACATTATCGACCTCTATGATCGCGTGCCCTCGAAGACGCCGGTCGTCGTGACCAGCGACGCCAGCCAACCCATGGTGGCGACGGCCAACCGACAGGCGATCCCGATCGACGCCGGCGTGCCGGACGGTTCGGTGCTACTTGGACCGGTCAAGGCGATTACCAATTCGATCTTCTGAGCAGGCGAAGGGGCGGCGGTTACGACGCTCCTTCACCGGATTGTCTCTCTGAAACGGAACCGATTCTGCATCGGCGGAGACCGGTCTGTCGCGTGGCGGCCCACTGCGATATTCTGTGGTGATGAAACTCAGCCAGAGCATACGGTTCTGCACGTCCGAGGACGGTACCCGCATCGCTGTCGCATCATGCGGGGAAGGCAAGGTGATCGTTCGGGCGGCGCACTGGCTGAGCCATGTCGATTATGATCTCGAAAGCCCGGTTTGGCGGCCATGGCTCCAGGCCCTTTCGGCCCACAACCAGTTTGTGCGCTACGATCCACGCGGTTGCGGTCTGTCGGATCGCCATGTCGCCGACCTCTCGATCGAAGCGTGGCACGCAGACCTGGACGCCGTGACGGCGACCATCGAGCAGCCAAGTTTCGTTCTGCTCGGTCTTTCGCAAGGCGGCGCTCTCAGCATCGCCTATGCGCTGCGGCATCCTGAGCGGGTGTCGCATCTGGTGCTGCTGAATGCCTACGGCCAGGGTGCGAGAGTTCGAGCGCAGACCGAGGCCGAGCGGTTGGAAGCCGAAACACTCGTCAATTTCGTGCGCATTGGCTGGGGACGCGAAAATCCTGCGTTCTGCCAGTTCTTCACCAACCTTTTCATTCCCAACGGGACACAAGAACAGCACCGCTGGTGGGGCGATCTTGAGCGCGTGACGGCAAGCGCCGACGTAGCCGCCCGCCTGCTCTGGCAGATGCAGGGGATCGACGTCCTCGACCTCGCGGTGAAACTCCGCGTCCCGACGTTGATCGCGCACAGCCGCGGGGACATGCGCGTGCCGTTCGATGAAGGCTGCAAGCTTGCCGCAGCGATCCCTGGAGCGCGCTTCCTGCCGCTTGAAAGCAAGAATCATGTTCTCCTGCCGACCGAGCCAGCCTGGAAGGTGTTCCAGGATGAACTCGATGCCTTCCTCGGACATGAGCGGCCCAGGCAGCCGCGCGCAATCCGAGAGGCCGGCCTGACACCTGCCGAGGCGGCGCTTCTGGATCTGGTCAAACAGGGGCTGGACAACCGCGCGATCGCGCAGCGCTTGAGCAAGAGCGTGAAGACCGTGCGCAATCAACTGTCGATGATTTTCAGCAAGCTCGGCGTCCACAGCCGATCGCAGGCAATCGTGATGACGCTGTCCGACAGAGAGCGAGCGCCCCAGCCCGATTGAGTTCCTCGCAGACCACAAATAAGGGACTTCTGTCCCTATTTGCATTCGCTTTCACTTCCCCCACGGGACTGCTGCATCATGCCCATCATCAGAGGGGGTCTCATCCTCGGAATCGGCGGAGCGACAAGCCGTCGTCCGAAGATCAGGAGGAACCCGACATGACGCAACTCAATGAAACCAGGCTCAATGAATTGGTAGGCCGCGTTTTGGGCGACCTTGGTGGTGCGGTCAGCGTGCCGTTGGTTCGGATCGGAGATGCGCTGGGTCTTTACAAAACGCTCAAGGAAATCGGCCCTGCGAAGGCCGACGAACTTGCCGATGCTGCAGGATGCGCGCGTCGCTACGTTCGCGAATGGCTGTCGGCGCAGGCGGCGTCCGGCTACGTGCACTATGAACATGGACGGTTTTCGTTGACGCCCGAGCAGTCATTCGTATTTGCCGAACCCGACAGCCCGGTCCATCTGATTGGCGGGTTCGATACCGCGGCTGCTATGGTCGAGAACCAGCCAAAAGTGGAATCGGCTTTCAAGACCGGGCGAGGCGTTGCCTGGGGCGATCAGGCAGGGTGTCTGTTCTGCGCCGTGTCACGTCTGTTTCGGCCGGGTTATGTCAATGCCCTGGTGAAGGACTGGCTACCGGCGCTTGACGGAGTCGTCGCCACGTTGAAGGCAGGGGCATCGGTGGCCGACGTTGGATGTGGGCACGGTCTGTCGACGATCCTGATGGCGCAGGCGTTCCCCGCCTCCCGCTTCATAGGTTACGACTTCCATCCGGCCTCGATTGCCGCCGCGACCGCGCATGCCCGGTCGTATGGACTGACGAACCTGAATTTCGAGGTCGGCCGGGCCCAGGATTTTGGCGGGCGCGACTTCGATCTGATCACCTGCTTCGACTGCCTGCACGATATGGGCGACCCAAAGGCCGCGGCGGTGCATATTCGCAAATCGCTAAAAGAGGGCGGCACCTGGATGATCGTCGAACCCATGGCGGGAGATACTCTGGAGGAAAATATCAATCCGGTCGGACGGCTGTACTACTCGGCCTCGACGATGATCTGCGTTCCCACATCACTGGCACAGGAGACGGGCCTCGCGCTCGGAGCTCAAGCAGGAGAGAACCGGCTGACGGACGTGATCCGGTCAGGTGGGTTCTCTCGTGTCCGGCGGGCTGCCCAGACCCCACTCAACATGGTGCTCGAAGCGACCTGACGCAGAAAAGGTCGGTTCGGGCCCTCCTCGAACCGGCCAACGTCTTTCCGCCAAAACCGGCTGTCCCAATGCCGCCTATCCGATGCGGCTCCAAGCCACGGGCATTTCGCCAAAGCGGATGCCCCTGCCTCAGATCCGAAGCTCACCGCCCTCTGGAAAGACTGCCCAATATCCCGCGCACGATTGCCCGGCCGACCGACGAGCCGACGGAGCGCACCACGGACTTGATCGCAGCCTCGGCCACGGTCTGGCGGCTGGACGGGCGCGGTGCAGATGTGCGCCTGCCACCGGATCGCGGCGCGGGATCGTCATTGCCGAAGCCCGGAATGGTCCAGCGCGAGCCGCCGCTGCCGGCCTGCTGGGCCTGCTCTTCGGCATCCTGCGCGTCCTTGGCCTTTTTTTGCAGCATTTCGAAAGCCGACTCGCGATCAACGGCCTGATCGTACTGGCCGGCGACCGGGCTTTCCTGGATCAGCTTTTGCCGCTCAGCGGCAGTTATGGGTCCAAGCCGCGAGGATGGCGGGCGGATAAGCGTCCGCTGCACCATGGACGGAACACCCTTGGCCTCAAGCGTCGAGACCAGCGCTTCGCCTGTGGCAAGCTGAGTAATGGCGGTCATGCAGTCAAAATCGGGATTTGGCCGGAACGTCTCGGCTGCCGTCCGGACTGCCTGCTGCTCACGCGGCGTATAGGCGCGCAGCGCGTGCTGGACGCGATTGCCGAGCTGGGCCAGAACCTTTTCAGGGATATCCAAAGGGTTCTGCGTGACGAAATAGACGCCGACGCCTTTCGAGCGGATCAGTCGGACCACTTGTTCGACGCGATCGATCAGCACCTTGGGTGCTTCGTCGAACAGAAGATGCGCCTCGTCGAAAAAGAACACCAGCTTCGGCTTGTCGGGGTCGCCGACTTCCGGCAGCACCTCGAACAGTTCCGACATCAGCCATAGCAGGAAGGTCGCGTAGAGCCGCGGATTCATCATCAGCTTGTCGGCGGCAAGCACGCTGATGGCGCCGCGTCCGTCACGGGTGGTGCGCATGATATCGGCGATACGCAGTGCCGGTTCGCCGAAGAAATTTGCGGCCCCCTGCTGCTCCAGGACCAGCAGCGTGCGCTGGATCGCCCCGACCGATGGCTTCGTCACGTTGCCGTAGCGTGAGCCGATCTCGTCGGCACGCTCGGCGATGTTGGCCAAGAGCGCCTGCAGGTCCTTCATGTCGAGCAGCAGCAGACCTTCCTCGTCAGCCAGGCGGAAGGCGATGTTCATGATGCCTTCCTGCGCCTCGGTCAGGTTCATCAGACGCGACAGCAACAACGGCCCCATCTCCGAAACCGTGGCGCGGATCGGATGACCCTGCTCGCCGAACAAGTCCCAGAAGATAACGGGGAATTCCTGGAAGTCATAAGGATCGAGCTTGACCTGTTCGGCCCGCTTGACGAGGAAATCCTGTGCCGTGCCCATCATCGCGATGCCCGACAGGTCCCCCTTGATGTCAGCGCAGAACACCGGCACGCCGGCGTTGGAAAATCCTTCGGCCAGGATCTGCAAGGTGACTGTCTTGCCGGTACCGGTGGCGCCCGTCACCAGGCCATGACGATTCCCATATTGCAGCAACAGCTGCTCGGCACGCTGATAGCTGTCGTCGGGCTTGCGGCTGGCGCCGATGAAAATACTGGTGTTGTCAGCCATATGCACGGTCTCCGCAAACTGATGTCTAAAGCCAGTGGCCTTGCCGCAGGTATAGTGAGGCCATTGCACAGCGACAATGCCATTCGTCCAAATCGGGGCCATTCGTCCAAATCCGGGCCATTCGTTCAAATCGGGTTTTTGGAGCTTGCGGATTTTGCCGCTGTTTGGCAATCGTCGTCCACGCGGACTGACCTATATCTGATGGATCGAATCCGGTCTCTGGAAGCGCATTGCATTGCGAAATCGGACCGGGGACCGTAGACTGAACCACTCCCGGCTGGTGCGGCCGCATGAAACGAGGAGGACGGATGGGCGCCGGAGCCTTGATCCAGGACGTGGAACCCGAGAACGCCGAGCGCCAGCGATGGCTCGCCTTGGCGGAAAAGGCATTGGCAGGCGCTTCCTTCGAGGAAAGGCTGGTCTCGCACAGCGACGACAACATCCGTATCGAACCGCTCTACGACCGCAGCACCGCGGCGGAACCGATCGTGCGCGCAAACCCGAAATCGCCATGGATCGTCAGCCAGCGAGTCGACGATCCCGACATCAACCGCGCCAGAAGCCAAGCGCTGGAGGATGTTGCACAAGGTGCCACGGGATTGTCGCTGGTCTTCGAAGGGGCGCCGAACGCGTTCGGATACGGCTTGCCGAGAACGGCGGAGGCGTTGGAGGCGGTGCTGGACGGCATACCGCTCAACCGCATCCAGGTTCGCATCGACGCCCATCCCTGGAGCCGCGCCGTGGCCGACTGGCTGGTCGCTTTCCTGAGCAAGCGGCGGTCGGACCCGGCAAAACTCAACCTCTCCTTCGGCATCGATCCAGCGGCGATCTTCGCGGGAACCGGTCGGCTGCGCATGTCTATCGAGGCGCTGCAGGCCTCCATGCCGCAGTCGCTGGCGCATTTCTTCGCGATGGGCGTTCCGGGCGTGCTGCTGGAAGCTGACGGGCGCGTGTTCCACAATGCCGGCGCCACGGAAGCGCAGGAACTTGGCATCATGCTGGCTTCGGCTGTCTCCTATCTCAGAATGTTCGAGACGGCGCGGCAGCCGCTTGTCTATGCTGCGCCTCATATCGGTTTTGCACTCAGCGTCGACCAGGACCAGTTGCTGTCGATAGCCAAGATGCGGGCGCTGCGCAGGCTCTGGGCGCGGGTGCAGGAGGCTTGTTCGATCCCGACATCCACGGCCAGTATCCATGCCGAGACGTCGTTTCGCATGATGACGGCGATGGACCCGGAGACCAACATCCTGCGCACCACCATTGCATGCTTTGCTGCGGCGTGCGGCGGCGCCGATTCGATCTCCATCCTGCCGCACACGATCGCGCATGGTCTGCCGGCGGGTTTTGCACGTCGTGTTGCCCGCAACACGCAGCTGATCATGGCCAATGAAAGCCATATCGATCATGTCGCCGATCCCGCCTATGGTTCCGGCGCTGTCGAGGCGCTGACCATGGAATTGTGCGAGCTGGCCTGGGCGGAATTGCAGACGATCGAAGCCGAGGGCGGTGTCCTGTCCAGCCTTCAGGACGGACACATCCAGAAGCGCGTCCACGCAGCGGCGGAGCAGCGCAATGCAGCCTACCGCACAGGTGAACGGGCCATCATCGGCACCACGCTCTATCCATCAAAAGACGAACGCCCGGTCGAGACGCTGGCGGCGGAACGGCGACCGGCCTTCACCGAAGGCGTTGCCGTCTGCGAGCCGCTGTTTCCAGTCCGCATCGACCAATCGATCGGAGCCGGCTCTTGATCCCGGACTTCGGCCAGATCGGCTGGATCCCGCCACGCCGCACGCCTGTCGAGGTCAAAGGCCAGCGGACCACGCCGGAAGGGCTCATTGCCAAGCATCTGTACAATCAAAGCGATCTCAAGGGGCTGCCGCATCTCGACACCTATCCCGGCCTGCCGCCCTTCGTGCGCGGCCCCTACCCGACCATGTATGTCCAGCAGCCCTGGACGATCCGGCAATATGCCGGTTTCTCGACGGCCGAAGATTCCAACGCTTTTTACCGACGCAACCTTGCCGCCGGCCAGAAAGGGTTGTCGGTCGCCTTCGATCTCGCCACGCATCGCGGCTATGACAGCGATCATCCGCGCGTTGCCGGCGATGTCGGCATGGCGGGCGTCGCCATCGATTCCATCCTCGACATGCGGCAGCTCTTCGACGGCATTCCGCTCGACGAGATGACGGTATCGATGACGATGAACGGCGCGGTGCTGCCGATCATGGCGCTTTACATCGTCGCTGCGGAAGAACAAGGCGTTGCGCAGAAGGATCTCGCCGGGACCATTCAGAACGACATTTTGAAGGAATTCATGGTCCGCAACACCTACATCTATCCGCCGAAACCTTCGATGCGGATCGTGTCGGACATCTTCTCATACACATCGAAGAACATGCCGAAGTTCAATTCGATATCGATCTCCGGCTATCACATGCAGGAGGCCGGCGCGACGGCCGACCTTGAGCTCGCCTACACGATCGCCGATGGCATCGAGTATGCCCGCGCCGGCGTCGCGGCGGGCCTCGACATCGACCGCTTTGCGCCTCGCCTGTCCTTCTTCTGGGCCATCGGCATGAATTTCTTCATGGAAGTCGCCAAGCTGCGGGCTGCGCGCCTGTTGTGGGCGACCCTGATGCAGAAGAATTTTTCGCCCAAGGACGAGCGCTCGCTGTCGCTGCGCACCCATTGCCAGACTTCTGGCTGGTCGCTGACGGCGCAGGATCCCTACAACAACATCATCCGCACCATGATCGAGGCGATGGCTGCAACGCAGGGCCATACCCAGTCGCTGCACACCAATTCCTTCGACGAGGCGATGGCGCTGCCGACCGACCATTCGGCGCGGATCGCCCGCAACACGCAGCTCATCCTGCAAAAGGAATCCGGCACCACGCGCATCATCGACCCGTGGGGCGGTTCGGCCTATCTCGAACGGCTGACGCATGATCTGGCGGCGCGCGCCCTTGCCCATATCGAGGAGGTCGAGGCGCTCGGCGGCATGGCCGCTGCGACCGAACAGGGCATACCCAAGCTGCGCATCGAGGAAGCCGCCGCACGCACGCAGGCGCGCATCGATTCCGGTGAGCAGATGCTGGTCGGCGTCAATGCCCATCGGCCCGAGTCCGACATCGAGGTCGACGTGCTGAAGATCGACAATGCCGAAGTCAGGGCGCGGCAATTGTCGAAGCTGCAACGGCTGAAGGGCACGCGCGACGTCGCCGCCGTCGAAAGCGCGCTCGATGCGCTGACCCGTGCCGCGCAAGGCAATGAAAACCTGCTGGAATTCGCCATCCGAGCCGCGCGCGCCAATGCCACGGTCGGCGAGATTTCATTCGCGTTGGAAAGGGCGTTTGGGCGCCACGTCGCCACGGTGCAGACCATTTCCGGGGTCTATCGCAAGGCGCTTGGCGATCATCCCGTGGTCGAGGGTCTGCAGGACAAGCTTGACGCCTTCGAGAAGAAGACCGGCGGCAAGCCGCGCATCCTGGTCGCCAAGATGGGTCAGGACGGCCACGACCGTGGCCAGAAGGTCATCGCCACGGCCTTCGCCGATCTCGGCTTCGACGTCACCGTCGGCGCGATGTTCCAGACACCGGATGAGATCGCCAGGCTGGCGGTCGCACAGGACGTCCACATCGTCGGCGCCTCGTCGCTGGCGGCGGGACATCTGACGCTGATCCCCGAACTACGTGACGCGCTGAAAAAGCTCGGCCGCGGCGACATGCTGATCGTCGCCGGCGGCGTCATCCCGCCGCAAGACTATGACGCGGTGCGGCAGGCGGGAGCTGCCGAGATCTTCCCGCCGGGCACGGTCATACCGGAAGCAGCGGATCGTTTGTTGGACCGGCTGCTGGCCTAGACTTGTTATAATATCTGTTGCAACTTCTCGCCGGTCGAGTTATAATCTGCGTTGCAACAGGATATCTGTCATGAACACGACCATTCGCAAGATCGGCAATTCCGAGGGTGTGATCCTGCCCAAGGAGTTGCTCGATCGTCTGAACATGAAGGCAGGCGACAGCATCGTCATCGTTCAGGAAGGTGAAGAGCTTCGTTTGCGTCGCACCGAAGACAGCGCCGAGGAATTCGAGCGTAAGATGAAGATCGCACGCGAGCGGATGAAAAAGTACGAGGTTGCCTACCGTGCGCTCGCGAAATGACCGAGCATCATTTGAGGGAGTTCGTGGAGTCGCTTCACGCTGAGCAGTTGCGCCTGCACGGCGGGGCGGCAGGCATACGTGATGAAGGCATGCTGGAGTCGGCGCTCTCCCGTCCACAGCAGCGAGAGATTTATGGCGATCCGGATCTTTGCGAACTGGCGGCGGCATACCTGTTCGGCATCGCCAAAAATCATCCGTTCGTTGACGGCAACAAACGTACTGCCTTTGCAGCGGCCGATCTGTTTCTTTATTTCAACGGATTGAGCGTCGAGGCCGACCAGCAGGACGTCATTCAACTGGTCTTGATGGTCGCTGCTGGCGAGATCGATGAAACTGGAGCCGCGGCTTTCTTCCGCGACCATGTCGTCAAGCTCGAGGATTAGCTCTCGGACAGCTTGACGATTTCCCATTCCTTGCCGTTGACGCTGGCCAAGTCGCCGACCTTCTTGCCGAACAGGGCCATGGCCATCGGCGAAACATGCGAAATGCTACCCTTGGCCGGATCGGCTTCGTCCTCGCCGACAATTTTCCAGTGCACCTTCCTGCCGTCGTCGCCTTCGATCGTGACGCCCATGCCGAAGCGCACCACGTCGCTGCCCGGCTCCGGTGCGGAGAGTTCGGCGCTTTCACGCCGGGCGGTCCAATAGCGCAGGTCGCGCGACACGACCGCGATGCGCTCGCGGTCGGCTTTGCGCTCGGCCTTCGCCAGTATGTCGCGCAGATCGGCAAGATTCTCGTCGATCATCGCCAGGCCGCGTTCCGTCACCAGATTGCGATGGTGGCTGACTGGCCGTTCACCTACACCGGCAATGGCATTTTCGCTGTCTTCCTCGCGGGTGAAAGCTCTGCTCATTTCCTGAACTTAGGCCCGCAGAGGCTGCTCGACAAGCCATTGTCGCGCGCTCGGCAGGAGAGACAGAACGGCTGGCACGATTCCTGCGATAAGCAGGCTTGAACGCTGGGATTCTGTGCCGATGTTGAACAGACGAACGCTGCTGACCGGGACCGCCGGCTTTGCCGTCATGGGGCTTGCGCTTGGCAAGGCGGTGGCCGCAAACCTGACTGGCATCGAGAAAGCCTCGATCCGCGGCTCGATCAATGCCACCGACCTCGGCGTGCAGCCCGGCACATCAGACGATCAGAGCAAGGCCTTCGCCAAACTCCTGCGTGACGCAAACAGCCGCGACATGCCGATATTCCTGCCGCCCGGCACCTATGTCGTCTCCAATCTTTCGCTGCCCGGCCGCGTGCGTCTTTCCGGCGTGCCGGGCGCGACGCGCATCGTTTACGGCGGTGACGGCCACCTGTTCATGGCCGAACAGGCCGACCATATCGAACTTAGCGGTCTGGTCTTCGATGGTTCGAACCGCACGATGGGCGATTACACGCAAGGGCTGCTCGATCTGCGCCGTATCGCGCACCTCGCCATCGACAATTGCCAGATCACCGGCAGCGGCAAGAACGGACTGGCGCTGGAACATGCGGCGGGCGGGGTCGAGCGCAGCGAGATATCGGGTGCCGCCGATGCCGGCATTTACTCGGTCGAGGCTGGCGGGCTGTCTATCACGGGCAACACCGTCTCCGATTGCGCCAATGGCGGCATCCTCGTGCACCGCTGGCAGGCGGCGGAAGACGGCACCATGGTCACCGGCAACCGCGTCCAACGGATCCAGGCACGCGGCGGCGGAACCGGGCAGAACGGCAACGGCATCAATGCCTTTCGCGCCGGCAATGTCGTCATCTCGGGCAACATCGTCTCGGACTGCGCCTTCTCGGCGATCCGGGCCAACAGCGCCAGCAACCTGCAGATATCGGGCAACACCTGCTCGCGCTCGGGCGAAACGGCGGTCTATTCCGAATTCTCGTTCGAAGGCGCCATCATCAGCAACAACATCGTCGACGGTGCCGCCAACGGCATCTCGATCGTCAATTTCAACGAAGGCGGCCGCATGGGCGTCTGCTCGGGCAACATTGTGCGCAATCTGTCGACCAGCGGCCCCTACCCCGCCGACTCGCCAGGGTTTGGCGTTGGCATCGGCGTCGAAGCCGACACAACCGTTTCCAACAACGTCATCGAGAACACGCCGCTCTATGGCATGCAGATCGGCTGGGGCCCGTACCTGCGCAATGTCGTCGCCACCGGCAACATCATTCGCAAGGCCGGAACCGGGATCGTCGTATCCGTGGTCGAGGGCGCCGGTACGGCCATCATTTCAGACAATGTCATCGACGGTGCGCTGAACGGCGCCATTGTCGGCCAGCGCTGGGCCGAACCGGCGACTGGCGATCTCACGTCATCGGACAATACCGGCTATGCGCATCTGACCGTCGAGCGCAATCACGTCAGTTGAGGGCTGCTGTCGGCCTCAGCGCCCCGACCTTGGCACCGTTGCGGTTTTCGATGGGCGTGTTTGCCAATTCGCTCAGCTTGAACGCCAAGGCCTCGTCGGCGCGCAACAGTTTGGCAAGGACGGCGGCAGCCATGGCTTCACCGGCGCGGCCGGCGCCATCGTCGCATTTGAGCGCGATGCCGAGACCGAGCTCCGGAATTGCGGCACAATGGACGCCCTCGGCGCCGCCTTTGGTGAAAATCCGCCCTGGTGCGGCCTGCATCAGCGCGACGTCTTCGCGGCCGCTGCCGGCAACCAAGAAGGGCTCGGCCATGCAGGCGGAAAGCAGCCGCTTTGCAGCCTTGGCTCGCTCTGGGCCAAAACCTGATGTCGTGGCCATGCGGGCAAAGCCGAGCGCGAAGCTCCTGAGCGGCACCGCATAGGTTGGGATCGAACAGCCATCGATGGCTCGCTGGTCCTCACCATGGACAGCGCCCGTGACCGACTGCATGGCATCGCGCACCATCTCCTGCAGGCCGTGTCCCGGCTTGACATAGCCGCGATGTGCAATGCCGGCGTGGACGCAGGTGCAGAGGAAGCCGGAATGCTTGCCGGAACAATTGTTGTGCAATGCGTTCGGCGAGCCGCCGCCGCGGGCGAGTGCAATCTCAGCATCATGATTGGACGGCCAATGCGTGCCGCATTCGAGCGCCGAACCGTCCAGCCCGGCCTTGGCCAGCATGGATCGCGCCAGTTCGACATGGGCCGGCTCGCCCGAATGGGACGCACAGGCAAGCGCCAGTTCGCGGTTGCCGAAACCATAGGCATCGGCCGCCCCGCTTTCGACCAGCGGCAATGCCTGGATCGCCTTGACGGCGGAGCGCGGAAACACCGGCTTGGCCGTGTCGCCGATCTCCCAGACAGGCTTGCCGTCGCCATCGAAGACCGCGACTGAGCCGCGATGCGCGCTCTCGACGATCGCGCCGCGCAACACTTCGATCAGAACCGGATTTGTCATGAACCCTCCCGTAAATGCGGGCGGTTTATCTGATCCGGTCGAGAATGGAAACGTAGTTGGCCACCGCCGCACCGCCCATGTTGAAGATGCCGCCGAGTTTTGCGCCCGGCACCTGGATGCCGCCGGCCTCGCCGACAAGCTGCATGGCGGTCAAGACATGCATGGACACGCCCGTGGCGCCGATCGGATGGCCCTTGGCCTTCAGCCCGCCGGATGGATTGACCGGCAGGCGACCATCCCTAGCCGTTGTGCCGTCCAGCGCCAGCTTGGCCCCCTCTCCCGGCTTGGCAAGGCCCATCGCCTCATATTCAATCAGTTCGGCAATGGTGAAGCAGTCATGCGTTTCGACGAAGGAGAGATCGTCGAGCGTCACGCCGGCGTTCTTGAGCGCCCGGGTCCAAGCCTGCTCGCAGCCTTCGAAAGTCAGGATGTCGCGCTTCGACATCGGCAGGAAATCCTGCACATGCTCGTTGGCGCGGAAGGCAACGGCACGACGCATCTTCAGCGCCGTGGCGGTGTCGGCGAGAATGAGGGCGGCGGCGCCGTCGGAGACCAGCGAGCAGTCGGTGCGCTTCAGAGGACCGGCGACGAAGGGGTTCTTCTCGCTCTCCTGGCGGCAGAACTCATAGCCGAAATCCTTGCGCATCTGCGCATAAGGATTGTCGACGCCGTTCTTGTGGTTCTTGGCGGCAATCATGGCCAGCGCATCCGACTGGTCGCCATAGCGCTGAAAATAGGCCTGCGCGATCTTGCCGAAGACGCCGGCGAAACCCGCCGGTGTCTCGCCGTCCTCGGGCAGATAGGACGCCTTGAGCAGGTTTTTGCCGATCTCCGGCCCCGGCGTTGTCGTCATCTGCTCCGCGCCGACCACCAGCACGATGCGAGCGGCATTGGCGTCGATGGCACGGATGCCCTGGCGGACCGCCGCCGATCCGGTGGCGCAAGCGTTCTCGACGCGCGTCGCCGGCTTGAAGCGCAGCCGGTCGTCGGCCTGCAGCACCAGGCTGGCGGTAAAATCCTGTGCCGAAAAGCCGGCATTGAAGTGGCCGAGCACGATCTCGTCGACCTCGTCGGGACCGATGCCGGCATGGTCGAGCGCGTCCGTAGCGACCTTGACGATGAGGTTCTCGAGCGTTTCGCCCTCGAGCTTGCCGAAGCGCGAATGCGCCCAGCCAACGATGCATGCGGTCATGGCGGTCTCCATCCTTGGCGCCAGCCTAGCATGTGGGCCACGGCGCATTTCGCCTCTATTGTTCAAATATAAACAATCCTGCTCGCCTCGTGAAGGGCTGGGAGCAGACAATCGCTTGGTACAGGCGACGCCAGTGCTGATTTTTTTGTTGATTGACCCGTCAATAAAAAATAATCCTACTCGAAAGGGATCATTGCAAGATGCCGAAAGTCGGAATGGAACCGCTGCGCCGCAAGGCGCTTATCGACGCGACGATCTCGGCGATCGGCGAGCGCGGCTCGCTCGACGTGACAATGTCCGAAATCGCCGGGCGCGCCGGCGTTTCATCGGCTCTTGCCCATCACTATTTCGGCGCCAAGGACGAGCTGCTGCTGGCGACGATGCGCCACATCCTGGCCGAGCTTACCGCCGACACGTTGCGCGCCCTTGGTTCGGCCAACACCGCGCGCGAGCGCGTCTCGGCGGTGGTCGCCGTCAACTTCTCCGACATCCAGTTCCAGCCGGAAACCATCGCCGCCTGGCTCGCCTTCTATGTCGAAGCGCAGAAATCATCGGCCCTGCGCCGGCTGCTCAGGGTCTATGCGCGGCGCCTGCACTCCAATTTGATGAGCGGCCTGACCGGCATCTTGCCCAGAGCCGAAGCCGACCGCGCCGCCGAAGCGACGGCGGCGATGATCGACGGGCTCTACATCAGGCGGGCGCTGAAGGACGGCGTGCCTGATGCCGCGACCGCGATCGCGCTGGTCGAGGACTATCTCGAAACCAAACTTGGCGAGCGGCGCAAACAGTGACAACGAAGCGACCCAATTTCCTGATCGTCATGGTCGATCAGCTCAACGGGACCCTGTTTCCGGACGGCCCGGCAGAGTTTCTGCACACACCGCATCTGAAAGCGTTGGCCGCACGTTCGGCGCGCTTTGCCAACAACTACACCGCATCGCCGCTCTGCGCTCCGGGACGCGCCTCGTTCATGAGCGGGCAGTTGCCGTCACGCACCGGCGTCTATGACAATGCGGCCGAATTCGCCTCATCGATCCCGACCTTCGCTCATCATTTGCGCGCCGCCGGCTACTACACCTGCCTGTCGGGCAAGATGCATTTCGTTGGGCCGGACCAGTTGCACGGTTTCGAGGAGCGGCTGACGACCGACATTTATCCTGCCGATTTCGGCTGGACGCCGGATTACCGCAAGCCCGGTGAGCGTATCGACTGGTGGTATCACAATCTGGGCTCGGTGACCGGCGCAGGCGTCGCCGAGATCACCAACCAGATGGAGTACGACGACGAGGTCGTGTTCCTGGCCACGCAGAAGCTCTATCAGCTTTCGCGCGAACAGGACGATGCGAACCATCGGCCCTGGTGCCTCACCGTATCGCTGTCGCACCCGCACGATCCCTATGTCGCGCGCAAGCAGTATTGGGATCTTTACGAGCACTGCCAGGCGCTGGACCCGGAAACCGGGTTCATCGCGCAGGACGAGCAGGATACGCATTCGCAGCGGCTGTACCACGCCAGCGACTATCCCTCTTTCGAGATCACGCCAGAGCAGGTGCGTCGTTCGCGGCGCGGCTACTTCGCCAACATCTCCTATGTCGACGACAAGCTCGGCGAGCTTCTGGACGTTCTCGAGCGCACCCGCATGGCCGACGACACCATAATCCTGTTCTGCTCGGACCACGGCGACATGCTCGGCGAGCGCGGCCTGTGGTTCAAGATGAGCTTCTTCGAGGGTTCGGCGCGGGTGCCACTGATGATTGCCGGCAAAGGCGTTCGCGTCGGGCTGATCGAGACGCCGGTCTCCAATCTCGACGTGGCACCGACGCTTTGCGACCTCGCCGGCATCGATATCGCTGCGATCGCGCCGTGGACCGACGGCCAGTCGCTGCTGCCGCTCGCCGCAGGCATTGAGCGCACCGCGCCTGTGTTGATGGAGTATGCGGCGGAGGGCTCCTGCGCGCCACTCGTTGCAATCCGCGACGGCAAATACAAATTCGTCTATTGCGAACTCGATCCGCCGCAACTGTTCGATCTCGAAGCCGATCCGCTCGAGCGAAACAATTTGGCGAACGACCCGGCCAATGCTGGCTTGGTGGCGGACTTCATGGACAAGGTCCAGGCGCGCTGGGACATGGCCCGCTTCGACGCCGCCGTGCGCGAAAGCCAGGCGCGCCGCTGGGTCGTCTATCCGGCGCTGCGCAACGGCGCCTATTACCCCTGGGATTTCCAGCCGCTGCAAAAAGCGTCCGAGCGTTACATGCGCAATCACATGAACCTAGACAATCTCGAAGAGAGCAAAAGGTATCCGCGAGGCGAATGATGTCAGACCTTCTCGTCCCCTCCCTCGACCATCTCAAGCAGGCCTATGCCGTCACATCCAGGGCGACGCAGATCACGCCGCTGCTGGAATCGACGGCACTGTCCCGCGAGACGGGTGCGGCCCGCGTCTTCATCAAGCCGGAATCGCTGCAATGGGCCGGCTCATTCAAGGTGCGCGGCGCCTATTGGCGGCTGAAACAGCTTTCGCCCGACGAGGCCAGGAAAGGCGTCGTCGCCTACTCCTCCGGCAATTTCGCGCAAGGGCTGGCGGCTGCCGGCCAGGCGCTCGGCATTCCCGTCACCATCGTCATGCCGATCGACGCACCGGCCGCCAAGCGAGACGCAACGGGGGGCTATGGCGCTCGCGTCGTGCTGACCGACCATGGCGAGCGCGCGCGTGAGGAAGTCGCCGCCGCCAAGGCGCGCGAGATCGCCGAGACCGAGGGGCTGGCGCTGCTGCATCCATTCGACGATCCGGAGATCGTCGCCGGCCAGGCGGGCGCCGGCCTCGAAGCGCTCGACCAACTCGAAGCCAAAGGTGCCAGCGCTGATCTTTTGTTCTGCTCGGTCGGCGGCGGCGGACTGATCGGCGGCGTTTCGCTTGCCTTCCACTATCTGTCGCCCGCCACAGAGATCATCGGCGTCGAGCCGGAAGGTTTCAATGGCATGGGCTCGTCGCTGGCACATGGCAGCATCGAGACGATGCCGATCGGGCCGAAATCGATCTGCGACGGTTTGATGTCGCGACGGCCAGGCGACGCGCCGTTTGCCGCGGTCAAGACCGCGGGTGTTCGCGGCATCACCGTCGACGACGCGTCTGTCCGCCGCGCGATGCGGATCGCCTTCGAGCGGTTGAAGCTGGTGCTCGAACCGTCGGGCGCCGCCTCGCTGGCGGCACTGCTCAGCGGCAAGGTGGATGTGCAGGACAAGACCGTCCTTGTTGTGGCTACCGGCGGCAATGTCTCGCTCGCCGATTTTATGGCGCATATGAACCATGCTTGAAGCGGATTTCGTCATCATCGGCTCCGGCTCGGCCGGCTCGGCCATGGCCTATCGCCTGTCGGAAGACGGCAAGCATTCGGTCATCGTCATCGAATTCGGCGGCAGCGATATCGGGCCGCTGATCCAGATGCCGTCGGCGCTGTCGATACCGCTCAACATGAGCCTCTATGACTGGGGCTTTGCCAGCGAGCCGGAGCCGCATCTCGGTGGACGCGTGCTGGCGACGCCGCGCGGCAAGGTTATCGGCGGTTCGTCCTCGATCAACGGTATGGTCTATGTGCGCGGCCATGCGCGCGACTTCGACCATTGGGCCGAAGAGGGTGCAGCCGGTTGGGGCTTCGCCGACGTGCTCCCCTATTTCAAGCGGATGGAGGATTCGGACGGCGGCGAGGATGGCTGGCGGGGCAAAAATGGGCCACTGCATGTGCAGCGCGGCTCGCGCCGCAATCCGCTCTACGGCGCCTTCGTAGAGGCCGGCCGCCAGGCCGGGTTCGAACTGACCGACGACTACAACGGTTCCAAGCAGGAAGGGTTTGGGCCGATGGAGCAAACCATCAGCGGCGGACGCCGCTGGTCGGCGGCATCAGCCTATCTGAAGCCGGCGCTGAAGCGCAAAAATGTGAGTCTGGTCAAGGGCTTTGCGCGGCGGGTGATCATCGAGAATCAACGCGCCATCGGCGTCGAGATCGAAGCTCACAAAAAGATTCAGGTCGTTAAGGCGCGACGTGAGGTGATCGTCGCCGCCTCGTCGATCAATTCGCCCAAGATCCTGATGCTGTCCGGCATCGGCCCGGCCGAGCATTTGCGCGAAAACGGCATTGCCGTGGTGGCCGACAGACCCGGCGTCGGCCGCAACCTGCAGGACCATATGGAGCTCTACATCCAGCAGGAATCATTGCTGCCGATCACGCTCAATTCGGTGCTGAATCCGTTCTCGAAAGCGCTCATCGGCGCGCAGTGGCTGTTCCTCAAGACCGGGCTTGGCGCCACCAACCATTTCGAAGCGGCGGCCTTCGTGCGCTCGCGCGCCGGCGTCGACTACCCCGATATCCAGTACCATTTCATCCCTGCGGCTGTCCGTTATGACGGCAAGGCGGCGGCCAAGTCGCACGGCTTCCAGGCGCATGTCGGGCCGATGCGCTCGAAGTCGCGCGGCTCTGTGACGCTGCGCTCGCCGGACCCGAAATCGAAGCCGGTGATCCACTTCAACTACATGTCGCATCCCGACGACTGGGCGGAGTTCCGCCACTGCATCCGGCTGACGCGCGAGATCTTCGGCCAGTCGGCGTTCGACCCCTATCGGGGCAAGGAAATATCGCCTGGCAGCCACGTGCAGTCGGACGACGATCTCGACATCTTCATCAGGGATCACGCAGAGAGCGCCTACCATCCTTGCGGCACCTGCAAGATGGGCCGCGCCGACGACATGATGAGTGTCGTCGATCCGGAGTGCCGGGTCATCGGCGTCGAAGGATTGCGGGTCGCCGATTCCTCGATCTTCCCGCGCGTCACCAACGGCAATCTCAATGCACCCTCGATCATGACCGGCGAAAAGGCTTCCGACCACATCCTTGGCCGCACGCCGCTGGCGCCGTCCAACCAGGAACCATGGATCAATCCGCGCTGGCAGGTCGCGGATCGATAGGGCATTGTCGAACGGACTTGGTAGCGAATACATCTGGAGAAAACCATGCGCGCCCAGCCCACGGCATCGCACTATGTCAATGGACGCTACATCGAGGACGAAGGCGGCGCGCCGCTGCCGGTCATCTATCCGGCAACCGGTGAGACCATCGCCATGCTACGTTCGGCGACGCCGAACGTGCTGGAGCTCGCCGTCGAGGCAGCGCGGGCGGCGCAGCCCGCTTGGGCGCGGCTGAAACCGGTCGAGCGCGGGCGCATCCTGCGCCGCGCCGCCGACATATTGCGCGCCCGAAATGCCGACCTCGCCCGCATCGAGACGTTGGACACCGGCAAGGCGATCCAGGAAACGCTGGTGGCGGACGCGCCTTCCGCCGCGGACTGCCTTGAATATTTCGGCGGCGCCGTCGCCGCCTACAATGGCGAGTCGGTCGATCTCGGCGGACCCTTCGCCTACACAAGGCGCGAAGCGCTCGGCGTCTGTGTCGGCATCGGCGCCTGGAACTATCCGATCCAGATCGCCGGCTGGAAATCGGCACCGGCACTCGCCATGGGCAATGCCATGGTGTTCAAGCCATCGGAAAACACGCCGCTTTCAGCACTCGCACTGGCGGAGATCTACAGCGAGGCCGGGCTGCCCGACGGCTTGTTCAACGTCGTGCAGGGCTATGGCGATGTCGGCGCCGGGCTTGTCGGCCACGATGTCGTCGCCAAGGTGTCGGTGACCGGTTCGGTGCTGACCGGCCGCAAGGTGCTGTCGCTGGCCGGCTCAAAAATGAAGCACGCGACGATGGAGCTCGGCGGCAAGTCGCCGCTGATCGTGTTCGACGATGCCGACATCGAGAACGCCATTGGCGGCGCCATGCTCGGCAATTTCTATTCGACCGGCCAGATCTGCTCCAACGGCACGCGGGTCTTCGTGCAAAACGGCATTCACGACCGCTTCGTCGAACGCCTTGTCGAGCGGACCAAAAAAATCCGCATCGGCGACCCGCTCGACCCCGAAACCCAGATGGGTCCGCTGGTCTCCAAGGCGCAGCATGACAAGGTGGTCGGCTATATCGAAATCGGCAAGCAGGACGGAGCAACGCTTGCCTGCGGCGGCAACGTGCCGTCGCTGCAGGGTTTCCAAGGCGGATTCTTTGTCGAGCCGACGGTGTTCACCGGCGTCGCCGACACAATGCGCATCGCCCGCGAAGAGATTTTCGGGCCTGTCATGAGCGTGCTGAAGTTCGACGATGAGGACGAGGTGATCGACCGCGCCAACGACACCGAATTCGGCCTTGCCGCCGGCGTCTTCACGCGCGACCTGCCGCGCGCCCACCGCGTCATCGCCGAGTTGCAGGCTGGCACCTGCTGGATCAACGCCTACAATCTGACGCCGGTGGAAATCCCGTTCGGCGGCTTCAAGCAGTCAGGCATCGGACGTGAGAATTCACTGGCGGCACTGGCACTCTATTCGCAGCTGAAGTCGGTGTATGTCGAGACTGGGGATGTAGCGAGCCCGTATTGAGAGGCCGGCCTCTCAATACGGGCTCATCCCTTCTCCACCGTCCCATCAAGATACTGCGTCAGCGCGCAGACCAGATGATAGAAGATGCTGGCAGGAACGTCCGATGCCAGCGAGCGGCCGCGCTCGTCGATGCGATCGATCCACAGGCCGAGCGGCGCCGGGTCGATGTGCCAGCGGAACAGCCGGCCGACGCGCGCTTCGATTTCCGGCTTGAGATCGGGGCCGCCAGAGCCATCCAGCGCGATCGCCGCCTTCACGGCTTCGGCCTGCGGCCAACTGCGGGATATCAGGTCGAGCGGCAGGCCTTGCCTGGAGACGGCGCCATAGGCAAGCCCGGTGGCGCGGTTGAGGCCATTGGCAGTGGCCGACGCGTAAAGTTTTCGGGCAAAGCCGCTCAACTCGGCCTGGCCGCTACGCCCGGCGAAATCTACCAGCAAAGAGGCCCATTCGAAATGGTGTCCGGGCTCGGTCCATGACCCTTTCTCGCCGGTGGAGGGTTTCCATTCGGCATCGAAATACTCGCCAAGCGTCCAGCTTTCCGGATCGAAGAAATGACTGCGGAAGAGGTCGATGATACGTGCCGCGCGCCGCAGATGGGCGCGCTCGCCGGTCGCCTGGTGCCAGGCGAGAAAGGCCTCGAGCAGGTGCATATGCGGGTTGGAGCGGCGCTCGCCTTTGCCGTCCGATGTCTCAAGAAAGCCGGTCATGCGGCTGTCTTCGAGATGCGCATCGAGAAAGGCGAAGGTTTCCTCGCCGAGGCGCAAGGCGTCGGGATTGCCTGACATATGCGCATGCGCCAGTGCCAGGAGCACGCAGGAATGATCGTAGGCATCCTCGGTGGCGTCGGCGACCGAACCGTCGACATTCAGCGTGCGAACCCAGCCGCCTTTGTCGGTGCGGCCCTTGCCGGCCATGAAGGCGATGCCGTGGCTGATCAACCGATCGGCCGGGCCGTCCCAGCCGCGCGCCCGGGCGACGGCGAAAGCATAGACCTGTCTTGCCATGGTGCGCATGCGCTTGGGCTTCATCAACGGCGAGGCGTCCAGGCCGAGCGCTTCGTGAAAGCCGCCATGGCGTTCGTCGACCCCCGATGTCGACCACAGCGGCAAGGTCTCCTGAAACAGCCAGTGATGCACGCGCCGGCGCCAGGCGCCGCTTTCGATGACGCGGTCATGCGCCGGCGTGAACCTGGTTTCCAGGCGACCCGATTTTTCGAGCTGCTCGACGATCTTCTTGACGTGTTGGCTGTGGCTGACCGGGGCGACGAAGGTGGCATCCGATGTCGAAACGATGGCGATATCCTTCATGCCGATCGCCGACAGCAGGCGGCCGTCGCTGCGAATGTAGGAATTCTCGCAATCGATGGCGACGACATCGCCGATGATGACATTGCCCCGGTCGTCGGCGGGGCCGACATCGAGCAGCGACTGCCACGAGCCGAGATCGTTCCAGCGGAAGCCGGCCGGCACCATGGCGATGTCTTTTGCCCGCTCCATGATGGCGTAGTCGATCGAATTCGACGGAATGGCGGCGTAGAGTTCCAGCGGCATGTAAAGGCCGGACAGATCCGATGTCGCTGCCTTGTAGGCTGCTTCGGTGGCCTGCCAGATATCCGGCTGCAACGCTATGAAGGCGTCACGCATGGTGCGGGCGCGAAACAGGAAGATGCCGGTGTTCCAGTAGAAATTTCCGGCCTTGAGATAGCTCTGCGCAGTCGCAATATCCGGCTTTTCGACGAAGCGCGACACGTCGAAGGTGCCGCCGCTTTCGGCCGCGACCTCGATATAGCCGTAGCCGGTCTCTGGTTGCGTCGGCTTGATGCCGAACACCACCAGCCTGCCCTCGCGTGCTGCCTCGGTGCCGGCTTCTACGCTCTGCCAGAATTGGCTTGCGGTGGATATTTCGTGATCCGATGGCACCACCAGCACCAGGCTATCGCCGAATTCAGACAGTGTGCGCAGCGTCGCCAGTGCGACGGCGGCGGCTGTGTTGCGCCCGGTCGGCTCGAACAGCGGACCGCCGCCGGCGAGGTCGAGACCAGCAAGATCGGCGTGAACGCGATCAGCATGGCGCTCCGCGGCGATCAGGAAGATCGGCGTTCCGCCTTCCAGCCGGGCGGTCAGCCGACGCAAGGTCTTGGCCAGCATCGAGCCGTCGCCGGACAGATCGTGGAACTGCTTGGGGTTGTCCTCGCGCGACAGCGGCCACAGCCGCGAGCCGACGCCACCGCTCATGACAAAACTGACGATCCGCTCGGTCATTCAACTACCATTCAAAAGGTCTGGTTGTAGGCGCCCACCTCGGAGCTGCGGCGCAGCACGGCGTCGACAGCCTCGAACATCTCCCGTCGACGCTGCGACGACACCGGGCTTTCGACCACCACGACCAGTTCCGGTTTGTTCGACGAGGCGCGCACCAGCCCCCAGGTGCCGTCGTCGGCGACGACGCGCACGCCGTTGACGGTGATGAGGTCTGCGATCTTCTGCCCAGCGAAAACCCTTCCATCCCGCTTCATGGCCTGAAAATCGGCAACCACCCGTTCGACCACACCATACTTCACCTCGTCCGCGCAGTGCGGCGACATGGTCGGCGTGCCAAAGGTCAGCGGCAGCGCGCGATAAAGATCGGCCATCGAACTGCCCGGGCTGCGATCCAGCATCTGGCAGATGGCGATGGCGGTGACCAGGCCGTCGTCATATCCGCGCCCGATCGGCGGATTGAAAAAGAAATGACCCGACTTTTCGAAACCGGCGACAGCACCGAGTTCGGCGACGCGGCGCTTGATGTAGGAATGGCCGGTTTTCCAATAGTCAGTGACGGCGCCATTGGCGCGCAGCATTGCGTCGGTATGGAACAGGCCGGTCGATTTGACGTCGACGACGAAGGTCGAGTTGGGATGCTGGCTGGAAATATCCCTTGCCAGCATCACACCGACCTTGTCGGCAAAAATTTCATTGCCTTCATTGTCGACGACACCGCAGCGGTCGCCATCGCCGTCGAAGCCAAGGCCCATGTCGGCGCCTGATGCCAGCACCTTGTCCCGGATGGCATGCAGCATCCGCATGTCCTCGGGATTGGGATTGTAGCGCGGAAATGTATGGTCGAGCTCGACGTCGAGCGCGATGACCTCGCAGCCGATGCGCTGCAACGCTTGCGGCGCGAAGGCGCCGGCGGTGCCATTGCCGCAGGCTGCGACCACTTTCAGTTTTCGGGCGATGCGCTTGTCGCGGGTCAGATCGTCGAGATAGGTCGCGCGAAAGTCACGGATGAAATCGTAGGAGCCGCCGCCGATAAGGTCAAAATCGCCGGACAGCACGATTGCTTTCAGCGCGCTCATCTCACCCGGGCCGAAGGTCAGCGGCCGCGCCGCACCCATCTTGACGCCGGTCCAGCCATTTTCGTTGTGCGAAGCGGTGACCATGGCGACCGAGGGCGTATCCAAAGCGAACTGAGCGAAATACGCCATCGGCGACAACGCCAGTCCGATGTCCCTCACCCGTGCGCCTGCAGCCATCAAACCGGACACCAGGGCCAGTTTGATCGACAGCGAATAGGAGCGGAAATCATGCCCGGTAATGATATCGGGACCGGCGCCGAGACGGCGGATCAGCGTACCCAGCCCCATGCCGAGCGCCTGGACGCCGATCAGATTGAGTTCCGGTCGTTGCGCGGAGCCGGGATGGCCGAACCACCAGCGCGCATCATATTCGCGAAAGCCGGATGGCTTGATCAGCGCTGTGGTTTCGAATTCGAAACTGTTGGGCCGGGCGTCGCCAACGATGCTGAAGGACAAGACTGGAAACTCCGAATGGCCGAAATTACGAATTGTCGAGGGCTGCGGCTTAGCACACAAGGCTTTAAGCCATGTTTATTCCGGAAGGGAATCCGGGCCTTTCGGGCAATGCTCGACGAAAGCCGACGAAATGCGACAGAAGTGCCGCCGTGCCGCTTGCAGGAACCAAGTGTGGCGGCTATAAGCCCGCGGTCTGGTCACGGAGTGTAGCGCAGCCTGGTAGCGCACCTCGTTCGGGACGAGGGGGTCGCAGGTTCAAATCCTGCCACTCCGACCAGAGAAAACAAAGAGTTAGCGCATCCCGACTTCGGCGCTCCGCCTGCCCCTCAAGCGAGATTACTCGCGTCCCCCGCCAGTCGGATGGGCGAATTTCTATTCGCCGTGCCTCTGTGACCCGGCCGACAGCGATGCCTGTTGCACTGGACAGTAACCAGTCAACCGGCCGCCTGATGCCTTCATGCGTGCGCTCGCGGACAGTTTCGGGTAAACATCCCGACTGGTACGCGCGTCCCCCTCAGCGGAGGCCAAAAAAGCTCAAGATCGCTATCACGATGACCACAGCTCCAACGAGCCAAATGATATTGTTCATGATCTCTCTCCTGTTGCCTGGGAAGCCCGCGCCTCTGGCAGAGAACGCGGGCCGACCAGCCTTTGCCGACTGATCCGCAGCAGACACCAAATCGTGATCCCGGCTGCGGGAAATAAACCATCAGGCACGCCTAATGTTCCGCCGTTTGACGAGATCCAGCGATGACCAGTGAACGTTCGGGTCGATGCCGGACGACCGGAACCAAAGCGATCAGGGGCAGTTTATCCAATGAAGGGCTAATTAAGAAAATGGAGAAACTGCAATGAAAACAATGATCATGTGCGCGTTGGCGCTTTCCCTTGGACTGCCCGTTGTGGCTTCGGCAGCCGAAGCCGATGTGGTTGTTAGAACCCATCATCGACATCACGAAAGCGTCAAGATCATCAACGAAGACGGTCAGCGCTTGCACCACCGCCGCCATGGTACCGTAGCGTTCTATGACCATGGGCGCCGGCATCATCACCGCGATACTGTTGTCGTGACAGGTTCCGTCTCCACCCATCGTCACCACCATCGGCACCATCCCGTTGTGATCGAAAACGACGGGTACTGATCGCAGATCTCCGGCCCGATTCTTGATGAGTCGGGCCACGAAAGGCCTTTTGGCACGCATCCTGGGTCATGCTTTGGCGGCGCCGTCGGCAAGACCATTGCGGCCCACGACCAGACTTAGGTCCGACCCCTCCCCGACCGAAGTCCAGGGTTGGAAACGTTTGCCCTTGCCCCAAATTCGAGTGGCGGGCAAAAAATGATCAATGAGCTATGAGCAGCAGCATGTCGAACCGTGAGACCAAGAAATCCTATGCCCTGAGCATGCGCATGACAGAGATCAAAGCCAGGATGCAGGAAGCCCAGATTACCGAAGACGAGATGAAGACCTTCCAGAAGGTCGCAGCCATCATGGAGGGTGGCGAGGGCCCAATCGAGGTTGACGATCTGATTGCCGCGTCATTCCTCACCGAGACGACGCTGAACAGCCAGAAGCGTTAAGCGACCATGCCGACGATTTGCAGACTTTTTGATTCCCCCGTCGATGCGGCGCGGGTCGCCAGCGACTTGGTGGCAGCCGGAATTCCTCGCGTACAGATCGCGATCATCGGGCCTTACAATGACGAGGCAGGATCTCTTCGGGTTTCCGCTTTGGGATCGTTATTTGGCGCTGCCGCCGGCGGGTTGGTCTGCCTGAGTGCCGTTGCGGCCTATGGCATCAATCCTGTTGCTGCGGGCGTATTGCCAACAGCGGTGGCTGGCGCGGTCTGTGGCGGCGTTGCCGGTCTGTTTGGAACATTCGCCACGGCCGCCATAAAGGCGGATGATCAGGAGGTTGCCGAAGGGGTCGTTCTGGTGACGGCGCATGTCGATGAAAATGACGCCGACATCGCTCAGACAGTGCTCGGCGGTTGCCCCCCGTCGAGGTTCGTGGCCGAGGCAGCGTAGGAAAGGCCGCCCCGACGTCGCCGGAACCGGTACTCTCCGTTTGCCAGCGATTGAGCCCAACACTCGGCAGATAGCAATTCCAGTGACTGAGATGTTCCTGCGTCGGCCGCAAAGGCCGGGCCCAGTGAACTGACCCCTTAAAGTTGGACAGTTTAAGGTGGCGGCAGATTTAAGGGCTGGGTTCTGTATTGCACAGGGCTCAGCCCTTTCAGTTTCAGTTTGATGCGATCATGATTGTAGTAGTGGATGTAATCCTCGATGCTGGCCTTGAGGCTCTGAACGTTCTCGAAGGTATTGGGTAGAAGAGCTCGGATTTGAGTGTTGCGAAGAAGCTCTCGATAGGTGCGTTGTCGAGGCAATTGCCTTTGCGTGACATGCTCTGGGCAATGCCTCGTGCCTGGAGCCTGCGCTGGTAGGCAGGCGTCTGATACTGCCATCCCTGATCGGAGTGTAGGATGGGCCGGTGGGTTTGATCGAGCCGGTCCAGCGCTCTGGCGAGCATATTTTCCACCAGCTTGAAGAGCGGTCGCCTTGCGGTCTCGAAGGCGATGATCTCGCCGTTATAAAGGTCCATGACCGGTGAGAGATAGAGTTTGTCGCCCGCCAGGTTGAACTCCGTCACATCGGTCACCCATTTATGGTTGGCGCTGTCAGCGTTGAACTGGCGTTGAATGAGATCGGGAGCCGTCCTTCCGATGCCGCCTTTGTAGGAGCGATACTTCTTCGGCCTGACCAGCGACTTCAATCCCATCTCCACCATCCGACACTGCACCGCCTTGTGATTGACGACATGACCGAGCCGGCGCAGTGCAGCAGCCACCCGGCGATAACCGTAGCGGCCCTTGTGGCTGTCGAAGACGGCTCTGATCTTCTCCTTGAGACCAGCATGGCGGTCGACGCGGGACGCCTTCTGTCGATAGTAGAACGTGCTGCGGGAAAGCCCTGCCAGTTTGAGCAGACCATCGAGCGGATAGAGCAGCCTTAACGCTTGGACAGCTTGCGCTTTTTGGGCGCGTGTCCCTGCGTTAAGGCCTCCAGTTTTTTTAGGTAGGCGTTCTCCATGCGCAGATGGTTCAGTTCCGCAAGCAGCTCTTCGCGGCTCTTGGTCTCATCACTCTGCGCCACGGGCGGCTCGCCAGGCGACGGCGGGTCTGACATCGATCGCGGCCTTCCTCTGCGGCGCGGCGCGAGCGCCTCTATCCCACCGGCTTCATAGCGCCTCTCCCAGTCCGGAAGGCAACCGGCGTTGCGGATATTGAACAGCGCGGCCGTCTGTCGGCAGGACAGTCCATCCTCCCACATCCGGTGCAGAACCGACAGCTTGAACTCGCCATCATAGTGGCTGAGCTTGCGAGCGAGACCGGCAACCCCGTGCGCTTGATAGCTCGCAACCCATTTGCGCACCGTTGCAGCATCTACGCCGTCGGCTGCACCGGCGCTCGCATAGCTCTCTTCACCACTCAAATAACGATCAACAACAGTGCGCTTCAAACTCTCGCTGTGTTTGGACATGAAAACCCCCGAAGGTTGATGTCCAACTTTCGGGGGTCAGTTCACAGTGGGAGGTTTCTTCGAGGCCGCATATTTTGACGAAAAGGTCTGTCGGTCTTAGGGTCGTGAACTTGATGGAGTCAGTGAACGGCGGGCCGAGTGCGACATGAATTTGAATTCAACCACAGCCTCGCCCTTGATTCTCGTGATGACGCTGGTTCTCGTCGCTGGCTGTTCATCGCTCGGCAGAACCGTCGATCCAGCGAAATACGATTCGATGACGTGCACCGACCTCAACAGGGCGATGGGAGACGTCGCCCGTGACATCTCGCAAACGGCAATCACGCGCGGCAAGGTCGCCAACACCAATGTTCCACGCTGGCTGCTCGGCGGCTCACGCGTGAAGACCGCGGTGGCCAACCGTGAAACAGCCAGGATCGACCGGCTCAAGCAGCAACAGGATGCCATTGCCGCTGTGCGAGCACGCAAGTGCCCGAGCTCCACAAATTGAGCGGACAGCCAGTGTATCGGTGCGAAGCCTGGTTCAGGCGCTCAGGCGAAATCGCGTCATGTCGATCGCGGCGGCCATCAGCGTCTGTGTGTAAGCGTGCCGCGGATCGCTGAAGATCGCCTCGGTCGGCCCCTCCTCGACGATCTTGCCCTGTTTCATGACGATGATGTAGTCGGCCATGGCGCGCACGACCGACAGATCGTGGCTGATGAAGAGATAGGACAATTCGTGGTCCGCCTGCAGCTTGCGCAACAGTTCGACGATCTGTTTCTGCACAGAGCGATCGAGCGCCGAGGTCGGCTCATCCAATACCACCAGCCTGGGCTTCAGGATCATGGCGCGAGCAATGGCGATGCGCTGCCGCTGGCCGCCGGAGAATTCGTGCGGGTAGCGATTGCGTGCGTTGGGGTCGAGGCCGACCTCGCGCAAGGCGTCGACCGCGCGTTGATCACGCTGCTTGCCCGAGAGATCAGGCTCATGCACCAGAAGTCCTTCGGTGATGACCTGGCCGACGGTCATGCGCGGCGACAGCGAGCCGAACGGGTCCTGGAAGACAAGCTGCATCTGGCGCCGCAGCGGCCGCATCGCCTGCCTGTCGGCTTGGGAAATGTCGCGATCGCCGAAACGGATAAGCCCGTCGCTCGGCAACAGCCGCAGCAAGGCGCGGCCGAGCGTCGACTTGCCCGAGCCGGATTCACCAACGATGCCGATGGTCTGGTTGCGCTGCAGCCGGATCGAGATGTGATCGACGGCACGCAGCATCAGCGGTTCACCAGCAAGAAACCCGCCGCCAATCCTGAACGTCACTTCGACATTTCTGCCTTCAAGCAGTACCGGAGCATTGGCGGGCGGCGGCGCCTTGCTGCCGGTCGGCTCGGACGCCAGCAGCATTTTCGTGTAGGCATGCTGGGGATTGACGAAGATGGCCTCCGCCTCCCCCTCCTCGACAACCTCGCCCTGGCGCATGACATAGACCCGGTCGGCAAAGCGGCGGACGATGCCAAGATCGTGGGTGATGAAGACGATCGCCATGCCGAGCTTGCGCTGCAATTCGGCCAGAAGCATCAGGATCTGCGCCTGGATGGTCACGTCGAGCGCCGTCGTCGGCTCGTCGGCGATCAATATGTCAGGGTCGTTGGCGAGCGCCATCGCGATCATCACACGCTGGCGCTGGCCACCGGACATTTCATGCGGATAGGATTTCATCCGCCGCTCGGGATCGGGAATATGCACCAGCCGCAGCAGCTTGAGCGCCTCTTCCCGCGCGTCGGGGGCATTCAGGCCCCGGTGCCGGCGGATCGGCTCGATCAACTGATTGCCAATCGAATAGAGCGGATCGAGCGAAGTCATCGGCTCCTGAAAGATCATGCTGATCTTGCGGCCACGAACCTGGTTGAGCTCGGATTTGCTAAGCGTCAGAAGATTGCGGCCGCGATAATCGACGCTGCCTGTCGCTTCGCCATTCGATGCCAGCAGGCTCATCGCCGCCATCATCGTCTGGCTTTTGCCGGACCCGGATTCGCCAACCACGGCAACGGTCTCGCCTGATTTGACATGGATGTTGATGCCCTTGACTGCTTCGACGGCGCCGTCAAGCGTGCGGAAGCGGACACTCAGATCCTTGACGCTGAGGATCGTTTCGGAAGCAGCCATCTCGGCGATCCCCATCTTAGCGATCCCTTGGGTCAAGTGCGTCGCGCAGGCCGTCGCCGACGAAATTCAGCGCGAACAGCGTCGAGACGAGGAAGAAGGCGGGGAACAGGAGCAGCCAGTTGGCGGTGCCGATGTTCTTGGCGCCGACCGAGATCAGCACGCCCCAGCTGGTCATCGGCTCCTGTACGCCGAGCCCCAGGAATGACAGGAAACTTTCGAGGATGATGACCTGCGGCACCAGCAGCGTCATGTAGATGACCACCGGGCCGAGCAGATTGGGAATGACGTGGCGCAGCAGGATACCGCGCTGGCCGACACCCATGGCTTCCGCCGCCTGGACATACTCCTGCCGGCGGATCGACAGCGCCTGGCCGCGCACGATCCGCGCCATGTCGAGCCACAGCACGGCGCCGACCGCCAGGAACATCAGCACGAAGTTGCGGCCGAAGAACACCACCAGCATGATGACGAAGAAGATGAAGGGCAAGGAATAGAGCACGTCGACGATGCGCATCATCACCTCGTCGATTTTGCCGCCGGCAAAGCCGGCAGCGGCCCCGTAGACCACGCCGATGACCACCGCCACGACACCCGCGAGCAGGCCGATGGCCAGCGATATGCGCCCGGCCATCAGCGTGCGCGACAACAGGTCCCGGCCGGTGTTGTCGGTGCCGAACAGGAAATATTGCTGCTTGATCGAGGCGCTCATCGTCACTTCGAGACCGTCGGGCGACTTGCTCTCGATCTTGGTGCCGTCAAAGGCATCGGAACGGTCGAGATAACGGATGTTGCGATCGTCGATCGGCCTGGTCGACTTGACGGTGACGAAGACCTGGTTGCCTTCCTGCCGCCACTCCTTGATGTCGACCCGCATGCGCTTGATCGCTTCGGTAAGCGCCGTCTCGACCATGTCGGCCTTCGGATAGGCTGACAGGCTTGGCGGCATGCGCACATAGTCGGCATAGATGGTAGTGTATTGATGTGGCACGAACCACGGCCCGAACACGCTGACGACACCGATCAGGGCAAGGTAGTACAGGCTGAACATGGCGGCGCGATTGGCCTTGAGACGCGCCCAGGCATCCCCCCAGAGTGAACGGCCGATGACGGCGGGGGCTGTGGCTGCGATGTCAGTCATAGCGCACCCTCGGATCGACGACCGCGTACATGACGTCGACGATCAGGTTGAAGACAATGGTAAAGATGGCGATCACCACCACCGTTCCCATCACCAGCGTGTAGTCACGATTGAGCGCGGCATCGACGAAATAGCGGCCAACGCCTGGAATGGAGAAGATCGTCTCGACAATGACCGAGCCGGTCAGCAATGCCGCCGCCGCCGGACCGGTGAAGGAGACGATCGGCAGGATGGCGCCGCGCAGCGCGTGCTTGACCACCACCGACCAATCGGACAGGCCGAGCGCGCGCGCCGTGCGGATGTGATGGGACCGTAAGGATTCGATCATCGAGCCACGCATCAGCCGGGCGACGATGGCGATCTGCGGCAGAGCGAGCGTCAACACCGGACCGACCTTGTTGATGAAAGCGCCATCGCCCCACCCACCGATCGGCAGCAGCCTCCAGGTCAGCCCGAACAGGAGTTGGATCACCGGCGCGATGACGAAGGTTGGGATGGTGCTGCCGGCCGTCGCCAGCGCGATCACCGTATAGTCGCCAAGCTTGTTCTGGTTAAGCGCCGCAATGGTGCCGAGCACACAACCGAGCAGCAGCGCCAGGACGAGCGCCGAGGCGCCGAGCTGAACCGATATAGGCAGGCCCTTGGCGAAGAGTTCGGTGACGGTGAAGTCCGGCATGTTGTAGCTCGGGCCGAAATTGCCGCGCAGCAGATTGCCGAGATAACGGACGAATTGCAGCCAGAGCGGGTCGTTGAGGCCGAACTGGGCTTCGAGATTGGCCTTGATCTCGGGGCTCAGCCCCCGCTCTTGGTTGAATGGGCCGCCCGGCGCGACGCGCATCAGGAAAAACGCCATGGTCACGATGACGAACAGCGTCGGGATGGCGGTCAGAAGCCGCCGTAATACGTATCGCAGCATCGGTGCCCCGCTTGATCCAGAGCAACGCGCGTCCAGCCGGACGGTTGCGCTCTAGCCTTCAAATCTTCGCACCGACATGCCGAAAATCGATTCCGGTTTCCGGACCGATGCGATGGCAAACCAGCACCGCCGCGCATTGAGTTGCGCGGCGGCCCGGCTAAGGATCAGTCCTTGCTGATGAAGCGGGACGGATGGATATCCATCACATTGTCGTCGAAGCCATGCAGCTTCGAGGAAACGATGTCGTGGAAGCTGTAGTAGAGAAGCGGAATGTTACCGACGTCATCGACAAGGATGCGCTCGGCCTCAGCGAGGTCCTTCATGCGCTCTTCCGGCTTACCGCCGGCAGCCGCCGCCTTGTCCATGGCCGCTTCATATGCCGGGCTGACATAGCTCGAATAGTTGTTGCCGCTGGCCTTGCGGGTGATGCCGAGGAAGGTCTCCGGATCCTTGTAGTCGGCGATCCAGGCGGCACGCGCCACGTCGTAGTCGCCCTTCTGCTCGAGGAAGGAGTAGTGGGTCTTGGTGTCGGTGTTGACGAGCGAGACGTCGACGCCGAGCGGCTTCAACTGTTCCTGGATGGCGACGGCCGTGTTCTTGTGGTTTTCCGACGTGTTGTAGCGGATCTCCATCTTCAAGGGATGCTCGGGCGTATAGCCGAGTTTCTCGAGAGTCTTCTTGGCAGCGTCCTCGCGGTCGATCTGCGACATGTCGGCGTATTTGGCCGTTGCCGGCGAGTAGCCCGCGATGCCCGGAGGCACCATCGAATAGCCAGGCAGCATCGAGTTCTGCCAGACCTTCTCGGCGAGGAAGTCGCGGTCGATCGCCATCGAGATGGCGTTGCGCAGTTCGACATTGTCCCACGGCGCCTTGTCGGTCTTGATCGCATAATAATAGGTGCCGAGATAAGGTCCGACGCGGACCTGGTCGCCGAACTTGGTCTTGAGGTCAGCGAGCTGTTCGGTCGGCAGGTCGCCGTAGCTGTCGAGTTCGCCGGCCTCGAAGCGCTTCATCGCCGATGAGCGGTCTTCGGTCGGGATATAGTTGACGACGTCCATCTTGACGGTGGCGGCGTCCCAGAATTTCGGATTCTTGACCAGCTTCATGTGGTCGTTGGGAATCCACTCGGCCAGCGTATAGGCGCCGTTCGAAACGAGATTACCCGCCTTGATCCAGTCGGCGCCGAGCTTGTCGATCGAAGCCTTGTTGACCGGATAGGTGGCCTGATGGGTCAGCATCTCCAGGAAGTAAGGCGTCGGCGCCTTCAGCGTGACTTCGAGGGTATTTGCATCAATCGCTTTGACACCCATATCCTCCGGCTTGCCCTTCTTGGTGTTGACGTCCTCCGCACCCTTCACCGGGTACAGCATCGAGGCGTATTCGGCAGCGGTGGCCGGGTCTTCCAGCCGACGAAACGAATAGACGAAGTCGTCCGCCGTCACCGGGCTGCTATCCGACCAGAGGCCATCCTTGCGCAGCTTGAAGGTGTAGACAGTGCCGTCGTCGGACACTGTCCAGCTTTCGGCCGCGCCCGGAATGAGGTTCGTCTTCTGGTCATGCATGACCAGGCCCTGGAACAGGTCGCGTATGATATCGGCTTCGTAGACTGTCGAGGTCTTGTGCGGATCGACCGTCTCCGCTTCGGCGGCGCTGCCTCTGTTATAGACGGTCTCGGCGAAAGCCGGCGTGTAGAACGTGCCAGCGGCCAGCGCCATGGTCGTGGCGAGCACCGTCGCCTTCAGCATGTTTTTCAGCATGAAGTTCTCCCTGTCGGCGCTGCCGTTGGCGCGCCTATTAAGTGTTGACGCCCTGGAGCCGATATCTGACCCCTTGAGCGCGCCGCTGGTTCCCGTCCTGCGGCTCGTGCCCAGACACTAACGCGGAGAATTTTTATTTCAACAGACTCTCTGGGTCACCCAAAGTAAGGCGGACGAAAGCTATGGCGTGGCCGCTGAAACACCAGTCGAAACCAGAAGCTTGACTTGGTTTCTTCACCTCGACGCCATTTTTCACCGCGAATCGGAGCCATGCCAGTTTGCCGGAATGTCTTAATGCGTTCTTAAGCAACCACAGGTTACATTATGATTGCCTTCTATACAGTTCGATCTCAGACGCGTGGCGGCTATGAGCAACGGAGCAAGTAAATTGCCCAAGGTCTTTCAATTGGTACGAAAATTTCAAGAGGAACGTGGAACTTCTGCGGTTGAATTTGCCTTACTCTCGCCGATCTTCATTCTTCTTCTACTCGGAATGGTTGCATACGGTATATATTTCGGCGCCGCCAACTCGATCCAGCAGATAGCGGCGGATGCGGCCCGCACGGCCATTGCCGGGCTGAACCAGACCGAGCGCCAGACGCTCGTGGCCAGCTTCGTCACCAACAATGCCGGCGGATATCCCTTCGTGGATGTCAGCAAGTTGACCTACCAGGCCAACGACAGCGCGGCCGATGGAAGCCAGTTCGTGGTGGCCATCCAGTACGATGCCCGCAACCTGCCGATCTGGAACCTTTTCCCGGGCATAGCCATGCCCGGGACCACCATCAAGCGCCAGTCAACGATTAGGGTCGGGGGCATTTAAATGCTGCTGCATGCGTGCAATGGGATCGGTCGGCTTGCCCGGTTGATGCTGAGTGACAGGAAAGCGAACTTCACCGTCATGGCGGCATTGAGCGCGCCGGTGGCGCTGGCGCTGGCCGCGGTGGCGATCGACGAAGCCTCGATCTACACCGAGCGCCGCGAAGCACAGGCAATGGTGGATCTGGCGGCGATCACCGCCGCCTCGAACATGACCAAAGTCAACACAGCGGTTGTCACCACGCTGACCGACAACGGCATGCCAGGGGTTGTCGTTCAAAGCTCGGGACAGACGATCGAGCCGGCGGCCGGCAAAACCGTCGTGACGGTCACACCCGGGCGATATGTGGCATCCGGCGCCAATGTGGGCCAGCGTTTCCAGGCCAGCGTAACACCCTACAATGCCGTCCGCGTCACCCTGAAGAAGATCCCTGCCCGCTATTTCGCGAGTTCGCTGATCCCCACTCCCGTCATCGGCACCCAAGCCACCGCCAGCATGACGCCGCAGGCGACGTTCTCGGTCGGATCGAGGCTCGCCAGCCTCAATGGCGGCATCCTCAACGCGCTTCTCGGCGGACTTCTCGGCAGCAACATCTCGCTCAGCGTCATGGACTACAACGCGCTGATCTCGGCGGATGTGAGCGTGCTCTCCTTCGTCGACGGCGTTGCCACACAGCTGAACCTGACCGGCGTGTCGTATTCGGATGTGCTGGCATCGAAGGCGACCGTCGGCCAGATCGCCACGGCCATGGCCAATGTGCCCGGGCTTGGCAACACGGCCAAGGTCGCCCTGCAGACGATCGCGTCCAAGTCGACCAGCACGGTCAAGATCCCGCTCAGTCATCTGGTCGATCTCGGCTCCGTCGGCAAATTGGGCCTCGGGCAAAGGCCCGCCGGCCTCGGCGTCGATGCCAGCGCCTTGGGAATGCTGACGGCCGCTGCCGGACTGGCAAACGGTTCGAAGCAGGTCGACGTCGCCCTCGGCGCCACCATTCCCGGGGTGCTGTCGACCACGCTCGCCATCGCCATCGGCGAACCGCCGCAATCCTCGCCATGGCTGGCGGTTGGAGAAGCCGGCACCGTGGTGCGCACCGCGCAAACGCGCATCAAGCTGCTGGTCACGGTCGGCGTCGGCAATCCAAACCTGGGCGGCGGCATCAGCCTGCTGTCGGTCAAGCTGCCGCTGAATGTCGAAGTGGCCTACGCCGAGGCCAAGCTGACCGACATCAGCTGCCCGACCGGCCCCGACAGCCTGAAGGTTACCATTGCCGCGAAGCCCGGCGTCGCCGCGGTGAACCTTGCCGCCAGCGACGCCGATAACAGCCCCACCGCTTTCGCCGATTTCAGCAACCCGCAGTCGTTCTCCGACGCCAACATAGCGAATGTCAGCCTCAATCTGTTGCTGCTAAAAATCCCGCTAATACTGGTGAAGGGGTCGGCGGGTGCCGATATCACCAACGTCAGCCCGACCAACCTGGTCTTCAACAAAACCGAGATCGCCGCCAAAACCATCAAGACGACGCCGACACGGGACCTGACTCAGACGCTGACAACATCACTGGTCGACAAGTTGTCACTCTCCGTCAACGCGCTGGGTATCCTCGGGCTTGACGTAACCGCCCTGCTCGGCGCAGTGAAACCTGCGGTGACGACGCTCTTGAAAACCGTGACCGCACCAGTCGACACATTGCTTTACAATCTGCTCGATACGCTCGGCGTGCATCTCGGCGAAGCCGATGTCCGGGTCACCGGCGCGACATGCGGACGTGCGGTGCTGGTGCAGTAACGGTCCGGGTATCAGTCGAGCCTGCCAACAAAGGCTCCGAGCGCTGGCAGCAAAAGCTCGGTCTCGACGACCGCGGCATTGCCATCCAGCTGTACAACCGCTCCGATATCCCCCGGCAACGGCCAACTGGCCGGTCCCTCGGCGAAATTGAAGACACAGAGCAGTCTTTCGCCGCCGCCCTCGCGGATGAAAGCCAGCACGTCACCCTCGGCGTCGAGAAAGCGGATCGAGCCTGATACCAGCGCCTCATGCTCCCCGCGCAAGGCCAGCGTGGTCCGATAGGACTTCAGCACCGAGGCCGTGTCGGCATTCTGGGCGTCGACCGCGCGGGTGCGATGGCTGGCCGGTATCGGCAGCCAGGGCTTGGCCGTGGAGAAGCCTGCATTGTCGGCGCCGGCCTCCCAGACCATTGGCGTGCGACACCCATCCCTGCCCTTGACGCCTGGCCAGAAGCGGATGCCGACGGGATCGCGCAGATCCTCATAGGCCAGCTCCGCCTCCTCCAGGCCCAGCTCTTCGCCCTCATAGAGGCAGATCGAGCCGCGCAGGCAGGCGAGCAGCATGATCGAGAATCTTGCGACCGCGTCGGGATCGCTGCCCGGCCTTGTCCAGCGGCTGACATGGCGCACCACGTCATGGTTGGAGAACGCCCAGCAGACCCAGCCGTCGGAGACGGCCGCTTCGAAGGCTTCGACACAGCCACGCACATGCGCGGCCGAGAACTGCGGACCGAGCAGGTCGAAGGTGTAACACATATGCAGCTTGTCGCCGCCTGAGGTGTAGGCGGCGAGCGTCTGCAACGAGCGGCCTTCATCGCCGATTTCGCCGACCGCGGCGCGGTCGTCATATTCATCGAGCAGCGCCCTCAAGCGGCGCAGGAACGCCAGGTTTTCGGGCTGCGTCTTGTCGAACAGATGCTCCTGGTAGAGGTAGGTGTTGGTCTCGCCGTTGGTGCCGGCGACGCTCGACGCCAGCGGCGGATTGCTGCGCAGCCAGCGGTCGTGGACATAGTAATTGACCGTATCGAGCCGGAAGCCGTCGACGCCGCGCTCCAGCCAGAACCGCACCGTGTCGAGAAGCGCGTCCTGGACCTCCGGGTTGTGGAAATTCAGGTCGGGCTGCGAGGCAAGGAAATTGTGCATGTAATACTGCCGGCGGGTCGAATCCCATTCCCAGGCCGGGCCACCGAACACGGAGAGCCAGTTGTTGGGCGCCCCGCCATCGGGCTTGGTATCGGCCCAGACATACCAGTCCGACTTGGGGTTATCGCGGCTGGCGCGGCTTTCGGCAAACCAGTCGTGCTTGTCGGACGAATGCGACAGCACCTGGTCGATGACGATCTTCAGGCCGAGGCGATGCGCCTCGGCGACCAGCGCATCGAAGTCCTCGAGCGTGCCGAACATCGGATCGACATCGCAGTAATCCGACACGTCGTAGCCCATATCGGCCATCGGCGACTTGAAGAAAGGCGACAGCCAGACTGCGTCGACACCAAGCGAAGCGACATGAGCGAGCCTCGACGTAATGCCGGCGAGATCGCCGCTGCCGTTGCCGGTCGTGTCCTGGAAGGAGCGCGGATAGATCTGGTAGATGACGCAACCGCGCCACCATCCGGTCTTGTCACCTGCCGCCATTGCGCTTCTCCCCTGTGCCGGCTTGCGCTCGTTCGATCATGAAGATCACCGCCCGTCCCGATATCGGTCGCGAGCTGTCCGCTGGCTCGGCGGTTTCGAGGGCTGGCACCCAGCAAAATCCTTCACGCTCAGGCAAGGTGAACATGCAGGCCCGACGATCGCCGTTGACGAGCACCGCAAGACGGCGCTCGTCGTCGCTGGCGCCACCCAGGATCATGACAAGACGGTGCTGCTGCGGATCTTGCCAGCCTTGTCCATCGAGCGGCGTGCCCGTTTCGGTCAGCCATGCGACGTCCGGCGTCCCCGAACCTGCCTGCGGCTGGCCAGTTAGGAAGCTTGTATCGAAGAGCGCCGGCATCGACCGGCGCAGCCTCGAGAGTTCCACCGTGTAGCGCTCCAGCGCCTGGTCACGGCCGGCCCAGACGAGCCAGGTGATCTCGTTGTCCTGCGCATAGGCGTTGTTGTTGCCTTGCTGGGTGCGGCCGAATTCGTCGCCCGCGGTCAGCATGATGGTGCCGCGTGAGGCAAACAGCGTGGCGAGCAGCGCGCGCTGATCGTTCAGGCGAGCAGTTGGTACGGCCGGATCGTCCGCATCCCCTTCGGCGCCGTTGTTCCAGGACAGGTTTTCATTGTGGCCGTCGCGGTTCTGCTCGCCATTGGCTTCGTTGTGCTTGCGCTCGTAGCGCACGATATCGGCGAGCGTCATGCCGTCATGGGCGGCGATGAAATTGACGGTCCGACTGGCGTTTTGCCTGTTCGTTGCGAACACATCGGACGAACCGGCAAGCCGGGTCGCCAGCGCACCGACCATGCCGGCGTCGCCGCGCCAGAAGCGTCTGACATCGTCGCGATACTTGTCGTTCCATTCGAGGAAGGGCGGCGGGAAATTACCGAGCTGATAGCCGTCGGAACCGATGTCCCACGGCTCGGCGATCAACACCCGATCGGCCAGCAGCGGGTCGTCGCGCATCGCTCTCAGCAACGACGCCTCGGCATCGAATGTTCCTTCGACCCTGCCCAAAATGGGCGCCAGGTCGAAGCGGAAGCCGTCGACGCCGGCATCCCTGACGAAATGGCGAAGCGTGTCGAGGACCATCTCCTGGACGACAGGATGGTCGCAAGCGACCGTGTTGCCGGTGCCGGTATCGTTGGCCAGCCCGCCGTCTGATGAGTGCCGGTAGTAGGCCTGGTTGTCCAGACCGCGCAGCGACAACGTCGGGCCAAGCCAGTCGCTCTCGCCGGTGTGGTTGAAGACGAGGTCGAGGATGACGCCGATGCCAGCCTCGCGCAGCACGGCGACCGTGTTTCGCAACTCCATGATGCCGCCCGGCGCCAAACGCGGATCGAGGGCCATGAAAGTCACGGGATTGTAGCCCCAGGCATTGCGCAGCCCGAGCGGCGGCAAATGTCGCTCATCGATCGACGCGGTCACCGGCATCAGTTCGACCGCGCCAACCCCGAGTTTTTTCAGATGCTCGATAACCGCCGGGTGAGCAAGTGCGGCGACTGTTCCGCGCAATTTTTCGGGAATGTCCGGATGCAGCATGGTGAAGGCGCGCACCGGCACTTCGTAAATAAGGCCGCCCGGCTGGAATAGCGGCGGGGCAGCCTGCACCGGCTTCGGCAGCGCAGCGGCAATCGCCTTCGGCATCAGCGGTGCGGTATCGGCGCCCTCGCCCCGGCGCTGGGCCAGCCGCCAGTCATAGACATAGGACCTGTCGATCTCGACGGCGTAAGGATCGGTCAGGAGCTTGGCAGGGTCGAACCACAGCCCGCGCTCCGGCGCGTAGTCGCCATCGGCGCGAAAGCCGTAGCGGATGCCCTGGCCAAGGCCCGCAACGAACAGCGCATGGACGCCCTCACCTTCCGGCTGCAGTTCGAGCCGTTCGATTTCCCGATTGCCCTGCTCGTCGAAGATCGAGAGCCAGAGCCGACGGGCGGCCTGCGACCAAGCGGCAAAGCGGATGCCTTCGCGGGTGACGGTGGCGCCGAGCTGGGTCACTGGAAAATACCGCCAAGGTTAGCGCGAGGCACCCCCCTCTGCCCTGCCGGGCATCTCCCCCTCAAGGGGGGAGATCGGACCGTCGCATCGCTTTCGCCAACGGCCAACGCAGCATGAGGAACGAGGCGCTGAAACTGCCGATCTCCCCCCTTGAGGGGGAGATGGCCGGCAGGCCAGAGGGGGGTGCAGCGCCATACGCCCGTCATTATCTAACCTGGCGCTCTGCGAGAGCTATGGGCGCGTGCAGCGCCATCCTCAAGTAATCACACTTGGCTCGGCGCGGCCGGTATGGCTGTGAATCCCGGCAATATCATCGGCCGCGGCTATCAGATCGGCAAGGGCGGCCTGGGTGTCGAGGTCGTGCCTCGACTTGTCCGACTCGTAGCGCTCGATATAGACGCGCAGCGTGGCACCTGACGTGCCGGTGCCGGACAGCCGAAAGACCACCCGCGAACCACCTTCAAACAGCACCCTGATGCCCTGATGCTCGCTGATCGAACCGTCGACGGGATCGTGATAGGCAAAGTCGTCGGCGCTGGCGATTGTCATGCCGCGCACGCTGGCACCCGGCAGCGCGCCGAGCTTGGCGCGCAGTTCGTCGACCAATGCGGTGGCGCGGTCGCTCTCAACCTCTTCATAATCGTGCCGCGAATAGTAGTTGCGACCGTAGGTCGCCCAGTGCTCGGCGACGATCTGCTTGCAGCTTTCGCCCCGCGCGGCAAGGATGTTGAGCCACAAAAGCACCGCCCAAAGGCCGTCCTTTTCGCGGACGTGGTTGGAACCGGTGCCGGCACTTTCCTCGCCGCAGATCGTCGCCATGTCGGCGTCGAGCAGATTGCCGAAGAACTTCCAGCCTGTCGGCGTCTCATAGAGGGCGATGCCGAGTTTTTCGGCGACGCGGTCGGCAGCGCCACTGGTCGGCATCGAGCGGGCGATGCCCTTCAGCCCGCCCTTGTAGCCGGGCGCCAGGCGGGCGTTGGCGGCAAGCATGGCAACCGAGTCCGACGGGGTGACGAAAATGCCCTTGCCGATGATCAGATTGCGGTCGCCGTCGCCATCCGAGGCAGCGCCGAAATCCGGCGCGTCTGGTCCCATCATCTCGTCATAGAGGTGCTTGGCATGGACGAGGTTCGGGTCCGGGTGATGGCCGCCGAAATCCGGCAGCGGCTTGAAATTGCGGCAGGTGCCGATGGGCGCGCCGAGCCGGTTTTCCAGGATCTCCTTGGCGTAGGGGCCGGTCACCGCGTGCATGGCGTCGAAGCGCATGCGGAAGCCGGATTTGAACAGTTTGCGCAAGGCATCGAAATCGAACAGGCTTTCCATCAGTTCGGCATAGTCGGCGACCGGGTCGATGATCTCGACCGTCATGCCGGCGGCCTTGACCGTGCCTGTTGTGTCGATGTCGATCGGATCGATGTCCGCGATCTTGAAGCTCGAAATCGCCCTGGTCTTTTCGAACGTCGCGTCGGTCAGCTTTTCCGGCGCCGGGCCGCCATTGCCGGCATTGTACTTGATGCCGAAATCCTCATGCGGGCCGCCAGGATTGTGGCTGGCCGACAGGATGATGCCGCCAAAGGTCTTGTATTTGCGGATGACATGCGAGGCGGCCGGCGTCGACAGGATACCGCCCTGCCCGACCATCACCTTGCCGAAGCCGTTGGCGGCTGCCATGGCGATGGCCTTCTGGATGACCTCGCGGTTGTAGAAGCGGCCATCGCCGCCGATCACCAGGGTCTTGCCCTTGAAACCGTCGAGCGCGTCGAAGATCGACTGGATGAAATTCTCGGCATAGTGCTCCTGCTGAAAGACAGGCACCTTCTTGCGCAGGCCCGACGTGCCGGGCTTCTGGTCGGAATAAGGCTTGGTGGGGACGGTGCGTATCATGCTTCAGGCAACCCTTTTCGAAAGCAGAGAGCGATAGAGTTCGACATATTTTTCCGCGCTCTTGTCCCATGACACATCGGCCTTCATGCCCTGGCGCTGCAACGATTCCCAGACCGCCGGACTGGCATGTGCGTCGACGAGGCGGCGGATGGCGTGCAGCAAGGCACCGCCATTGTTGGGCGCGAACTGGAAGCCGGTGGCGACGCCGGCCGAAACGGCAGCCTCATTGGCGTCGATTACCGTGTCGGCAAGGCCGCCGGTGCGGGCAACCACGGGTACGCAGCCATAGCGCAGGCCGTAAAGCTGCGTCAGCCCGCACGGTTCGAAGCGCGAGGGAATGACGATGGCGTCGCAGCCGCCTTGCATGATGTGCGACAGCCCCTCGTCGTAGCCGACGACGACCCCAATGCGGCCGCGATGCCGGGCGGCGGCGGCGAGCAGCGCGCCTTCGAGGCCGGCATCGCCCGAGCCGAGGATGGCCAGGCGCGCGCCGGTCGCAACAATGCCGTCGACCGCTGTCGCCAAGGTATCCATGCCCTTTTGCCAGGTTAGGCGGCTGACGACGCAGACGATCGGGCTGTCGTCGCGCTCAAGGCTGAAGCGGTCTTCCACGGCAACCCTGTTGGGCGCGCGCGCCTTCAGCGTGCTAGCCGTATAGGTGGACACCAGGTGCTTGTCGGTTTCCGGATCCCAGATGTCGGTGTCGATGCCGTTGACTATGCCATAGAGATCGCTGGAGCGCATGTTGATGAGGCCGTCGAGGCCCATGCCGAATTCCGCCGAGCGGATCTCCTGCGCGTAGGTCGGACTGACCGTGGTGATCGCCCAGGCGGCCTGCAGGCCGGCCTTGAGGAAGCCGACACCGCCATAATATTCGACGCCGTCGAGCGCCATCGCCGCTGCCGGCAGGCCGAGTTCGCCAAAGATGGCGGCGCCGAACTGGCCTTGGAAAGCGAGGTTGTGGACAGTCATCATCGATGGCACGCCGACCGCCTTGCCGTAGCGCATATAGGCCAGGGTCATCGCCGACTGCCAGTCATGGGCATGGACGATGTCGGGTTGGTAGCCAGAGATGGCGCCACCGGCGATGTCGCCGCCGACCTGGCTCAACGCCGCGAAACGCCGCCAATTGTCTGGCCAGTCCACGCCGGTGGCGTTGCCGTAGGGACCGCCGGGACGGTCGAACAGATGCGGCGCATCGAGCACGAACAGTTCGAGCCCGGCGAGTTGGACTGAATGGACGGAGGCCTTGCCGCCCTGCAGCAAGGGATATTGCAGAACCGCCCGCTTCTTCTTGAAGGCGGCCATGACGGTCGGAAACCCTGGGATGAGCGTGCGCACGGTCACGCCCTTGCCCGCCAAGGCAATGGGCAGCGCGCCGGTCACGTCGGCAAGCCCTCCGGTCTTGATCAGCGGAAAGATCTCGGGCGTGACCGACAGAACCTGCATGCGTTAGAGCCCTAACTTGTCGATCATGTCCTGGGTGACCAGGCAGATGCCTTTCTCCGAGACCCGAAAGCGCTTGGCGTCGAGGACGGGATCTTCGCCGACCACCAGGCCTTCCGGTATCCTAACACCATGGTCGATGACCACGCGCTTCAACTTTGCGTTCCGGCCGACATGAACGTCGGGCAGCATGACGACTTCTTCCAGCGTCGAAAAGGAATTGATGCGCGCGCCGGTGAAGATCAGGCTTCTTTTGAGCGACGCACCGGAGACGATGCAGTCGCCCGAGACAAGCGAGGACACGGCCGAACCGCGGCGGCCATCGTCGTCATGCACGAACTTTGCCGGCGGCTTCAATTCGGCATAGGTCCAGATCGGCCAGTCGCGGTCGTAGAGGTCGAGTTCAGGCGTGATGTCGGTCAGGTCGATATTGGCTTCCCAATAGGCGTCGACCGTTCCGACGTCGCGCCAGTAGGCCTCGTTCTCGGCGGTCGAGCGGACGCAGGATTTGGCGAAGCGATGCGCGATCGCCTTACCGTGCTGGACGATATAGGGGATGATGTCCTTGCCGAAGTCGCGGCTTGAGCCCGGCTCGGCCGCATCGCGGCGCAATTGCTCCATCAGGAATTTGGTCTTGAACACGTAGATGCCCATCGAAGCCAGCGCGAATTCCGGCTTATCGGGAATGCCGGGCGGATCGGCGGGTTTTTCGACGAAGGCGATGATGTTGTCCTTGGCATCGACATGCATGACGCCGAAGCCGGTGGCTTCCATGCGCGGCACTTCGAGGCAGCCGACGGTGACATCGGCATTGGCGTCGACGTGCTGGCGAAGCATCATCTCGTAGTCCATCTTGTAGATGTGGTCGCCGGCCAAGATCACCATGTATTCGGGCCCGTAGGCCTCGATGATGTCGATGTTCTGATAAACGGCGTCGGCGGTGCCTTCATACCACTGCGTTTCCGAGACGCGCTGGCTGGCCGGCAGGATGTCGAAACTCTCGTTTCGCTCGGGCCGCAGGAAGTTCCAGCCGCGCTGCAGATGACGGATCAGCGAATGCGCCTTGTACTGGGTGGCAACGCCAAGGCGGCGAATGCCGGAATTCAGAGCATTGGAGAGCGCGAAGTCGATAATGCGCGTCTTGCCGCCGAAATATACGGCCGGCTTGGCACGCCGGTCGGTCAGTTCCCTGAGGCGGCTCCCACGGCCGCCGGCCAATACATAGGCCATGGCATCGCGCGCCAGCGGCTGGGTCCGTTTCAAGTCTGCCATTTCTACCCTCCCAAGTTACTCGATATCGACATGGCTCAGTCGGCAACGAGTTCAAGCATGATCGTCGACAGCGGCGGCAAAAGCATCGTCGCGGAGATGCTTCCTCCCTCCGCCCGTGCCTCGACCATGCCGCCATTGCCCTTGCCGGACCCGCCATATTCGGAAGCGTCGGTGTTGATGATTTCGCGCCATTTGCCTGATATCGGCAACGGCACGCGATAATTGTCACGCGGCACCGGCGTGAAATTGGAAATGACGGCCACCGGGCTGCCGCCCGGTGCACTGCGCAGCCAGGCAAAAACCGAATTCTGGCTGTCATCGACGATCAGCCAGGAAAACCCTTCCGGCTCACAATCACGGCCATGCAGTGCCGGGCGCGAACGGTAGAGATAGTTGAGATCGCGCACCGTCTGCCAGACGCCGCGATGCGGCCGGAATTCAAGTAGGTTCCAGTCGAGCGCGCGCGCCTCGCTCCATTCGCGGCGCTGCGCGAACTCCTGCCCCATGAAAAGCAGCTTCTTGCCGGGATAGCCCCACATGAAAGCGTAGTAGGCGCGCAGCGTCGCAAACTTCTGCCAATCGTCGCCGGCCATCTTGCCAAGCAACGTGCCTTTGCCGTGCACGACCTCGTCATGCGAGAGCGGCAGCACGAAATTCTCGGAGAAGGCGTAGGTCAGGCCGAAGGTGAGGTCGTTGTGGTGGTGCTTTCGGAAGATCGGTTCCTTGGAGAAATACTCCAGCGTGTCGTGCATGAAGCCCATATTCCACTTGAAGCCGAAGCCCAGCCCGCCTTCATGCACCGGTGCCGAGACCTTCGGCCAAGAGGTCGATTCCTCGGCGATGGTCATCACGCCCGGATGGTGGCCGTAGACCTCCTTGTTCATCTTCTGCAGGAAGCTGACCGCCTCAAGGTTCTCGCGGCCGCCTTTCTCGTTGGGGATCCATTCGCCGGCCTTGCGCGAATAGTCGAGGTACAGCATCGAGGCGACCGCATCGACGCGAAGTCCGTCGACATGGTATTTCTCGGCCCAGAACAACGCATTGTTGACCAGGAACGACACCACCTCGCGGCGGCCGAAATTGTAGATCGCGGTGTTCCAGTCGGGATGAAACCCCTTGCGCGGATCGGCATGTTCATAGAGCGCGGTGCCATCGAAATTGGCCAGGCCGTGCTCATCGACCGGGAAATGCGCCGGCACCCAGTCGAGAATAACGCCGACGCCGGCACGGTGGGCGCCGTCGACGAAGCGGGCAAAGCCGTCCGGATCGCCAAAGCGGGCCGATGGCGCGTAGAGCCCGGTCGTCTGGTAGCCCCAGGACGGGTCATAGGGATGTTCAGAGATCGGCATGAATTCGATATGGGTGAAGCCGGTCTCGACCACATAGGGGATGAGCCGGTCGGCCAGTTCGTCCCATGACAGGAACGTACCGTCGTCGCGAAGCTGCCAGGAGCCGGCATGAACTTCGTAGATCGAAATGGCTTCGCGCCGGTGATCGGCATTGCGCCAGAAATTGCGATGCGCCTCATCGCCCCACTCATGCGCCGGCGGCACAGCAACGACCGAAGCGGTGGCCGGACGCAGTTCGGATTTGAAGGCGAACGGATCGGCCTTCAGCGGCAGCCTGACGCCGTCGGGGCCGATGATCTCGTATTTGTAGGGCCGGCCAGCACCGATATCGGGAATGAACACCTCCCAGATGCCGGTGTCGCGGCGGTCGCGCATCGAGTGCCGGCGGCCGTCCCATTCGTTGAAATCGCCGACCACAGAGACACGCCGCGCATTGGGAGCCCAGACGGCGAAATGCACGCCCGTGGCGCCTTCGTGCTCGATGACATGGGCGCCGAGCTTGTCGAACAGCCTGAGATGCGATCCCTCGGCGATGTAGTAGTCGTCCATCGGCCCGAGCACCGGACCGAACGAATAGGGATCGGTCAGCCACCAGTCGCCGCCGGCGTTGCGCGCGTGATAGCGAAGCGGTTGCCGCTTCTTGATCGAGAGCTTGCCTTCGAAAAAGCCGCCATCGTCGCGCCTGGACAATTCACCCGCGATGGTGCCGGTCAGCGTATAAGCGGTGACGAATTCGGCATTCGGAACAAAGCAGCGGGCCACAAAACCCTTCCCAGCCTCCTGAACACCGAGAACGGCAAACGGATCGCCATGCGTGCCGGCAACAATCGCCGCAACATCGCTGGCTGCCGCCAGTCCGTCCGGCCCGCTTGTCGCAGCGGTCGCGCGCAGCTTCTTCATCAGGCAGTGTCCCTCCCCGGCACCGAGTGTTTGTTTCTAGTGGTGTGATCCGACTTTCAAGTTCACACCACCGGGACCACATTGTTTGCGGCCTCATGCAATCACATCAGGCAGGCACGTTCCAGATTTCTTTCGCATATTGGCGGATCGTGCGATCGGAGGAGAACCAGCCGACACGCGCCACATTGCGGATTGCCCTGGCGTACCAGTCGGGACTGTTGCGCCAGACCGCATCGACCTCGCGCTGGGCGGTGGCATAGGCATCGAAATCGGCGGCGACCATGAACCAGTCGCTGTTGTAGAGACCGTTGACGAGGTCGCGGTAACGCTCCGGATCGTCCGGCGAGAAGACGCCTGACGAAACAGCCGCGACCGCTTGCGCCAGCTCGGGCGATCCTTCGATGACGGCGCGCGGATCGTAGCCGTTGTTGCGCCGCTCGGCGACCTCGGCGGTGGTCAGGCCGAAGATGAAGATGTTGTCGTCGCCGACGCATTCCTTGATCTCGACATTGGCGCCGTCGAGCGTGCCGATGGTCAGCGCGCCGTTCAGTGCGAACTTCATGTTGCCGGTGCCTGACGCTTCCATGCCGGCGGTCGAGATCTGCTCGGACAAGTCAGCGGCCGGCATCATGATCTCGGCAAGGCTGACATTGTAATTCGGCACGAACACTACCTTCAGCAGACCGCGCACGGCCGGATCGCGGTTGATGACTTTTGCGACATCGTTGGCGAGTTTGATGATCAGCTTGGCATTGTGGTAGCTGGGCGCCGCTTTGCCGCCGAAGAATTTCACGCGCGGCATCCAGTCGCGCTCGGGGTGCGAGCGGATCTGGTCATAGAGGGCGATCGCCTCGAGGATGTTCAGAAGCTGGCGCTTGTATTCGTGGATGCGTTTGATCTGGATGTCGAAAAGCGCCGAAGGATCGACCTTGATGCCGAGCCGGTCGGCGACGAGGTTGGCCAATCGCGCCTTGTTGGCGCGCTTGACGGCGGCGAACTTGTCGCGAAAGACGGCATCGCCGGCGAAACCGTCGAGATCCTTAATGGCGTCGATGTCATCGAGAAAACGGTCGCCGATCGCCTCGCGGGCGAGCGACGTCAGTCCGGGATTGCATTGGATCAGCCAGCGCCGCGGCGTGATGCCGTTGGTCTTGTTGTTGATACGATTGGGGTAGAGCTTGTGCAGGTCGGCGAACACCGTCTCCTTCATCAGGTCGGTGTGAAGAGCCGAAACGCCGTTGATGGAATGCGAGCCGACAAAGGCCAGATTGCCCATGCGCACCCGGCGGTCGCCATTTTCCTGGATCAGCGAGATGCGGCCAATCTGCTCGTCCGAGAACTGGTTGGAAGCACGCGCCTCCAGAAGCACTTCAGCGTTGATGGCATAGACGATCTGCATGTGGCGCGGCAAAAGCCGCTCGAACAGCGGCACCGGCCAGCTTTCCAGCGCCTCGGGCAGCAGTGTGTGGTTGGTGTAGCCGAAGGTGCGCTGGGTGATATCCCAGGCCTGGTCGAAGTCCATGCCGTGGACGTCCATCAACAGGCGCATCAACTCCGGCACGGCGATGGCGGGATGGGTGTCGTTCAAGTGGATCGCAGCCTTGTCGGGCAGCGACTTCAGGTCGCCATATTGGCTCAGATGGCGCTGCACGATGTCCTGCAGCGAGGCGGTGGAGAAGAAATACTCCTGCCGAAGCCGCAGTTCCTGCCCGGCCTTGTGGGAATCGGCGGGATAGAGCACGCGCGACAAGGCATCGGCCTTGTTGCTTTCGGCTAGCGCGCCGATGTGGTCACCGGCATTGAATTTGTCTAGCAGGATCGGATCGACCGGCATCCCCGACCAGAGCCGCAGCGTGTTGACGCGGTTGGCCCGCCAGCCGACGACGGGCGTGTCATAGGCGACGGCCAGCACATGCTCGGTCGGTTTCCAGACATGGCGTTCGAGGCGCCCGTCCTTGGAGGTGATCGATTCCACCGAACCGCCGAAACCAACCTCGAAGGAGCGTTCGCGACGTTCGAATTCCCACGGGTTACCGTGATCAAGCCAGGTCTCTGGCAGTTCGACCTGCCAGCCGTCGTGAATCTCCTGCCGGAACATGCCATTGGCATAGCGGATGCCGTAGCCATGCGCCGGAATGTCGACGGTCGCCATGCTTTCCATGAAGCAGGCCGCGAGCCGGCCGAGGCCGCCATTGCCGAGCGCCGCATCGGGCTCGAGTGCTGCAATCAAGTCGAGGTCGACACCCAGCGACGACAGCGCCTCGCGCATGTTGTCCATCAGGCCCAGATTGGAGAAGGCATCACGCATCAGGCGGCCGATGAGGAATTCCAGCGACAGATAATAGACGCGCTTTTCCTTCTGGTCGTAAGCCTCTCTCGTCGCCTGCATCCAGTGATCGACGATCCGGTCGCGCACGACCTTGATCGAGGCGGTCAGCCAGTCGTACTGGGTCGCAACGGTGGTGTCCTTGCCGACCCTGTATTTGAGGGCCACCAAGACTTCACGTGCGAGTGTCTTTGGATCAGGATTTTCGAGCAGTGGCGGAAGGGGTTCGGATGTCATCGCGCTCGTCATGATGCCTCTCGTGCGGTTGCCATGATCATACCGGCTTTCATCGCTCCTCCCAGCCCATGCTAGCTGATACCGCCATATATTCAATCGATTTAAACAGGTTCGATCCGGCTTGCCCCCTGCGGCAATTTGGCAATTCTGAAGTGTGACGCGTCAAGACGGCCCGCGCGACGCGCTTCAAATTCCTGTTCCGTGCTTGCCGCTGTTGCCAAGCACCAGCCACTTTGGGCGACATGTATCAAGCCGCCAGCGCCGCCTCCGGCGGGGCCTTGGCTCCTGTCATGAAGGCGACGGCATCGGACATCGTATATTGCTTGGGGTCGATGACGGCGAGGCGACGGCCCAGCCGATGGATGTGAATGCGATCGGCCACTTCGAAGACATGCGGCATGTTGTGCGAGATCAGCACGATCGGGAGGCCGCGCTTCTTGACGTCGAGGATCAATTCGAGCACGCGGCGGCTTTCCTTGACGCCAAGCGCGGCCGTCGGTTCGTCCATGATCACCACCCGACTGCCGAAGGCGGCCGCACGTGCCACGGCAACGCCCTGTCTTTGGCCGCCCGAGAGCGTCTCCACAGCCTGGCTGATGTTCTGGATGGTCATCAGGCCAAGTTCGGTAAGTTTGTCGCGGGCGCGCTTTTCCATCGCCGGGCGATCGAGCATGCGAAGCCAATCGCCCAGAAAACCCGGTTTACGGATTTCGCGGCCAAGGAACATGTTGTCGGCGATCGACAGCGCGGGCGACAGCGCCAGGTTCTGGTAGACGGTCTCGATGCCGGCTTCGCGGGCCTCCATCGGCGATTTGAAGGAGACGGGTTTTCCTTCAAGCCGGATCTCGCCTTCATCGGGCACGGCAGCGCCGGAAATCGCCTTGATGAGCGACGATTTGCCGGCGCCATTGTCACCGATGACCGCAAGGATTTCGCCGGGGTAAAGGTCGAAGTCGGCGTTGTCGAGGGCGGTGACGCGGCCGTAGCGCTTGACCAGGCCACGCGCGGTGAGAATGGGTTCCTGGGTCGTGGTCATGCCGAAACCTTTCTGATCCATTGGTCGACTGCCACGGCGCCGATGATCAGCACACCGGTGAGCAGCACCTTCCATTGCGGATCGGCGCCCAGCATGTTGAGGCCCATGGAGACGACGCCGACGATCATCGCGCCGAACAGCGTGCCCAGGATCGAGCCACGTCCGCCGAACAGGGAAATACCGCCGATCACCGTCGCGGTGATCGCCTGGAGATTGTAGTCGGTGACGGCGGCCGACGGCGAGATCGAGCCGTTGCGGCCGATGGAGACCCAGGCAGCGAAAGCGGCGATCAGCCCGGCAAGGGTGTAGACCGTCATCAGCACCTTCTTGGTCTGGATGCCCGACAACTTCGCCGCCTCCTGATCATCGCCAACGGCGTAGACATGGCGGCCCCATGCCGTGTGATTGAGCACGTACCAGAGGATCATCACGAGCACGACCGTGGCAATGACGCCGAGCGTCAGCACCGCCGTGCCGACCTTGAAGCTGATGGCAAAGAGATGCAGCAGCGGCGCCTGGGTGTCGACATCGGTGTCGCGGATCGTCTCGTTGGCCGAATAGATGAAGTTAGTGGCCATGACGATGTTCCAGGTGCCAAGCGTCACGATGAAGGGCGGCAGCTTCATGTAGGCGACAAGCACCCCGTTGAGCAGCCCGCAGGCCGCGCCGGCGGCAAGCCCGATCGCCACGGCGAGCGCGCTCGGCATACCGTAGCTGACAGCGCAATTGCCCATGATCACCGCTGAAATTACCATGATCACGCCGATCGACAGGTCGATGCCGGCGGTCAGGATGACCAGCGTCTGTGCGGCACCCAGAATGCCGATGATGGCGATCTGCTGCAGGATAAGCGTCAGCGTATAGGACGAAAAGAACCGCCCTCCGATGGTGATGCCGAAGACGATGATCGCCAGAACCAGGACGATCAGCGGCACCGCGGCCGGCGTCGAATGCAAGAAATGCTGGATGCGCTTGACGGCCGATTTGTGCTCGTCAAAAGCAGCAACGCTGGTGTCGCTGCTTGAGAGAACCTTCTCGAATTCCTGAGCTTGAGCCATGTTTACTCCCCGTAGGCTTCAGCCAAACGCCGACGCCAGTCCACGCCTTTCCGGTCTGCTGCCGGGATTGTTCGCGGTCACGCGAGCCATCGTCCACCCGAAGCGGCCGGGGATCAAGCCCCGGCCGCTCAGGTTCCCTGGATGCCTGTCAGACCGGGATCAGCCCCAGCACTTGGCGAGGCCTTCCTTGGTGTCGATGGACTTCACGCCGGTAGCCGGCTTGTCGGTCACCAGGTTGACGCCGGTGTCGAAGAAATTCTTGCCTTCGGTCGGCTTCGGCTTGGTTCCGTCTTTGGCAAAAGCGGCGATCGCCTCGATGCCGAGCGCTGCCATCTGCAGCGGGTATTGCTGCGAAGTGGCACCAATGACGCCTTCGGCCACCGACTTCACTCCGGGGCAGCCGCCGTCCACGGAGACGATCAGCACCTGGCTTTCGAGGCCGACAGCCTTGAGCGCCTGGTAGGCGCCGACAGCGGCGGGCTCGTTGATGGTGTGGATGACGTTGATGGTGTTGTCCTTCTGCAGGAGGTTCTCCATCGCCTTGCGGCCGCCCTCTTCGTTGCCGTTGGTGACGTCGTGGCCGACGATGCGCGCATCGTCCTCATCGCCGATCTTGTTGGGATCCTTCACGTCGATGCCGTAGCCCATCATGAAGCCCTGGTCGCGAAGCACGTCGACGGTCGGCTGCGAAGGCGTCAGGTCGAGGAAGCCGATCTTGGCGTCCTTGGCCTTGTCGCCGAGCGTGGCGGCTGCCCAGGCACCGATCAGCTTGCCGGCTTCGAGATTGTCCGTTGCAAAGGTCGCGTCGGCGGCGTCGATCGGATCGAGCGGCGTGTCGAGCGCGATCACCAGCAGGCCCGCATCGCGCGCCTTCTTCACGGTAGGCACGATGCCCTTGGTGTCGGATGCAGTGATCAGGATACCCTTGGCGCCGTCGGCGATGCAACTCTCGATGGCCGCGACCTGGCTCTCGCTGTCGCCGTCGATCTTGCCGGCATAGGTCTTGAGGTCGACGCCGAGTTCCTTGGCCTTCGCGGTGGCGCCCTCCTTCATCTTGACGAAGAAGGGATTGGTGTCAGTCTTGGTGATCAGGCAGGCACCGACACCAGCCGCGGATGCGGACGACGCAGACGCCATCAGCCCCAGAGCCGCGGCGGCAAACACGGTCGATTTCAACAGTTTTGTATTGGTCACGATTTCCTCCCAGTGGAACTATCCGGATGCCGGCCAACCGGCACCTGCAGCGCGTCCAACGAAATTCTCCCAGCGTGGACGCCGTCTCAACAGACACCAGCACGAAGCCCCTGTCAATAATTAAATCACTCTTATTTATTATTGACAGCCTTGCTTCGTTCACCCATTCTGGCCCAAAAGCATTGAGGGGAAACGACGGGAGGAACAGGGTGGAAACGGCCATTGCGAGGCACGGTTCGCCCGAGGTGAATGACAGTCTCATTCACCGCGGCACCAACCAGAGCGGCATGCGCGACCACAACGAGCGGTTGGTGCTGTCGCTGGTGCGCCAGCACGGCAGCCTGGCAAAATCCGACATCGCCCGCATGACCGGCCTTTCGGCGCAGACGGTTTCGGTCATCATGCGCGAGTTGGAGGAAGAAAGCCTCCTGCTGCGCCAGGCGCCGTTGCGCGGCAAGATCGGCCAGCCTTCCATCCCGATGGCGCTCAACCCCGAAGGCGCTTTCTTCATTGGCCTGAAGATCGGCCGCCGCAGCGCTGAACTGGTATTGATAGATTTCCTTGGCCATGTCCGTTCGATGCTGCAGCATTCCTATCGCTACCCGGCGCCGCGCGAGACGGTGGACTTCGTCACCAACGGCATGCGGCAGATGCGCGGCGAGCTGACGCCCGCGCAAGACAAGCGCATCGCCGGGCTCGGCATCGCCATGCCGTTCGAATTGTGGAACTGGGCCGATACCGCCGGCGCCCCGCGCGATGTCATGGACGAATGGCGTCACCGCGACATCAGGGCCGACATCCAGGCGCAATGCGATTTTCCGGTCTATTTGCAGAACGATGCCACGTCGGCCTGCGGCGCCGAGCTCGTCTTCGGCCAGGCTGGCGCCGCGCGTGACTTCGTCTATTTCTATATCGGCGCCTTTGCCGGTGGCGGCATCGTGCTGAATGGCCGGCTTTTTGGCGGCCCGACCGGCAATGCCGGAGCGCTCGGCTCCATGCCGGTGCCCGGGCCGGACGGCAAGCCGACCCAACTGATCGATGTCGCTTCCATCGCCATGCTCGAAAAGGCGCTCAATGCGCGCGGCATCGAGGCCTCGCATCTGTGGACCTCGCCGGAAGACTGGGGCGAGATCGGATCCGAACTCGACGACTGGATCGCCAGCGCCTCAACGGCGCTCGCTTACGCCATCGTCGCCGCATCCTCGATCATCGATTTCGAAGCGGCGGTGATCGACGGTTGGATGCCGAAGGCGGTGCGCCGCCGGCTGGTCGACGCCATCATTGCGGCCATCGCCACGATCGACAGCGAAGGCTTGAAGCTGCCCGCCATTCGTGAGGGAACCGTCGGCATTCACGCCCGGGCGCTCGGCGGCGCCAGTCTGCCCCTTTCCGAACGCTTCCTGATCGGCTCGACGACAATTTCCAGGAGCGCCTGATGCTGATCGGAATTCCGGCGCTGCTCGGTCCGGAGCTTCTGGCGATCCTGCGCGGCATGGGCCATGGCGACGAAATCGCCCTTGTCGACGGAAATTATCCGGCGGAACAGCAGGCAACCCGGCTGGTACGCGCCGATGGCCACCCTCTTATCCCGGTACTCGACGCGATACTAAGCGTCTTGCCGGTGGACGACGCCGTGCCGGAGGCGCTGTTTCGCGCCTCGGTCAAGGGCGATCCTTCGCTTGCCGATCCCGTCCATCATGAGATCGAGGCGATCTGCGCCAAACGCGCGCCTGGCCGCAAGGTGGTTGCGCTGGCCGGCGCCGACTTCTATGCACGGGTCAAATCGGCGCATGCCATCGTCGCGACCAGCGAGCCGCGGCTCTACGCCAACATCATCATCCGCAAGGGCGTGATCCATCCGCCGGAGACCAGGAAGCCATGATCCTCTGCTGCGGCGAAGCCCTGATCGACATGCTGCCGCGCACGACGACAGCAGGCGAGCCGGCCTTTGCGCCTTATGTCGGCGGCGCCGTGTTCAACACGGCGATCGCGCTTGGCCGGCTCGGCGCGCCGGCAGGCTTCTTTTCGGGCCTGTCGTCGGATCTGTTCGGCGGCCAATTCCGGGATGCGCTGGGGGCAAGCAAGGTCAGCTCCACCTATGCGCACACCTCACCACGGCCAACGACGCTGGCCTTCGTCAAGCTCACCAACGGCCAGGCGACCTACACTTTCTATGACGAGAACACCGCCGGCCGCATGCTGACCGTCGACGACCTGCCGCAGCTTGGCAGCGAGATCGAAGCCATGCTGTTCGGTGCCATCAGCCTGATTTCGGAGCCCGCCGGCAGTGCCTATGAGGAATTCATGCGGCGCGAGCATGAAAGTCGAGTCATGATGCTCGATCCCAACATCCGGCCGAACTTCATACCGGACAAGGCCAAGCACCTCAGGCGCATTCGCGCGATGATGGCGATGGCCGACATCGTGAAATTGTCGGACGAAGACCTGAACTGGTTCGGCGAAGCCGGCTCGCACGAGGATGTCATCCGCAACTGGCTGGATCGAGGCCCGAAGCTGATCGTCGTCACCCATGGCAGCGAAGGCGCCGTCGGCTATACCAGGGAACATGCCGTCACCGTCATGCCGGAAAAGGTCGAGGTGGTCGACACGGTCGGTGCCGGCGATACCTTCAACGCCGGCATCCTCGCCTCCTTGCATGAGCAGGGCCTGCTGACCAAAGCGGCGATTTCCGGCTTGTCGAAAGACGCCATCCACAAGGCGCTGGCGCTCGGCGCGAAGGCGGCGGCAGTGACCGTGTCGCGGGCCGGCGCCAATCCACCCTGGCGACATGAAATCGCCTGAGCAACGCTCAACATAAGCTGAGCCCAATCGATCACTTTATGTTTCGCAGGGGCTCTTTCCAAGGCTATGAGGGCGGGATGGCGCCCGACGAAGCCCGGATTTCCGGCATCTGACTGACATTCGCCGGGAAATACTGGTAACGGACTGCGACACTTGGGCAATTTAGGGCTCCGCCTGCCCGGCTTTCTCGGCAAGCGCAACTCTGGTACCAGCGGCCGATTATCTGGCTAACCCGTTTTGAGGCCGACATGCAGTTCATCGATCTTGGCGCGCAGCGCGAACGAATCCGCGACCGGCTGAAGGCCGCGATCGACCGTGTCGTCGACGAAGGCCGTTATATTCTTGGCCCGCAAGTCACCGAATTCGAGAACAAGCTTGCCGCCTATATCGGCACCAAGCATGTCGTGGCCTGCGCCAACGGCACCGACGCGCTGCTGTTGCCGCTGTTTGCGGCCGGCATCGGCCCGGGTGACGCGGTGTTCGTGCCGAGCTTCACTTTCGCCGCCACCGCCGAAGTGGTGGCGCTGGCCAAGGCCGAGCCGGTGTTCGTCGATGTCGACCCGCATAGCTACAACATCGACATTGCCAGCCTCGAAGCGGCCATCGCCATGATCAAGAAGCAAGGCCGGCTGAAGCCGAAGGCAATCATTCCCGTCGATCTGTTCGGCCTTGCCGCCGACTACGAGGCGATCATGGCGATCGCCAACCGCGAAGGGCTGATGGTGATCGAGGATGCCGCCCAGTCGATGGGCGGTTCGCTCGACGGCAAGATGTGCGGTGCTTTCGGCCATGTCGGATCGACCAGCTTCTATCCGGCCAAGCCGCTTGGCTGCTACGGCGATGGCGGCGCGATGTTCACCAATGATGATGCGCTGGCCGAGCAGCTCAGATCCTTCGCCTTCCACGGCAAGGGCGAAACGCAATATGACAATGTCCGCGTCGGCATCAATTCGCGGCTCGACACGATACAGGCGGCGATCCTGATCGAGAAGCTGGCCATCCTCGAAGACGAGATGGTTGCGCGCCAGGTGGTGGCAAAGCGCTATGCCGACGGGCTTGGCGACATCGTCACCGCGGCCCGCAATCTGGACGGCAGCCGTTCGGCCTGGGCGCAGTACGCCATCGAGACACCCAAGCGCGACGGGCTGAAGGCGCATCTCGGCGATAAGGGCATTCCGTCGGTCATCTACTATGTGAAGCCGCTGCATGCCCAGGTCGCCTATCGCGACTACCCGCGCACGCCGACCGGCCTGGCCGTTTCGGAAGACCTGCCGAAGCGTATCCTCTGCCTGCCGATGCACCCCTATCTCAGCGAAGCCGACCAGGACCAAATCATCGAGACGATCCGCAACTATATCGGCTCGAATTCAGCGCAGGCCGCAGCGGAGTAAGCTGCCGAGCCTTTCTCAGCCGGGGCCCGCAGCCCTGCCGCTGGCAATGAAATGCGGATTGGCAAAATCCTCGTCGTCGCTTTGCCTGCGCTTGCCATAAACCAGAGGCTGGCCATCGAGCGTGCGCGTCATGCCGCCGGCGGCGCGCAGGATGGCGTCGCCCGCCGCTGTGTCCCATTCCATGGTGCGGCCGAAGCGCGGATAGACATCGGCCTCGGCACTGGCGAGAAGGCAGAATTTCAAGGACGAACCGACCGAAACGATTTCGGCGGCACCCAGGTCGCGAATATAGGCCTCGGTTTCCGGTGTGTTGTGAGACCGACTGGCGACGACGGCCAGCGGCGTCGCGGCCGTTCTCGCCGCGATCGACCGGCGGCCGACGACCTGGTAATCGCCATCGATTTCGAGTGATTCCGCCCTGCCCGGCTGGCCGGAAAAGAAGCGCCCCGTACAGGGCGCAAAGACGACGCCGACTTCCGGCACGCCATCGCGAACCAGCGCTATGTTGACGGTGAAATCGGTGCGGCGGTTAACGAACTCCTTGGTCCCATCGAGCGGATCGATCAGAAAAAAAGCCCCGTCCAGGTCGGGCGGCACGATCCCGGCGGAAGCTTCTTCCTCGGCCACGCAGGGGATATCGGGAAATGCGGCACGCAGTCCGGCGAGAACGATCTTTTCGCTCTCGCGGTCCGCCTCGGTCACCGGCGAGGCGTCGGACTTGCGGTCAACCGCACAGCCGGCGTGGAATACGCGCATCACCTCGCGCCCGGCCGACAAGGCCAGGCGCTCGAAGATTTCGAGCATCAGCCTGTCGTCAGATGCCGCCGCCGCTATCGTATTGGTCTTCGGCAATGTCGCGCTCGTTCAGCCAGTGTTCCAGGGCGTCGACCATCTCTTCGGCCGACTTGCCGAGTGTCCGCAGATGGATCTCCGGGGTTTCCGGCGCTTCATAAGGGGAATCGACGCCGGTGAAATTCTTGATCTCGCCATTCAGTGCGCGCGCATAGAGGCCCTTGGGATCACGCCTGGCGCATTCCTCGAACGGCGTATCGACAAACACCTCGATGAACTCGCCATCGGCCATCAATTCGCGCGCCATGCGCCGTTCGGCGCTGAACGGCGAAATGAACGACACGATGACGATCAACCCGGCATCGGCCATCAAACGCGCCACTTCGGCGACGCGGCGGATGTTTTCGACGCGATCAGCGTCGGTGAAACCAAGATCGCGGTTGAGACCGTGACGGACGTTGTCGCCGTCCAGGATATAGGTATGGCGGCCGGTAGCGAACAGCTTCTTTTCGAACAGGTTGGCGATGGTCGACTTGCCGGATCCCGACAGCCCAGTGAACCAGAACACGGCGGGCCGCTGGTTCTTCATGTCGGCGCGCACGCGCTTGCCGACATCGAGCGACTGCCAATGAATGTTTTCGGCACGGCGCAACGAGTGCAGGATCATGCCGGCGCCGACCGTGGCGTTGGAGATGCGGTCGATCAGGATGAAGGCGCCGGTGGTGCGGTTTTCGGCGAAGGGATCGAAGGCGATCGGCGTCCGCGTCGAGATGTTGCAGATGCCGACTTCGTTCATTTCGAGCGACTTGGCCGCTTCATGGGCAAAGTCATTGACGTTGATCCGATATTTTAGGTCGGTGACGGTGGCGCTGGTCTGGTCGGTCTCGGTGCGCAGGATGTAAGAGCGGCCTGGTAGCAACGCATGCTCGTCGAACCAGACGATGTTGGCGGCGAACTGGTCGGCGACTTGCGGCCGTGCGGCAGGCGAAACCAGCATGTTGCCGCGCGAGATTTCGACTTCGTCATCGAGGACGAGCGTGACGGCCTGGCCGGCGGCCGCCTGGGCGAGATCGCCGCCATACGAGACGATCCGCTTGACGCGCGAGGATTTGCCGGACTTGGCGACAACGACCTCGTCGCCGGGCGCAACCGAGCCGGAGGCGACCGTGCCGGCAAAGCCGCGAAAGTCGAGATTGGGACGATTGACATACTGGACCGGGAAACGGAACGGCAGTTCGACCATCGCTTCGTCGACCGACACGGTTTCGAGATGCTCGATCAGCGTCGGGCCGGAATACCATTCCATGCTTTCCGACCGGCGGCTGACATTGTCGCCATAACGGGCCGACATTGGGATCGGCACAATGGTCTGGAAGCCGAGATCGCGCGAGAATTGCCCGTAGTCTTCGACGATCCGGTCGAAAACCGCCTGATCGAAATCGACAAGATCGATCTTGTTGACGGCCAGCACGACGTGGCGGATGCCGAGCAGCGAGGCGATGATCGAATGCCGCCTTGTCTGGCGAAGCACCCCCTGCCGGGCATCGATCAGCACGATTGCCAGGTCGGCGGTCGAAGCGCCGGTGGCCATGTTGCGGGTGTATTGCTCGTGGCCAGGTGTGTCGGCAACGATGAATTTGCGTTTCGGTGTGGCGAAGAAGCGGTAAGCGACGTCGATGGTGATGCCTTGCTCGCGCTCGGCCTCCAGACCGTCGACCAGCAGCGCGAAATCGATGTCGTCGCCCGTCGTGCCATGCTTGCGCGAATCGCGTTCGAGCGCGGCGAGTTGATCCTCGAAAATCTGCTTGGTGTCGGACAGCAGGCGCCCGATCAGCGTCGACTTGCCGTCATCGACCGAGCCGCAGGTCAGGAAGCGCAGCAGCGATTTCTTCTCCTGCGCAGCCAGATAGTCGCGAACGCCGTCGGTGGGAGCGAGGCTCTTTGCCATGATGTGGCGCATGGTCAAAAGTACCCCTCGCGCTTCTTCTTTTCCATCGAGCCGGCTTCATCGCGGTCGATCAGGCGGCCCTGCCGTTCGGACGTGCGTGCCGTCAGCATTTCGCCGACGATGGCTTCCAGCGTGTCGGCATCCGATTCGATGGCGCCGGTCAGCGGATAGCAACCCAGCGTGCGGAACCGCACCAGCCTGTTCTCCACTGTCTCGCCGGGGCGCAGTTTCATGCGGTCGTCGTCCCGCAGGATCAGCATGCCGTCGCGTTCCACCACCGGCCGTTCCTTCGCGAAATAGAGCGGCACGATCGGGATACTTTCCTGCAGGATGTACTGCCAGATATCGAGTTCGGTCCAGTTCGACAGCGGAAAGACGCGGATCGATTCACCCGATGCGATGCGGGTGTTGAATATCTTCCACATTTCGGGGCGCTGGTTCTTCGGATCCCACACATGCTGGGCGTTGCGGAACGAAAAGATGCGCTCCTTGGCGCGCGATTTCTCCTCGTCGCGACGAGCGCCGCCAAAGGCCGCATCGAAACCGTATTTGTCGAGCGCCTGGCGCAGCGCCACGGTCTTCATGACATGGGTGTGGGTGTTCGAACCATGGTCGAACGGATTGATGTTGTCGCGCACGCCGTCTTCGTTGACATGAACCAGGAGATCGAAGCCGAGTTTCTGCGCCATCTGATCGCGAAAGGCGATCATCTCGCGGAACTTCCACGTCGTGTCGACGTGAAGAAAGGGGAACGGCGGCTTGGCGGGATAAAACGCCTTCATCGCCAGATGCATCAACACGGATGAATCCTTGCCGACCGAATAGAGCATGACCGGCTTGGCAAAAGCGGCCGCAACCTCACGGAATATATGGATGGACTCGGCTTCAAGCCGCTGAAGATGCGTAAGCGCTGTTGTCATGGGCCGTGGGCGTTCTTTCGTATCTTCCAACAGAAGACCTTGCCTCAAATCATCGAGCTCTTCGCGCCCGGTTCGAGCCTTGTTTCCGGACAATCTTTCTCGTGCCGGCGTTCTAGCAGATCGCCATTGTCAAGAACAATGCAAGACTGGCCCGGCCGCACATGGTTCGAGAATGAATTTTCCACAGATGCCGGCAAACCCGGAAATTCCTGCCCGCAAGCTCAACGGCCCAGAAAACGCGGGGAAAATATTGCTTGAATGGACCAGTGTGCGGCTTTCAAGTGACTTCCTCTGGTCGGCCCGCGCCTGCCGCCGATTTTCGGTGGCAATCTGCCCTATACACTATCGAAAATGGGGGGCAGCCGCTATACCAGCCTCGGGAAGCGGGCAAGTGCATCATGAGGCATGGGCAATTTCGAGGCGAGCGCATTCAACTTCGCTAAACAGATCCGCCGCATGAAACTTGCCGAAGACAGCGAGCCCGAAAATTGACCCGGCTTTCATCCCTGAGACAGCAATTCACGCCTTCGCGGATCAACAACTACTTCTCCATCCTTTGCTTCTTTTTTCCACCGGTTCTGGGATCGGTGGTCAGCTTCGTATTCAATGGCGGAGGCCTTTCGTCAGTCCTGCTGATTGCTTTACGGAAAAGGCGCTTCAACGCCGACCGGCCCATGATCTGGATGACGGTCGCGATCTATGCCTACTGCGCCTCCAATCTCCTGGCTTCCATCGTCAACAATTCGTTCGCCCGGGATGCGCCGCATCTTATCCCGCTGGTGACCTTCCTGTTTTTCCCCGTGTCCTATTCGACCTGGAGCATCACGCAGAAAACCACGCTTGCCCGCATCATCGTGCTTTCCAGCATGGCCGCCTGCTTTGTCGCGCTGCTCATAGCCGTCATCCAGCAATATTGGATTGGCGTCAGGGCCGAGGGGGGAGCTGGAAATCCGATCGTGTTCGCAACCGTCGTCTGCCTTGCCGTGGTCATGTGTGTGGCTGGCGCCTTGTCCGGTATTGAGCAAGCCCGGACACCCCTCTTCTACGCGGCACTGGCCGGGACGATCGCCGTCATCTATTCCGGCTCGCGTATCGTCTGGCTGGCACTGCTGATCACCGGTATCGCCGTCATGCTGATCAACCGGCACAGGCTCAGAGGCAGGAATGCCGTTCGCCTGCTGCTGCTGCTGGCGGCGGTCGGCGTCGTGATCGCCGCTTCCAGCTTCCAGGCGATATCCGGGCGGGTCGACTTTTTGCGCTCCGATTGGGGTGCGCTTGGAGCCAGCGGCAACTACGATACCTCGCTGGGAATACGTGTTGCGCTTTGGGAGATCGGCCTCAAAGCATTCCATGACATGCCACTGTTCGGGCACGGTGTGGGTGCAACCCAGCTTCTGATCAAGCAGGGCTTTCATGAGCAGTTCGCGATGGACACAGGCTTCAACCATTTTCACAACGGCTTCCTGACCGCCTTGGTGCAAGCGGGAATTCTGGGCGCCGTGACGCTGGCGGCGATCTTTATCGTTGCCGCTGGAAATGCCGTCCGGGTCTTGCGAAACAGCAGCGATCCGAGCGAGCGGTTCGGCGCGACCATGATTGTCGTCGTGGTGATCACCTATCTGACGGCCGGAATGACAGGCATCCTGATCGGCCATGACATTCTGGACTCGGTGCTGATGGTCTTCCTGGTGAGCGGAACATATCTCGCCTCCGGCCGCCAGGTTCCATTGTTGGAAGAGCAGGCACCTGCGCCAGTGATGGAAGAGCGAGTAGTCAGCAAAGAGCTGTTTCGGGCAAGACCATGAAGGTTCTGGTCACGGGAGCGACAGGTTTCATCGGGCGTCTTGTCGTGCGCCACCTTCGCGAAGCCGGTGCCGAGCTTCGCCTCGCCTCCCGCCATCCCGAGAGGCTGGGTTCGGAAAACGAGACTGTGCCGATGCCCGGTTTCGACGCGCCGGCCGCCGCCTTCCTGGAACTGACCCGGGATATGACTGACGTCGTCCATTGCGCCGGCCTCAACAATGATCAGGGAAATGCAACCGAAGCCGATTACAGGGCAGTCAATGTGGAATTGAGCGCGCGGCTGGCGCATGCGGCGGCCGCCCAGATAAGCGGACGCTTCATCCATCTCTCCTCGATCCGAGCGGTGATCGGCGCGCATATCAGCGCAACGATCGACGAGGACACGCTTCCTGCCCCACAATGCGCCTATGGACGCTCGAAGCGCGAAGGCGAGATCAAGGTTTTGGACGCCTACGCGTTACACGGCCGCTCGGACGCCGCCGTGTTGCGCCTGCCTCCGGTTTATGGAAGCGGCATGAGGGGAAATCTGGCAACGCTGATGCGCCTTGCCGATACGCCGCTGCCGCTGCCGACGGGTGCCTTGACCGGAATCCGCTCGCTGATGTCTTCCGAAGCCGCGGTGCGAGCAGTGTCGCACCTGCTCAGCCATTCCGGACCGCTTCGCCCGATCTACGTCGGCGCCGATGTGGCGCCGGTCACCGTCGAGGCCATCATCGTCGCCTTTCGCAGAGGTTTGGGGCGGCCTGTGCGCCTGATGGCTGTGCCGGCCGGCCTGATACGGCCGGTCGTGGCCGCGCTCGGCAGGCGGGCGTTCTGGGACAGCCTGACTGCGACACAGATATGCGACCCCGCCCTGCTGGTATCGCAGGGGTGGACGCCTGAAGCTCGCACGGTCGAGCGGCTGGCCGAGCTGGCGCGGCTCGGTAGATCCTGACTTTCTTGCTTGACCATGATCTTTTCCAAAAACCGGCTTCCACTTTTTGGGATCATGGTCTTCGGTAGAGCGTTCCAAACAGGATCCGAAAATCGAGCCAGAACGACGCGGTGCGGAGGTAGGCAGCATCCGTTTCGGCCAAAAGCTCCGGGTTCGACATGTCGATGCCCCTGATCTGGGCCAGGCCTGTTATGCCCGGCAGCGCCGCCAAAACCCCCAGCCGCCTGCGACACTCGATCAATTCCGTTTGGGTCGGCAGGCAGGGGCGCGGCCCAACCAGGCTCATTTCGCCCTTCAGGACGTTCCAGAATTGCGGCAGCTCGTCGAGCTTGAACTTCCGCAAGACCTTCCCGACCGATGTCACGGAATCCACCGGCGCCTCATGCGAGGGCAGTGACGGCGTCCCGACATACATCGTGCGCAACTTGTGGCAGCGAAAAAGCCGACCGTCACGGCCGACCCGCACCTGTGAAAAAATAGCCGGGCCCGGCGACGATGCCCGAACGGCAAGGACGGTGAGCGCCAAGACAGGAGATGTGGCCACCAGCAGCAGAGCCGCACCGGCAATATCGAAGATTTGCTTGGCTGCCTTCATGAACGGCCGATAGTGCTCCCTGCCGAAGTCCCGAGGCAACGCCGCAGGCAAATGCCGTCAATCCGGTCGAAGTAGCATGAGCCGATCTTTTGACCAAGCGTGCCACGCACTCGTGCCAATGTTCAGATGCGCCCCAGGACGAAAGCGAGATAGAGCCCCAGGTTTCCGGAAACGGTCTGCCGATAGACGCCGCTTTGGCGCAAGCCCGCCAAGCGCCGGAAAAGACCGCCGTTGCGCCCGCGGGTGAAAAGGTCGAGGCATGCCGTCGCGTCCTCGGTCAGGAGGTCGCGATTGAGGGCGAGACCGTCGAGGTTGAGGTCTGTCCAGCCGGCGAATTCCCCCTTGAACAGGCGGCCAAGCCGGGAGAACCTTGCTTTCCAGGACACGTTGGCGCCGACCAGGTTCGCCGCGTGCTGCCGGTAGCGCACCAGCGGCCGCGGATCGTAGCGGACGATGCCGCCGGCGGCGGTCACGATGAGATAGGCCCACCAGTCATGGCTGACGAACCCGGTCCGCGTGGAGGCCCTGGCCAGCAGGTCGCGTGCCGCCGCGTTGAGCAGGATGGTGTTGCCGCCGGCGATGCTTTGCACAAGCGCGTTGCGAAAGGATGGCGGCCGGGCAAACAGCGGCGAATGGCCGACAAGACTTCCTGTTTCCGTCATGGTGGCGGTTCGCGAACAAAACATCAGCGGGGTTTTCGCATCCTGGGTCCGCATCCAGCTGATAGCGCTCTCCAGCCTGTCGGTCTCCCAGATATCGTCCTGGTCGCAGAAGGCATAGCAGTCGGCCTCGATGCGTCGGTCGACGATCATGGAGCGGAAATTGGCGGCGAAGCCTTGCCGCGGCCCCTCTACCAGCGTCATCCGACCTTTGGGCCGCCAGCGGGATTTCCATGTCTCGATGATGGCGGTCGTGCCGTCGACGGAGCCATCGTCTGAAATCCACAGGTCGACCAGAGGGTGCGACTGCGCGAGCAGGGACTGCAGCTGTTCATCGATGAAGGCCGCGCCATCCTTCGTGCCCATCAGGACCGCGACGCGCAGATCTGCTTTGCTCACGACCAAGATCGCTTTCTGAATTCTGAACCGGGCCTAGCTCGCCTGCCCGGCCGTTTTCGGGATCGCGTCTTGACGTGCACTTGCCCTGGCCTTCTTGGCGCGGTCGAGACCTGCCAATGCGGCGAGCGCGGCAGCCTTGTCCTGGTTTTTCGCCGACTGCTGCAGGGCCGTGAGCGCGACCTGGACATCCGACCATTCCACGACGTCCGTGCTGAGGCCGAAAACCTTCGAGATGCCGAGTTCTACGAGTTCCTCGTCTTCGCCATGCAGCGTTTCGTGAAGTTTTTCGCCCGGCCTGATGCCGGTGAACCGGATCGCGATGTCCTTGTATGGGCTCTTTCCGGACAAGCGGATCATCGTTTCGGCCACTTCAAGGATCGGCACCGGCTTGCCCATGTCGAGCATATAGACGGCATAATCGTGTCCGCTCTGCCGCGACGCGGCATCGGCCGCCGACATGATGACGAGATCGACGGCTTCGGCCACGGTCATGAAATAGCGCGTCATGCGCCGGTCGGTGATGGTGACGGGCCCCCCAGCCTCGATTTGCGCCTGGAATATGGTCGCCACCGAACCATTGCTGCCGAAGACATTGCCGAACCGCACTGCAATGAACTTGGTGGCCGGGTCACGCCCGCCCGTCTCGCCATGCAAGGCGCTGATGATCTGTTCGGCGGCCCGCTTCGTCATGCCAAGCACTGATGAGGGATCCACCGCCTTGTCGCTCGATATCAGGACAAATTGCGCAACCCCGCACTTGGCGGCAACTTCGGCGCAGACGAGCGTTCCGAAAATGTTGGTTTGAACGGCTGAATCCCAGTTCTCCTCGAGCAGCGGAACATGCTTGAGCGCCGCGGCGTGAAAGATGATGTCCGGCCGGAATTCCGTGACGACACGCGTTATCTGGCGCCGGTCCGCGACATCGACGATGCGGACCTTGAGCCGGTCATGATCCTTTTCGTCAACATACTGGCTCAGCTGGAAAATGCCGAACTCGGAGTTGTCGGCGACCAGCACCGCCTCGGCTCCCAGTTCCAGCGACCGCTTGACCAGCGTCTGGCCGATAGAACCGGCGCCGCCGGTCACCAGAACGCGTTTGCCGCTGACAAAGGCGCCGATGCGCTGGATGTCGGACGCGACCGCCGGACGGCGCAGGATCGTTTCCATCTCAACGGTGTCGAGAACCAGCTTTCCGTGCTGTTCCAACTCCGAAAGGCCTGAGAACTGCACCACATTTATGTCGCCGTGCCGGGCAATGCGCACGAGTTCCGAATAGTCCTCGATTTCGTGCTCGGCGCCGCTGCCGAAAATCAGCAAGTCCAGGCTTTTGGTGCCGGTCGCATAGTCTTCCAGGACATCGATCAGGCGCGGCATGGTCGCCACCACGGGAACACCTTGAATCCGCGTGCCCAACGGTGCGCCGCGCTCGGTCGCCATGATGCCGGCGATGGAATAGTCCGCCGGTTGCGCCGTGCGCGTGAAGCGAATGATCAGGTCGGCCTCGCCGAGCCGGCCAACGAACAACGCGCGCTTGGGCTCAGTATCATCGGACTTGCGGCCAAGAATGCCCCAACTCGCGCCGTCACGCAGGAAGCGGTAGAACAGCCGGGGTGCCGATATTATGGTGAAGGAGACGAGGAAGAAGACGATGAACTGACGCTCGTTGAGCCCCGCCACCGGCCGGTAAAAACGCAGCAGCAGCGACGCCATGTAAAGAGTGAACGTCAAAATCGCGCAGCTCTTCAGGATGTTGAAAAAGTCCGGCGTCGAGGCGAAGCGCCAGACGGTGGTGTAGAGGCCACTGTAGCGGAACAGCAAATGGCTGATGACGACGATGCCCGCCCATGTCGCCAGACCCTCCTTGGAGAGCGCTTCGAACGAAAGATTCGACCGCGAAAGCACGAGGCTGAGTGCCACGGCGACCAGGACCATGACCACGTCCTGGACCATGATGAAGGCGCGCCGCATCTGTGGCCTGAGCCCGAACACAGCTTCTAGGTGGGGATTCATTGGACGGCACTAGACTCCAGGCTCAAGGGCATCAACACCAGCGAGGTGCGAACACGAAGATACTTCGCGACCAATCACCTTACTCAAGTGCCATCCCCAGCCCCCGCCGTCCTGTATCGCATACTGTGGTGGCGAGGGCATAGCCAGAGGTTTTTTCTGGAGAGCGAATAAGTTTGCTGCCGCGTGCCATCGGCCGATGCCCCCTGCTGCCCGCCTCAAAGTCACCGTATTATGATCACAGGAGGATGTCGGTATTTTCAGCATACCGATGCTCCGAACCAAAGGGACCGCCCCAAGTTGACGCTGCAGCCGCAATCAAGACGTTAACCGCGCGCCAGGCCAAAGCATCTTGCCTGGTTGGTGCGCATTGTTGACACTCCCCTCATTCACTTGGAACGACAGGAAATAACCGATGACCCGAGACTGGGATAATTGGGACGTGAGTGGAATCGCTGATGAAATTCAGGCGATCTGGCAGAACTCGCCTATTGAAGATGCCCATCGCCAAGAGCTAGTCGATATTGTTTTGCATCGCGTTACTCTTCCTCCTGAATCTTCCATTCTGGAAGTCGGCTGCGGAACTGGTCTCATTTACGAAAAACTTGTCACCGGCCTGCCGAGTGGCGCCATCTATACGGGCATCGACTCATCTGTGAAAATGCTGGAAAAAGCGAGGGAAGGTTTTCCAACAGGCACATTTCTTTTCGGAGATGGCTACAATCTCGGTTTCGAAGATCACCAATTCGATGTGGTCCTGTGTTTCGAGGTGCTCGGTCATATTCCTGAAATAGAGCAATTCGTAGCCGAACTACTCCGTGTAACAAAGAAGATATGCATCTTCACCACTTGGCCAAGCGACGGTGAAGAAATCGTGGAAAATTATGAAACGATTGGTGGTGTTCAGTTTTTGCACCGACGATATTCAGATGCCTATATTCGAAACGCCATTTGCACCAGGGGGCCGAAGAATCTGGGTGGCACCGAGTCTGTTAGCCTTCGCTCCGGGGGCGAAGCCTACATTGTTGCGCTCCATACTTGACATTCCTAAGCGCGATTTTTGCCCCAACTGCGCTCGCGGTGCACGAGGCAATCAATTGGTGGCTACTCGAACCGAGCGAAAGGGAAACGCTTTAACGCGCCGTAAAGCACCGCTGGGCGCACTACCTCATAGATGGTGACCGGTACGTCCGTGTCGCGCACGAAGACTCTGAGCCGCCATCCTGCCTGAAGATCGAGGACAGGCGTGTTCAACGAAAATTTCGCGGGCAGGCCCACTTCAACGTCGGCGAGGGAGCGCGTCGTGGAGCCCAGAATCTTGGCTTCGCTCGACACGATCTCAATGCCTATGAGCCCCGCCGACGCCCGAACAAGCGGCACGATCCCAAGATGGATGGCCGCGAGGGAGGGAAGCGCGAAATGGACGGTATACTCCCTGTAGGATATGCCCGAGAGATTCTCGCTCAGGCGCAGTTCATCACGTCGCGTCCGGCCGAAGTGCCGGCGGCTGAACAAATCAAGCGGAGCAAAGACGGAGGAAATCATATTCCACATCTCGCTCGACTGCCAAGTGACGGCCCTCGCCAGCCTGAGCGGACGCGAGAAATGCTGGGCTTCCACCTCCGAGTGGAGCCTGGCAATTGTGGAAGCCACACCGGGCTCGAACCTCTCAGGGAGCACACCCAGTAGAGCGCTCGAGATGTCAGTGATCGCCTCGATCGACTTCTCGGACGCCGACCTGCTGAAAGCGCTCCCATAGAGATCCATTAATTCCGCTCGGACATAGCTTGGGCGTCCCAGAATACCTATTGTCCGGTAGGCACTTCGCAACATTTCCGCTCGCCGTGCAGCCGAATACCCTAGAAACTCATTGACGGCATTCGCCAGTTCTTCGGGGGACGCATCCTTGGCGATCAAACCGCTGTAGCGATGCCTGATCACTTCGGATACACCGCCAACGCTAGGCGATACAACAGCGACACCGGATGCCATGGCCTGAAGCATCGCCTGTGGCATGGATTCGTCTAACGCGGATATGAGTAACACGTCGCAGCTTGCATAGAAGCGTTCCGGATCGGAAACGAACCCGTGAAAAATGACGTGGTTTTCCAGATCTTGTTCCGACACATAATCGCGGCAAGCCTTTGCGTAATCGCAGCGGAGATCATCGTAGCCGATCACGTGGACTGTAACCTCATGTCCAGCCTTGCGCAGAAGTAGAGCCGCCTTGATGGCAGCGAGTTGATTCTTGCGAGGCTGCAGCGTTCCCGAGACGACTATCTGCAGCGGATCTTGTAAGGCAAAGTTCCGAGCCTCCCGTGGCGGGAAAAGCGAGAAATAGACGTCGTCGACGGGACAGACAATGCGGCGCACGGGGACCCCCGACGCTTTCTTCCATCGTTCACCATGTGTTGCCGAGGAGCAATGAACTGCGTGGGCGAAGGCTCGTGTATCAGCCCCCTCATAGTATTGGTGAACGCTAGCGACAACTGGAACGCCAAGTTCCAATCCGAGGGCCGTCATGGCTGGCTGCCATGTGGCGAAATGAAGGAGACCTACATCAAACTCGGCTAATTTTTCCGCAATGCGTTGGGCGACCTCCATGTCCATCACATCCCGTGAACGTACTTTGGAGTCGTCGGCGCTATTCATTCCGTGCTGCCAACTTTCCTCCAGCAGGGGGGCATCCTTCGTTGCCTCGCGCCAGAGACGAGCAAACTCCGGTCCAAACCTCTCGTCCTGCCGGATCAAGCCGACAACCCTGAAGCCGTATGAGGATACAAGCGCCGCATGCCGTAGCAAATGAAGCGTTGCCCCTCCCATAGCGGCCTCATGAAAAGCATAGAGAATTGCCTTATCCTTTAAACGCGCATGAACTTCTGTCGCGGCGAGAGCACCATAAAAATCGTAGTATTGGATTTCCGTTGTATAGCAACTTTCGACATATGCTCGTGCCCGCTCCAAGATTTCATCGCGTTGCTCCGCCTTGAGTTTTAGCAGACCTTCAATGGCGTCGGCCCAGTCCTCGGGTCGATTGCGCACTTTGACACAAACCGCATCAGGTAAGCGGCTATAGGGCGCTACATCACTCATCACGCTAATTGCACCGGCGGCGACCGATTCCAACAGTTTGACCGGACTCTTACTCCGTTCTGCGCGTGTATCGCCCGCAAGAGGCGTGAGCGAAAGATCGAAATACGTTCTGCCTAGCTCCGCAAGATAGCTGTCGTAGGAATGCGTGAAAGGCTTGAAATGGACATCGCACTCCAGAGCAGGGAAACTACCCGGATCGATACCCCAGAAATGAAATTCGATTTCATTCTTGTAACGGGACGCGACGCGCTGAAATCCCGGCCAGAGCTTGGCAATGATCGGCCCGCGGAACTTATTGCTAAAAATTGCGATGCGAACCTTTCCAGACCGGTTGTAATCACGACGTTTTATATACCGCTGCTGGATATTCGATTTAAGATGAATTGCATGAGAGTTATACGTTCTGAAATCATCGATGATTTCATCGCTGTATCCGATCACAGCATCAGCGGCGGATATCTGCGCCACTATGCTGCGGTATGCTGGTGTGCCAGGCGCGATAGAGGAATGCTCCGGCCCCACCTCGTGGAAGCGAAGCATGTTGTCATCCATGAGATAGGCACAAGGAACTCTCTTCCGCCCCTTATCAGTCAACAACTTTTCCGCCGGCCCCACAGTACGGTACAGAATGGCGATGTCCGTGTCCGACGTGTCGAAGGATGAAATATCCCGTTCCCTTACGAAGGTGCTGGTGAAGCCTTTCTGGTTTGGAAGCTTCTCGAAATTGCGAATGACCACATCCACAGACGTGCTGTAGTCAGGCTTCGACACCATTATGCGTTTATGTTCCATGGCTCCAGATGCCACTACTGCCAACTCTGAAGGGGTGCAATAGTTGTTGAACCTGGAAACAAACGGCAATGCCTCTTCTCTATAGTATCGGTTTACCTCTGCGATTGAGAATCTATTTCCCCAATTTTCGGCTGAAATCATGTCGTATTGAGCAATATTGGTGGGATTCAGCCGCTGATCTCGAGAAAGCTGAAGGTATTTCAAAGTGCGGGTAAAATCTGCGTGCACATCCCGGCCAAGCGAGTTCTCCATGTTGCCGCGAACGACCGAACACGTCGCATCGACCCATTGGAAGGGAGCCGTTCTTCCGAAACGCAGCCAGAGATCGTAGTCCGAATATCGCCTGGCCACCAAGTGAGGGTCATACATGCCGTGCCTCTCGAAGAGAGCAGCATGGTGGATTACCGAGTTGTTTGCGATATAGTTACCGTGTAGCAGGAGGCTGTAGTTGAACTCCTGCCCCAGTACACGCTGAAAGATCTCGCCTTCGTCCGTCGCGCGATAAGCGTCGCAGCTGCCATAGACGACGCTTGGGTCGGATTGGCGCTCAAGCCACGCCATGCGCACCTTTAAACTGTCCGCCGTCCAAATGTCATCGTCAAACTGGTAGGCAATGTACTTGCCGCGGCCGTGGAGCGCAGCCTGATTCACGCGCATGGCAGGAAGACCACTATTGTACTTATATGAGTGGATGACGATCCGGGAATCGGCAAGCTGGTACTCACTTAGTACATCGGCGGTTCCATCGCGCGAACCATCATCCACAACGATGAGTTCGAAATCGCCATAGCTTTGCGAAAGAACACTATCAATCGAAAGCTGCAACAGCCCGTTCGCACGCGCAAAAGTGGGGAGGATCACCGTAACTTTGGGTACCGACTGCCCTTTGTCGATGCGCCTTATAGAAAGATCGTGGCCACAATCACCGAATTTCATGTTTCCCCCGAAACCCGCATTCCGCGGGCATCACGTATCGTTCTGCTACAGCGGAACCTGATTACCTCTGTGATGACTCGTACTTTGCGATCACATCCTCAGTTCCTCCGTCCATGACGATGCGCCCTTTCTCCAGCCATATTGTCCGGGCACAAAAGCTCTTCAATAGATCAAAGTTGTGAGATGAAAAGACAAGAATCTTGCCTTGCTCCATGAATTCGAACATGCGGTTTTTCGCTTTTTTAGCGAAGCGGATATCGCCGGCTCCCATGACCTCGTCTATAAGTAAAATTTCTGGATTTATGCTAGTCGATACAGCAAACGCGAGGCGGATGAACATCCCCGCCGAATATGTCCGGACGGGATATTTTAGAAACTCCCCAAGCTCGGTGAACTCCTCGATCTCCGGCAGTTTCGCCTCAATCTCGTCGGATGTCATGCCAAGCAGCAACCCACGGATGCGGATATTGTCTCGACCGGTTTGATGCATTTCGAAACCGGTTGCGAACTCGAACATCGGGCAAACATGTCCCTCCGTTTCCGCGATTCCACTGGTCGGCATGTAGATACCCGCCATCACCTTCAACAGAGTGCTCTTGCCTGCCCCGTTGAGGCCAATAAGACCCACCCGCTCGCCCTGTTGGATAGCAACAGTCACGTCGTTCAGAGCCTCGACGGTATAGGCACCAGGAGCCGACTCCCCGCTCCGCTTTCTGGCTAGCCAGCCTATCAGGCCGTCGGTGTTCATGTCGCCGGTAAAACGCACGCCGACGTTCTGTAGTCGTATGAAGTTCTGGGTCACAGGAGAAACACCACTTTCTTGTCCAACCGCGAAGCCACGTACCAGGCAATGCAATACACGATCAGAATATAGCCAAACACAAAACCGTAGGTGGAAAGAGGCGCTAGACTTGCAGTTAGGATTGGATGGCGAACGACTTCAATCAAGTGATAGATCGGATTGACGAGATAAATGAATTCTAGGCCGTGGCTCTTGAGGACGCTGGCTGGAACGACGATTGGGGTCAGATAGAACACTACCTGTAAGACACCAGCCAAAGCATGTGGCAGATCACGGAAGGCGGTACCTAAATAAGCAAAAATAGTTGTGTGTCCCAATAGAGCTATATAAAGCAGCAGAAGACCTGGGATGGCCAACAGCCATCCGGCAAATTCGAAGGTGCCGAGAAAAAGCTGCACGAGAGCCACAGCTGCTAGACCCATTACAAAGTTCATAGCGTTGCTGACGAGCGCCCGCAGGATATAGATTTGCTTGGGATATGAAAACTGCTTGATATAACCTTCGGCACTTACGAAGACCATACCAGCGTCGACCACAGACGCGGAAATCAGCCCCCAGGCGACGAAACCCAGCATCAGGTAGGGGAGAAAAGCCTTCAGGTCTTGCCCGAACATGATGCCATATACGAAACCTATGGCGCCAACGTACAGGCCAAGATTGATAAGGATCCACAATGGACCAATGAACGAACGGCGGTAGCGGCGCTTGACGTCTTGAATGCCGATGAAGAACCAGACGCGATGCAGCAGCAGCGAGCGGATAACATCTCGGAGCAACCTACTCTTGTCCACACTTGAATAGCTATGTTTCATGATTCGCACCGGGTTGCCATTTCGTTTGAATCACGCTGCCATGCTGGGAAATTCCAGCGCTGCGTAATAGCGATCGTCGGCTTCGACCGGCGGGTTGTCGGCGATGGGGACCAAAGTCCACAAGCACTGTGCCAGCTTGCAAGAGATCATACTCCCGGACAGGCTGTCAAGAGCGCACGGAGTACGCCATGAATAATACACTAAACTAACCTCAATATCTTTTTCACAATTCGTTTTGATATCAGATAAATACCCCCAGCTTTATAAGCGACCCAAAAACTTAGCCAATATCTCTCTATATATCTCCAAAATTTCTTTATCTGAATCTTTCCACCCCTGAGCGGCCTGGTATTTATTGAGCGGGCCTCATCAAATCTAATGAATACATCTGCCCACTCTCTGGAAACTACATTCAAATCGTATCGGTTTTTAACATCCTCAAACGCCATCCTCGTCAATATTTCTCGCTCTTGCGGCGACTCCATCATCGCCGAGATTGCCTCTAACCACGAATCTTTCGTATTGGCGACGAGTAACCCGGTCACTGGCGACCTTACAACATCGCTATATGGGGGAATATTGGAATATATTCCTGCTATGCGAAATGCGCCGTATTCGCGATACTTGTTATCGGTCTTACTACGGTTCGCTTCATGATCAATCAGGGGTGCCAAGCCAATTGCCCAATTTCTCGAAGCTTGGAATTTGACGTAGTTATTGTAATCGCCGGTATGTGGAAAGAAACGGACTCTCGCCTCTGTCCTAACTCCCCTTGGAAGAACACCAGCAAACTCGAATACAGCCTTCGGAAACCTCTCTAATATCGGCTCAATAAGTGGCGATATCATTTCCAGATCATCCACTCTGGACGGACTTCCGGCAAAACCTATTCGTGTTTCGTCATTAGAAGACGGAGTTACGTCTTCAACAAGTGAAAAGTCAAAGAATGTTGGGAGAACCTCTATCCGAGTATTATACCTTGATATGAATCTTGCTAGTTCTGAGGAATTTACCATTACGATGGCAGCGTGGGACACCGCAAAATCCAGAGATTTCCTGACAATTGGGTGCCGATAATACAGCGCGAGAGGGTCATCTCCGAGAATGCGCCAGAAATTATCGTCAATATAATAGACATATGACCTGTTGGCGTCGGCCAGCAATTGTGTCCATGATAGAACGTGCGGATCCGCACATCGTACAAACATTGGAATGGTATCCAACGTTATGTCGTCGACATGAAGTTCATTTAGAAATTTTACTTTGTGATCGACGCCATGCACTCGACAGGCCCCCATAATTTGCTCAAGCAAATATGTGGTGGCGATTTTTGCCTCTATTATCATCAGAACATTCGCCATTTAGGCTCACATGACCGCTTGTCTCGGCGGCGAGAGGTTCGGCGTGAAATCGCGCCTGAGGGTCACGAAGGTCGCCCCCGGCCAAAGCCCATGCGGATCAAGCCGCCGGAACGGCCTTCTTCAACGAATCCCTCCCGTGCGTAGAGGCGAATAGCCCTTGAATTTTGCTCCATAACTTCGAGGTAGAGATAGGGCAATTTCATGAATTGCGTGCCGAAGCGGACGATCTCTGCGCAGGAACGAGCAATATAGCCTTTGCCGGCCATTTCTGGTGCGACCAGAAATCGGCCGACTTCGGCTCTCCCGACATCTTCGTCGATATCATAAATTCCACATTGCCCGACCGGGCGCCCACCCACCTCCACCAGGAAGAAAAAGTCGTCATCCTTCTGGAGATAGCTGTTGTACCAGGCGAGATGCTGGTCGAACGCGAGCCTGTCGGATGTCTTGAACCAGACACGTGCGTCGTCGCGGTTGCGCCAGTCGAGGATTGTCTTGAGATCCCGCTCCTCCACGAGCCTCAAGACAATCGTGCCGTCTCCGAAAGGGGCGATTTGCGGTTTCATTGAGCGTATTTGAGAACCAAGTCAGAAATCAGATCGACATCTGCCTTGCTCATACGAAGGTGCAGTGGCAACGAGATGATTTCCTTGCTTGCCGATGCAGCATTCGGGCAAGTGCCGGCTGCGAAAGCGTACATTCGGTAGTCCGTGTTGTCGCGATAGTGAACTCCCGGATAGACGCCGTGCTCGTTGAGGGCAAGCATCAGATTGTCTCGGTTCTGAATCCGTATCTGGAGAAGATGCTGGGCAGACTCACACCCTGGCGCTGTAGGCACGACATTGACGTGATTGTGGCCATCCAGATGCTGGCGGTACCACATCGCTAGCTGGCGTCGAAAGGAATTGTCGACGTCGAGATATTTGAGCTGGACAATGGCAATCGCGGCCATGATCGAGTTGCCGTGATATTTATGCCCGATCTCCTCGACGTCATACATCCATTTATACGCCCCCTGGGCAGCAGTACGGGCGTAGGTATCCTTGTTGATGCCCAGCCAGGTGAGCTTGCGAACACGCTCATCATCCTCTGCTTCCTTGAAGCAGATCATTCCAGAATCGGCGGTTGGAAGATTTTTCACCGCCTGAAAACTGAATACCGATGCGTCAGCATCACCGCCAATGTGCCTACCGTCGACACGGGTGCCTGACATGTGGGCCGCGTCGAGCACCAGCCTGATGTCGCGCGCGCGGCAAATCTCCAGTATCTTCTGATACTGGCCAACGTTGCCCCCCATCCCGACGAATATCAGCGCCTTCGTTTTGTCAGTGATCCGCTCAAGGACGCTTTGGGGGTCAAGGCAAAGATACTCGTCAACATCGGCGAAGACTGGCTTGAGGCCAGCGTACAGAATAGCATGATTTGTCGAAACAAACGTCAGCGGCGTTGTGATGACCTCACTCTCGTCGTCCCACCCGTATTTGGACTTGAACAGCTGAAACGCCAGGTGAAGTCCGACCGTGTTTGAGTTCAGAAAATGGGCGTGTGGGAGACCCGTATAGGTCTTCCAGGCTGTTTCAAATTCGGCGGTTTTGAAGCCTAGCCCGGTCCATCCTTTTTCCAGGCACTCACGGATTCCCGCAAGACATTCTTCGATGCGGAAACTCGGTACGAATAACTGAACGCTCATCAAAAACTCTCCGTGGCGGTGGCGGTCACACGTTGCTGGCGTGTCCCGTCTGACCATCCAGGAGACGAGATACGATTTCTTTTGCCGATTGCTGCCATTCCGGCGCTGTCCAACCATAGGTCGCGGTGAACTTAGCCGTAGACAACCGTGAATTGGCGGGGCGGCGCGCCTTGGTCGGATAGTCCATCGTAGCAATGTCCCGTACCCGCGCCCAAGGGCCACCAAACACGCGGCTTGTGTCCAGGATATGGCGGGCAAAGCCGCTCCAGTTGGTCTCGCCCGTGCCGGCCAGATGATAGATGCCGAACGCGGCGGAACCCTTGTTTTCGTGCAACATCGTCGCCGCATGCAGGATTGCGTCGGCGATATCAATCGCGGAGGTGGGATTTCCCCACTGATCGGCCACCACCGCGATCTCGTCGCGGTCGTTGGCAAGCTTCAGCATGGTCTTGACGAAATTCCGGCTGAACGGGCTGTATGCCCATGCAGTACGAAGAATGAGATGGCGCGGGTTGGCCGCGGCCACCGCTTGTTCGCCGGCGAGCTTGGAAACGCCATATGCGTTGCGCGGCGCGGTCTCGTCGGTCTCTTCATAGGCGCCGGCCTTGGTGCCGTCGAAGACATAGTCGGTCGAAAGATGGATGACGGGAACGCCCAGGCAGGCCGCGGCTTGCGCCACCTTGCCGGCGCCGACGGCGTTCACCGCGAATGCCAGATCGGGCTCGTCCTCGGCCTGATCCACCGCCGTGTAGGCGGCAGCCGACACGACGATATCAGGCTTCGCGGCCGCGATCGCTTCGATCACGGTGTCGGGTCTTGAAAGGTCGAGTTGCGGACGGCCAATGGCGATAACCTCAACGCCGGCGGCCGCCTGGCCGGCCTCCAGGAGGCTTGCCGCGACCTGTCCGTCGCGTCCGGTGACAACCAGCCTCACGCTGCCCCCTTGCGCGCTTCGCCCAGCCGCTCGCCGGCGTAGCGCTGTTCGCGGATCGGTCCCCACCACCATGTGTTGTCGAGAAACCAATCGACGGTCTTGGCGAGGCCGCTGTCGAAATTCTCATTGGGCGCCCAGCCCAGGTCCCGGCCTATCTTCGAGGCGTCGATGGCATAGCGGCGATCGTGACCGGGGCGGTCGGTGACGAAGGAAATCAGGTCGCGATAGGTCTTGCCCCCTGCCCGGGGCCGCCTGCTGTCGAGGAGATCGCAGATCGTCTCGACGACGCCAAGGTTCGTCCGCTCGGAATTGCCGCCGACATTGTAGCTTTCGCCCGGCAGCCCCTTGGTCGCGACAAGTTCCAGCGCGCGCGCGTGATCCTCGACGAACAGCCAGTCGCGCACATTGGCGCCGGCGCCATAGACCGGCAGCGGCTTTTCATCGAGCGCATTGAGGATGACCAGCGGGATCAGCTTTTCGGGAAAGTGATAGGGTCCGTAATTGTTCGAGCAATTGGAAAGCACGACCGGCAGGCCATAGGTTTCGTGCCAGGCCCGCACCAGATGGTCCGAGGCCGCTTTCGAGGCGGAATAGGGCGAGGATGGGGCGTAGGGCGTTTCCTCGACGAACATGCCGCCATCGAAGGGAAGATCGCCGAACACCTCGTCAGTCGAGACATGATGGAAGCGGAAATGGCTCTTCCTGTCTTCGGGCAGGCCGCGCCAGTATTCCAGCGCGGCATTGAGCATCTTGTAGGTGCCGACGATGTTGGTTTCGATGAAGGTGCCCGGCCCATCGATCGAGCGGTCGACATGGCTCTCGGCGGCAAGGTTCATGACGATGTCGATATCGTCGCGCCGGAGGATGTCGAGCACCGCCTTTTCGTCGCAGATATCGGCCTGCGCGAAGCGATAATTGTGTGCGTTCTCGATCGGCCGCAGCGAGGCGAGGTTTCCCGCATAGGTGAGCTTGTCGAGATTGGTCACCCGATAGGCCGGGTTGGCGCACAAATGCCGGCACACCGCCGAACCGATAAAGCCCGCACCGCCCGTCACCAGAAAATTCATGCCGCTGTCCTCACATAACCCATCAGGCGAACACCTCGGCGGCGGCCAGCAGCGGCGCCTTGAGGTCCTTGTCCGAGAGTTGGAACCCGCCGGTCAATGACGGCCATTCGATGCCGATGGCGGGATCGTCGAAACGGATCGACCGGTCATGCGCCTGCGAATAGGTGTCGGTCACCTTATACAGGACCTCGGTGTCAGGCACGAGCGTCACGAAGCCGTGCGCGAAGCCTTTCGGCACCAGAATCTGGTTGCCCTTCTCGGCCGACACTTCGAGAGCGACCCATTTTCCGAAGGTTTTCGAACCGCGGCGAATGTCGACCGCGACATCGAGAATGCTGCCCCGGATGACGCGCAGCAGCTTGTCCTGGGCGCGCGGCGCAAGCTGATAATGAAGCCCTCGCAAGACGCCCGCCGCGGCGGAATAGGAATGATTGTCCTGCACGAAAGCCAGGTCTATGCCGGCCTGCGAAAAGCGCTCGGCATTGTAGGTTTCCACGAAGAAGCCGCGCGCGTCGCCATGTCGCTTCGGCACGATTTCCAGCACGCCATCGATGCCAAGGGGCCTGACCTCCAACGCCTAGCCCTCCGACAGGTCGACGACACGCCGGCGCAAATAGGCGGCATATTCATTCTTGCCCAAATGGTCGGCGCGACGCAGAACCTGGTCCACTGTCAGCCAACCCTGTTCAAAGGCGATCTCTTCGGGACAGGCGACCTTGATGCCCTGGCGGTGCTCGATGGTGCGCACGAATGACGAGGCCTCATGCAGGCTGTCATGCGTGCCGGTGTCGAGCCAGGCAAAGCCACGCCCCAACCGATGCACATGCAACTGGCCGCGTTCGAGGTAGACGTTGTTGACCGCCGTGATCTCGAGTTCGCCGCGCGCCGAGGGACGGATAGCAGGGGCGATGTCGACGACGTCGTTGTCATAGAAGTAGAGACCGGTGACCGCCCAGTTGGATTTCGGCACCTGCGGCTTTTCCTCGATCGTCAGCGCCGTTCCCGTGGCCTTGTCGAAGGAAACCACGCCATAACGCTGGGGATCCTCGACATGATAGGCGAACACCGAAGCGCCCTTTTCGCGCGAGGCAGCGTCGCGGCAAAGCTGCGACAGCCCATCGCCGAAATAGATGTTGTCGCCGAGGATCATCGACACGTTGTCCTTGCCGATGAAATTGCGGCCGATGATGAAGGCTTCCGCCAGCCCGTTGGGCTGCGGTTGCTCAGCATAGGACAGGTCGAGGCCGAACTCCGATCCATCGCCAAGCAGTTCGCGAAAAACCGGCAGGTCGCGCGGCGTCGAAATGATCAGAATTTCCCGGATACCCGCGAGCATCAGAACGCTCAGCGGATAATAGATCATCGGCTTGTCGTATATCGGCAGAATTTGCTTAGAGACGGCTAATGTTAGTGGATAAAGACGCGTTCCACTGCCTCCAGCAAGGATAATTCCTTTCAAGAAGCTCTCCTCGACATGCCTGAACCCCCCGGCCCCAGCCGCCCGTGCTTAGGTTCCATGCAGTGGCTTGTCAATCTCGGCGTCCGGCAAACGACCGGACCAGATTTCGGCAGCCCCCCCATAGCCCATCCAGGCAAATCCAGTCTCTCATCTTGCCAGAGCCGACGGCCTGACGGGAACAAGCAGATTGTCATCTAGAACCTCGGTCGACTCGCCTCTTTGGCTCAGCCGCTCAGGGAATCCCTTGTGAAAGATAATGCCATTCATATAGGCGAAAGTCATCGCAAGCGCCGCCGTTCGCAAGGGATAATCGACCAGAGAATGAACGAGAAGAAACGATACTGAGAGAAACGCCATTTTCTGCAGCGGATCTCGCCGTGCCGTAACGGAAAACGCAAAAAGCAATATCGAGTAGGCTGCGACCAGAAAGACAACAGGCGCGCCACCTTCAAGTGCCAATTCCAGATAATCATTGTGGGCGTGATTGACGTAGGGCTTGAAGATCATCTCTCCCTTTTCGTAAATCTGGTAGACTTTCGGGAAACTGCCAAAGCCCACGCCCGTCGCCCAATTCTCTTCAATTCCCGCGATTGTCGTGCGGGCAAATTCGGCCCGTCCAAAGGCCGGGTCAACCACTTCCGCATCGATCTTTGTCCACGCCCCGATGGTGTAAAGCGAAAGCCCGATGAAGACAGCCGGTATTCCATACCCACCCAGCCTCGAGCGCGCGGACAGAAAGACAACCGATATTATTGTGATCGCCAGCCCTATCAGAATACCGGCGCGCGAACCGGCGGCCAGAAGCAGCAGCAGCAGCGTTATCAAACCGAGCGACCCGGATAGAAGGTGCCCGCGAAACAGGCCGTAGTAGACGACGAAGGGGATGGAGACGAAGAGCAAAGCTGAAAAATGGTTCTGGTTGGCAAACAGTCCCGCATTGATCGTGAACGGCAGCAAACCCTGTATGGCAACCGTATCGGAGAGCGAATACTGGATCGCCGCAGCCAATCCGTTACAGATGACACCCATGAAAAAGAAGGGCAGAAGGCCGTAGACCTGATCTGGGCGCAGGCGGGTGACGCTCAGAAAGAATGCAGCCATCGCCACGAAATACAACAGACACTCGATCGTACGTCCCACGCCGACACTGACGAAGCGCAGCCCGGTTTCACCGCTCAGCCATGGATTTGTGCCGCAGACTTAGAGCCTCTATCGCTTATTTCGGCCGTACCAAGTTCCCTTGCCGGTTCCATGTTGAGCCAGATGGTTCGCTTCCACCAGAGCGGCTAGGTGTTTTTTGACGGTGTTTCGGTTTGCGCCTGTCAGGTTGACGATCTCGCTGATGGTTATGCGCCCGCGGTCCTTGATGGCTTCAACAATCTGAAAAGAGAGTTCGGGCAAAGTGCCGAGCACAAGGCGTTCCCGCTCGATTTTTTTCTCAAGCCGCCGCTTTTGCTGTTGAAGAGCGCGCAGGAAATACACAGCCCATGGCTGCCAATTGGGGTTCGGGCTGCGGATCGTCTTCTGGGTCAGGCGTAGCGCCAGATAGTAGCCTTCCTTGCTGTTCTCAATCACGCTTTCGAGGGAAGAGTAAGGCACATACGCATATCCGTTGCGCATCAGCAGGAGCGTCGTCAGAACGCGCGACAGCCGTCCATTCCCGTCCTGGAATGGGTGTATCTCCAGAAACACCACCGTGAAGATTGCGACGACGAGCAGAGGGTGCAGGCTTTGCTCGCTGAGTGTGTTGCGAGTCCACTCGACAAGCTCCTTCATCCGCTTGGGTGTATCGAAGCGCGTCGCCGTTTCGAAGATGACGCCAATCTCTTTCCCCTTGGCATCGAACGCACTGACATTATTGGCGAGTGTCTTATATGCACCGCGATGGCGTTCATCCTTGTTGCTGAACGCCAGCAGGTCACGGTGTAGTTGTGTCAGGTGGTTTTCGGTCAGATCAATCGCATCGAAATGCGCGAAGATCATTTCTATGACCTGTGCATATCCGGCGACTTCCTGCTCGTCTCGGGATTCAAAGAATTTGATGTCGAGGTTGGCGAGCAGCCGCTCTACTTCGCCGTCAGTGAGCCTGCTTCCTTCGATACGGGTAGAAGAGCCAATGCTCTCGATGGTCGCAACGCGGCGCAGAGCCGATAGGCGCTGTGGCGCGAGCGCTCCCAGCGCTCGCCAAGCCCCTTTGAATTCATCGATCTCCGAGACCAAGGCAAGGATTTCGGGGGTGATTTGCAAGGAACCTATCTTCAGAGCCATACCCAAAAAGATACCCAAAAATACCCAAAACTCAAGCGCCCCCCAGGCCCGCCGCTCCCGAAAGGTGGCGGGGTTTCTTGTTGTCCCGGAACCGAAAACGATGGGGCTAGTTAGAATGCGGCCCATATCGCGTCACGCTGAATTCGGCCCGGCAAACTGGTGCAGCATGCCGTCGACCTCGATACGCAAGTTCGACTATGAGCCGAACACCAGGATTCTCTCGGTCTGGTTTGTAGCCAGCGGGAAGCACTATGAGTTTTTGGACGTACCGGTTGAGACCTTCACCGCGTTCAAAGCTGCCTTTGCCAAGGGCCGATATTTCAACGACCACGTCCGCAATCGCTACCCATTCCGGCTCGTGACATAGAGCTCCAGTTCCAACGGCTCATGTTGGGGCTGATCGTGCCAAGCGACCTGGCGGAAGTCACGCATGTCGAGCCGCTGGCCGCATACCGGGCAAATCATGAAATTCTCTTGATCGTCGGCAGGCTCGCCGTCGTGCTGCTTGCCGGGAATCGGCGGGCCAAGGTCGGATAGTTTCGTCACAGCTATCAAACATTCAATTCGTCTAAAATGTTCCGGAACCATTTTAGCGCGCGCTAATTGAATCGCACTATGCGAGTCAGCGCATGCCTCTGAAGTTCATCAAGCCAATGGAGCCCGAGCTGGTCGACAGGCCACCGCAAGGCGACGAATGGCTTCATGAGATCAAATTCGACGGGTATCGGACCCAGATTATCAAGGATGAAAACGGGATCCGGCTGTTCACCAAGAACGGATACGATTGGACCGGCCGCTATATCGAACTTGCCGGAGAGGCGGAGGCGATCGAGGCGGAAAGTTTCATCATCGACGGCGAGGCAATCACCGTCAACGAGGCCGGCCTGTCCGACTTCCACGCCCTGCAATCAGCCGTCACCCGCCGTAAGCCGTCGCGCGACTTGTATTTGGTGGCGTTCGATCTCCTGCACCTGAACGGGCATGATTTGCGCAACATGCCGGTGGAAGACCGCCGCGAAATCCTGCAGGCACTGATTCCAGCCGTCGGCCGCATTCAGGTCAGCAAAGCCATGCCCGGCACCGGCGACGCGGTTTATCACCTGGTCGACAAGGCGGGGCTCGAGGGCATGGTCTCGAAGCGCAAGGACAGCATCTACCGTAGCGGGCCGACGATGAACTGGCGCAAGATCAAGTGCTATGCCGAAAAGGAAATGGACATCATTGGCGTGCAGCGCGAGGCCGGAAAGCCCGCAATGGTGCTTATGGCCGACAAGGGCCAATATGCCGGCGGCGCGTTCGTTGCCTTTAAAGCCGACAAGCGTCGGCGACTATGGGATCGTGTTCAAGGGAAGGTCGGGGGACCAGTTCCGATCGGTCTAAAGAAGGAAAAGGCCGAATGGCTGAAGCCTGGTCTCGTCGGCCGCGTCAGGTTCCTGAAGGGCGAGGAAAGGCTACGCCATGCGAAGCTGCTCGATTACCGAGAGGAGGAATGACTAACGCTGGCGACGAGGGCTCCCCCTGCGGAACAGAACCGTGTGCCTGGCGTTGTGCGGAACATCGGCACGTCTAGGAGAAACGGCATGGTGGCGCCACGCGCGGTCTGGAAGGGATTTCTGAGGGTTGGTTCCGTGTCATGCGGGGTGAAGATAGTTGGTGCCACAAGCGAGGCATCCAAGATCCACTTCAAGATTTTGAACCGCAAAGACGGTTTACCCGTCAAAAGCGCCTATGTCGATGAAGAGACTGGCGACGTTGTCGAAGCCGAGGATCAGATCAAAGGGTATGAGGCGGACAAGGATGATTTCATCCACGTCGAGCCGGACGAGATCAAGAAACTGAAACTGACGTCGCAGCATACACTTGACGTCGATTCCTTCGTTCCGGTTGCCGAGATCGACACACGTTATCTGGAAAAACCATACTACTTGATCCCGGCAGATGGCGCCTCCCTGGAGGCCTTTGCCGTCCTGCGCGATGCGATGGCGAAGAAGCGCGTCGCGGCACGCTCCTGCGTCGTACTCTATCAGCGCGGGCGGGAAGTGTTGATACAGCCGTTTGAAAAAGGGATGCTGCTGACCGAGTTGCGCACCCACAATGAGATGACGTCGGAAGATACCGTCTTCGACGATGTGAAGAGCCCGAAATACGATGCGGATTTGCTCGAAATCGCGGGGCTCCTTATCGACAAGAAGGTGACGAAGTTCGATCC